>DAONDQ010000017.1:0-35081 GCA_035402645.1 Candidatus Cloacimonadota bacterium | reverse complement strand
GTCACCCTTGATCTTGTTCTTTTTCAGCTTACCGGAGTATGTAATAGGAGTCTTAAACTGGTAGTTTTCCCCGAATTTCATCAGGCTTACAGCCGTGATAAAGAGCTTTTGCACCGATGCAGGTGTCATGTATGCCTTTGAATTCACGGCATAAAATGTGGAATCGTGTGAAATATCACGGATATCGATACCAATATTAGCACCTTTTTGTGCTAAAGGTGTGATCAGGCTGTCGATTTGAGTGATAATGGAATTTTGAGCAAAAAGAGGGAAAATGGATAGGATTCCAATGAAAAGAAGAACACTTACCTTGTATGACATGATACCTCATTATAATATCTAATATAGTGTATAATAGCAAATAAAATGTCGGAATGTCAAGAGGAATCACATGGAAATATCATGAAGAAAAAAGAACGGCACTTTCATGAGGAAGCCCTAACATCTAAAAATATCAATGCATTATAAAGAAAAATCATGATGCTTCTTCTCTGTTGTATGAATAAAAAAAGCCGGTATCAAAATACCGGCTCATATGTTAGAAGGATTCAGAATGAAATTCTAATGATTCGCCTTGATATAAAAGAATCGACGGATCGTATTATCAGACGGGAAAGATACCTCCAGAAACGTATCGACAACACCACTTTGATACAGTTGCCAGTCACGGTCTGAAGTACTTGGCGTATCTGAATAATAGATATTATAGCTAGTTGCACCACTAAAAGAACTCCAAGATAATTGGGCTGTTGTGATTCCGATCTTTGTTATAGATACTTTTTCTACAATGGGTGAACTAACGCTGAATGTGTACGCGGGAAATGTAAATCCTGTGAGAGAGTTGCTCCGTATCCAATTATTGGGATCATTGATGCTTTCACGTATCTCCTGGGCTGTACCGCTGAGTACGGCACCATTGTAATATCCATTATCAATTTCAGATGAAAATCCCAGTGCTGTTTCACCAATCATGAGGGAAGTCGGCAGATAGGAACTATTGTTCGTTGGAACACCCGTGGTCAGCCAATCTGAAGTTGAGAAACCTGCAATGAAAGTGGGTGAATCTGTGGCTCCCTGGAATGCAAGTATCTGATCACCGTTGTTGGAAAACCCTGTGAAGCTGGGATTGTTGATTCCTTCATTGGCAAGGAGGGTATCTTCGATCACATGAATCACTTCTCCCCTGGCATAGGAACGCCCAACCCCTCTCCAATAGAAGATATCCTCACCATCCATCAAAGCGGAACCATCCCATCCCTTATCCGTGAAGCTGATCTTCGTATTCTCTGTAATATCTCGCAAAAGGATGAAGGCAAATCGATCAGGAGAATCGGAACCATATTCGGTAAACGCAATATCTCCGGCACTCAAAGTCGTACCTGTGGGCCCAATGGCAGTATCAACTGTAAATTCCGGAATATCTCCATCTGTCAGATAATTGATCTGTGCACCGGAATTGGTATAGGGAAATACCTTGAAGAAATAGACTCTATTCTCATCGAGTTCATAGATAAGGGCATCCTGAACTCCATAATTCACATACTGTGTGAGTTTCTTTGTATCCTGGACAATTCCATCCACCGGATTTAGGATGCTGTCTGGAGCAATCTTGCTTCCCTTTATCAGATAACCGTCGGGAAGCACTCCCCCCCCAGAGTCAATCCAATTCAGATGCAATTGATAGTAAGATACCTGCGTAGCGTGCAGGTTCGTCACATGAGAGGTTGGTTCCGGTAAAACTGTTGAGCCGGTAACGGATAGCTCCTGTGTGTTGAAACCTGTTCCGGAATGGGTGATGATACCGATTTGCGTACCTGATTCAGTTGGACTGAATCTCACCTCAATGGAAGCAGAAATACTCCCTAAGACAGGTGTCAAGGTAACTGATGAACCATAGCTTCCCGTGCTTCCTACTCGAATACCAAAATACTGAGGCGCTGTGATCAGGAGATTAGAAATCATGTTATAACCATTTACCGTATAGTTCTGTTCAATAGATGACTGATTCACAACCGAATAGAAATGAGACAGATCAGCCACAATCTGCACAGAGGGAATAACGGGAGTTCCCTGGATTATGATGTCATCAAAACGCCATTTCCCTGAAGCTGCATATGTGCTACTTGTTTTTGATGGCATATAGACTGTATTCCCGGCATCACCAAAGCTCGATACGATCTTGAATGCAAGATTCGGATTCGAATTCAGGGAACTGATGGAACTGCCGTCATAAGATTTCTGGAACCAACTGTCACCAGCAGTAGCTGATAATGTGCTTGCTGCAGTCCAAACCACTGGAGAAGCAGTTTTATCCAGGGTATAGTATAAGACTGCCTTATTTGCTGAGGTATTGCTGAATCGATGATTCCAACTCAAGGAAATATTGCTGTATCCGAGCGTGGATACCTCAAAATAGATTCCCGCGGTCAGGTTGTTGGTTGACTGGGCAGGATATGTGGTTGTACTCAATCCATATGTTGTACTGTATCCGGTGCTGTATCCATCATTCGTGACACCACCAATCAGGGATATTGAGCCTGTCCCGATAGAAGGCGTGAGACTTTGTGAATCGAAATCCCATTGTGTGATAACGACACCATGGATGAAAGCAGCACATGACACGAGGAGACAGAATAAAAGCAATTTACGCATGCTATCTCCTTTTAATGAACGACACAGATTTTCTCAGACAACTTATCATGACCTGCATTCACTTTCACAAAGTAAATCCCGCTGGGTATCCTATCACCTGTTGCACCGCTAATATCCAGTACAGCTTTCGATCCCGGCTGTGTTGTGAATTCTTTCACCAATTGTCCTCTAATGTTGAAAATTCGAACGAAAGCCGTATTCTTAACATTATTGACTTCAAGGTTCATCCTATCCTTGCAGGGGTTCGGGTAAATACTGAGTGTCGGGACGGAAGAAGATGCAATATGGTCTTGGTTTCCAACACCACCATTTGAGATACCTGGCGTAACAGGATGATCGGTTGTGATCCCGAATACCATCCAACTGGCGGTACCATTCGGGTACCTGCCATACGATTGGTCAGCCGCCAAGGCAAGATCACTGTTCCAACTAACACTGTCGATGACAGAGATCATGTCTGGAGCAAGCAGATAGACACCATCACCGGATGCACCGAGCTTGGTATCGATATGCAGAACTCCCTGTTCAGGATCCTGGTCGAACCAGAATACCTTGTAGCCATGTGCTGATATCGTTGTCGAATCGGACGAAGTTGATGCAATCGGTGTCGGTAGATATGTCGGGTCGTAATAATGATCGTCCATGAGGTAATAACCGGCAAGATTCACTGCTGTATCACCCGGATTGTAGATTTCCACCCAATCTTCGTATTCCTGGTAATTGTCCACTATCGTGGCAGTGTTGGAAGGCATGATCTCGTTGATATACAAGGTCGGTGCCTGGTAACCAATCGTTATCTGATATACCGGTGAAAGTGTCGTTGCATTGTCAGAATCAACTGCCTTTATTCTATACATGATCACTGTGTTCAGTGGGAATATGCCGATAACATATGCATACTCACTCCCTGTAAGAGACATGTCATTCGTATACATGTTATAGTCTCCCACACCCCATAAGAGAGAAACAGATGACAGATTATTATTCGGGTCTGTTACAGTTGCAAAGATGGTGACCGCAGCAACAGGACTTGTCACAAGAGGGGAATAGTGTATCTGCGAAATGACCGGTGGAAGATTGACTCCGCTGGTTACATTCGTGGAACCGGGTGTCGATGCATGAGACTGACCTGCTCCAAAGAGCGTCCACGTTGAACCGCCATCAGGCAATCTCCCGATCGAGACATCGCTTGTGCTTAAACCCGTAGCAGCAGTCCAGTTGTAGGTATCGATCACAGTTGCGCCATCGCTATCAATCAGATATACTGCATCCTCAGTGGCACCCAGCTTATTATTGATATGGAGCGGACCTTCTGTGGGTTCTTCATCAAACCAGACAACCAGGAAGCCATGAGCAGGGATGGTCGTTACAGTAGGGGAAGTGGTCGGGATATGCGTCCAGCTTGAGATTCCGTTGCTGTAATGGCTGTCCACCATATACATGCCACCGATATCTATCGGATTGTCAGTTGCATTATACAACTCCACCCAGTCATCGAAATCACCGTTAGGATCGGCATATGTGGTATTATTTGCCATGATCTCATTAATGTATATCTCGCCCGGTTCTGCAATTACAGAAGCGGTAAAGAATTCATGCTCTGCACGTTCAGGAAGAAAGGCTCCATAAGATGAGTTCTCAGCATAACCGTAGTATTCCAATTCTCCATAAGACGGTGTAATTGTCACTCCATATACACCATCATTCGCAGCACCATCACCATGTGCACCATCATCGTACATTTGATAATACACGAAGGCATTTGCTAAATTCTGTCTTACACCAAGCTGTGCATAAGTGGCATTCGTGGCTGTAAGAGTGAAAGTGACAGGGCTGTTTTGGATGATCGTTTCAGGGGAATGATTGATCGAAGCTATGGTAGGAACCGTCCCTGTGAAGTTCGAGGAACTTAGTAGGTAGGTAGCCCTTGTTCCCATCAGTTGCGCAATACCGCAAACACTTCCACCGCCGGGACCACCGCTTCCACCTGTTACCGAGCTATTGATATTTGCTTGGAAATTAGCGTAAGTATAGAGTTTATTGGGATCCGCCTGTACACTTGGACCACAGATTGCCTGGAGTTCTGCTGCGCGGGTTGTATACCAGCTATTGGCAAAATTCTCATTGATCATGGTTCTCATGTGCGCTATGTACATCTTTTTATAACGTGTGTTGGACAGAACCTTGCTTAGTAACGTGAATGTACTGCTTGTACTGTTTTGCAGCGGATTATATTGCTGCATGGTGGTGATATTCCCACCAGGTCCTCCGCCTCCGCCAAAACCACCGAAGGACATGTTCAAATCCCAGACAATGGGATTGAGTCGGTTGGATGCATCTCCGAAGAGATAGAAATTATGGAATATATTGATGGGAGAATCCAGGTTCACTAAAAGATTATCGAATGCACACATCCAGAGATGCTGGTCAACATTCATCACAGTCGCCACATTGTTCTGGTCATTGTTCAGAACATTCGTGAAATGAATCAGACTTGCCCAGCCATAATCGGATTCCAATCCATAATATGTATGATAAGCGGTTGAATCAGCCCCCAGATAACCCCAGACAGTCACCGCGTTCATCGTATTGGTATCACACTTGAAACGAGGTTTTCCATCGCAGTGGAGATTCGTTTCCATAAAGTACTCGTCTACATCCTGAACATTTGTATACAGACCGATCAGTACGTCATTCACGTAAACATTGGCATAATTCGCCTTGCATGCCGGCATGTACTTTCTGGCAATTTCATAACTGAGAGTCTCACGGACGAATGAAGGATCCGAAAATGCATTTGAGAGCTTTATCGTTCCATATTTTCCATCCAGCAATTGACCTGGTATCATATAGTTCAGCTTAATATTCAGAGGATTCTTCACCCTGCTGGCAGAATAGGAACTATTGCCTTTATACCGCACTCCTACACTGTCGTACGTAACACCGTTGATCACTGCCGTACCCATAAGTCTTCCCTCCTGTCCAGCAGAGAACAGGTTATCGAGAAGCTGGTCCCAATTGGATTGCGTGAAATACAATCGTATGGTATTGACCTGAGCGGCATCGTAGAAATCCTGAGCAATGCCTTTGGCAGGTATCAACATGAATATAAGAACGAACATGGTACTTATTATCTGTGTTATTTTCGTCATGAATTTCTCCTCTGAGTATCTATAATCACTTAATTCTGATATGCTGTGATCTTAAAGAATTTTGTATTCCCGCTCAGAGCAGCAGCGGAAATTGTTACACTGGTTGTGGTTACATTGGCCTGGATCACTGACCAATCTTCCGATTTCGAATCCTGTGGCGGGACATTTGTACCATAAATGATGTAATACGCAGCACCTGCATATGCACTCCAGGATAGATGAATATTATTCCCATCCTTTGAGATCTGTAGTCCGGTCACATAACCTTCCGTAACCACATAACTGTTACTCGGAAATATAAAGGCATCCAGGACAAGGCTCCTTGTCCAATTGGCTGCATTGCAGACTGCAGTCCTGATTTGATATGCAGAACCCTGCAACAGGCTGCCGTCATAATAACCATTATCCATTTCCAATGCAAATGAAATTGCATTGGAACCAATCGTCAATGTTGAAGGTAAATAAGATGTATAGTTCGTAACTGTACCGCTCGTTATCCAATTCGTGGTTGATATCCCGGCAATGAAAGTGGGACTGCTATCCGCTCCCTGGTAGGCAAGAAGTTGGTCACCATCATTTGAAAAATCATCAAAATCTGGTTCAAATATACCGTTCACAGATAACATACTCCCGCTTATGACCCTGACAACTTCACCTGAATGATATGCTCTTCCTACAGCTCTCCAATCGTAGCTATCCTCAGTCAGGGCAAATGCAGAACCTGTCCATGCTCGATCTGTAAAATGGATTATCGTGTTTTCTGCCACATCCCTTAATAGGAGAAAAGCAAATCGATCAGGTGCATCCGTACCGTATTCGATGAATACAATATCTCCTGCAGATAAGGTAGAACCGGTAGGTCCGGTGCTTGTAGTCAAGGTCAAAGAAGGAGGAGTAACAGTCTTATAATTGATTCCTGTATCGGAACCTGCATACGGATATATCTTGAAATATACAGTCCTATTCTCCTTGAGATGATCGAAAACAGCTGTTTCAGTCCCGTATGCAACGTTTTTCACAAGTACATCATCGGTTTCGGGGGTACCATCTACAGGTACGATAATACTGTCCGGACTTATATAACTCCCTTTAATCAAATATCCCGTAGGTAATAGAATACCTGTGGAGCCTGTCCAGCCCAGTGTTGTCCCATAATAGGTCGTATCGTAGGAATGGAAGGAAGTGACATGCGCTGTCGGCTCTGTGGATAAAGCCAATCCACTGTTGATCTTCCCTGGTGTTCCGTGTCCAAGTGAAGCAACCCAACTGGCAGCCAATGTATTATCAAGGGTTGGGTTCGACAGCTCAAGTGTCGGTCCCCCACCATTGGGTGTCGTGGGCCAGGGTGAACTGGCGCCGAATGCAACCGAATCAACGGTTATTCCTGTCGATTTGTATAGTCTCACAGCATCACCACCGCTGCTCAGACCGAAACTCATATCGCCGATTGAATTGGTGATGGTCGGAAAACGTGAAATGAAAGAAGCATGATCACGACACACAACCAGATAACCATTCCCGGCAATCGTGGTTCCTGTGGGAAAAGTGAATTTATGCGCATTATCATCATCTCTTAAATACCAGCTTGCTATATTGATCGCTGAAGTGCTCGGATTATAGATCTCGATCCAATCCCCCGGATCAAAACTGCTTGCTGCATTATAATTGATTTCGTTTACAATAAGCTCCCCGCTTTCGGAAGCAACGGGGATCGTAAGGAATTCATGCTCAGCTCTTGCTGGATAGAATACTGCCTGGGATGAGTTTTCAGCATAACCGTAATATTCCACTTCACCATACCCTATATTCACAGTGATTCCATAAACACCATCTCCGGCTGCTCCATCACCATGCGCTCCATCGTCATACATCTGGTACTTGATGAACTTATTCGCTATATTCTGGCGAATTCCCAGATGCGCATAGGTTGCATTCGTTGCCGTTAGCTTGAATGTAACCGTTGAATTGGGCAATACTGTGGTTGGTGAATATGTGATAGAACTGATGGTTGGTACAGTCCCGGAAAAGGCTGAACTCGCCAGCAGGTAGGTTACCCGCGTACCCATTAATTGTGTAATTCCACAGATTGAACCACCGCCCGGTCCTCCTGAACCACCTGTAACCGTGCTTGTGAGATTCGCTGTGAAGTTGGCATAAGTATAAAATTTATTTGGGTCAGCCTGTACAGATGGACCGCAAATTGCCTGTAGTTCGGAAGCACGCGTAGAATACCAGCCATTCGAGAAATTCTCTGTCAGCATGGTCCTCATGTGTGCAATATACATCTTTTTGTACCTTGCAGTTGAAAGAATCTTACTGAGCAGAGTGAATGTAGTACTTGTGGAATTCCTCAGGGGATCCATATTCTGCATTGAAGAAGTTGTCATCCCCTGGTTAAACCCACCAAATGACATGTTCAGATCCCAGAGGATGGGATTGATCCTATTATTATTATCTCCAAATAGATAGAAATTATGAAAGATATTGATGGGCGAATCCAGGCTGACCAGCAGGTTGTCAAATGCGCACATCCATAAATTCTGATCAACATTCATCACAGTTTCAATATTACTTGGGCTATTATTGAGCACATTAGTGAAATTGATCAAACTCGCCCAGCCATAATCTGACTCCAATCCATAATATGTTTGATATGCTGTTGAATCTGCACCAAGATAACCCCATACCGTCACCGTACTCATCGTATTGGTATCGCATTTGAAACGAGGCTTCCCGCTGCAATGCAGTTGGTCTTTCATAAAATAGGAATCAACATCCTGGACATTCGTATAGAGTCCTATCAGGGTGTTATTCACATAAACGTTGGCATAGTTCGCCTTGCCGGCGGGCATATACTTTCTTGCAATTTCATAAGATAGTGTCTCCCTGACAAAGGAGGGATCGCAAAAACCATCAGCCAGCTTGATCGTACCGTATTTACCCTCGAGAAGCTGGTCACCCTTTATATAATCCAGCTTGATATTGAACGGATTTTTCACCCTCGTACCGGAATAGGAACTGTTCCCTTTATACCGAACACCTACACTGTCATATGTAACACCGTTGATCACAGCAGTACCCAGTAGCCTTTCCTCGCTTCCGGCTGCATAAAGATTGTCCAAAATGGTATCCCAATTGGATTGCGTGAAATACAATTTGATCGTATTCACCTGTGTTGCATCGTAAAAATCAGCATGTGCAAATTGGCTCATCAGCAAGAGAAACAAAAACAATATCAATCTCGGTTTCATTTTACCTCCAGACACGAAAAAATGATAGATAAATGCAATTGTTAATCCATAAGTGAATTATGAGCTATCTTGTTGTATTCTATGCCGTTATAATATTTCATATTTTGAGGCTCCTTTCCTGGTGTGTTACATATGGATAACAAGCGGTCAATGAAACAAGGCTGTATCTTACGAATTCACATGCGATTAAGAGCTAAAACACAGCTGTAATCCCGTTGTAACAATGTTACATTGATGTTTCACCTGTGAAATGAGCATCATTCATGGCTTTTAGGCACCTTTTCCTGATATGGTCTTACAGAAATGTATCACTATAAAAACGCTGTTTGTCTTATCATGAATGTATAAAAAAAGCCCGATCATTCAATCGGGCTTTTTAAAAAATGGCGGAGATGTAGGGATTCGAACCCTAGGTACACGTTTTGCGCATACACACGATTTCCAATCGTGCTCCTTCAGCCAGCTCGGACACATCTCCAAACCGTAGGATTGCATGTTTTTCAGCAGGTTCTATCTGTCAATTTTTTTCGTTATCCCGCTTTACATCAACATATGCAGAGCATTCAAAACTGATGCAAATCAACCTGAATATCCATATGATGCCCAAGGCGCGTCATTGAACATTCCAATCTCTTTCCAATCCAATACCAATCCCATACCAATCCCATACCAATCTCTCGGGATTGGAATGGCATAGGATTAGGATTGGTATGACTTAGCTATAGCATAAGAATTTTCCAAGTGCTACCTTGAATAAACTCATGAATTCAATTTGTTATATAATGCTTGAGATATAACTTTTAGTGTCTGAAATGCCTCATGCCTGTAAATATCATGGTTATACCAAATTCATCGCATGCCTTGATAACTTCTTCATCGGATTTGCTGCCACCTGGCTGGATCACCGCTTTCACACCGAGTTTATGAAGTGCTTCGATGCTATCTCTGAATGGAAAGAATCCATCGGATGCACAAATGGATTTCTTAAGGTTGTGTCCATATTCTTTGGCTTTTTTTGCAGCGATTTCAAGTGAATCGATCCGGCTCATTTGCCCCGTACCCATTCCGAATGTGCGCTCATTTGTTGTGAAGGCAATGGCATTGGATTTTAGCATAGATACGACTTTCCATCCGTAAATCATGGCACTGGTTTCATTTTCGAGCGGATGGCGTTTCGTTACGACCTTCCATTCCGTGTTATTATCCCTACCCAGATCGATCTGCTGGACGAGAAGACCACCCAAGCATGACTGCAATGCCCGTTGTTCCTTCAGTTGCATGACTTTTCTCATATCATACTGCACGAGTCTTCTATCCTTTTTCTTCATGAGTTTTTCCAGGACAGGTTTCGGGAAATCCGGAGCGAGGATGATCTCCGTAAATATCTCATTGATCTTTTCTGCTGTTTCCATATCCAATGACCGATTCACAACGACAATTCCGCCATAGGGTGAACTTGTATCGGTTTCAAAAGCCTTGATATAGGATTGCAGAAGTGATTTATCACTTCCAATACCACAGGGATTGGTGTGCTTCAGAATGGCAGTAGTAGGATTCTTGAAATTGGTGATCAGTTTCAGTGCCGCATCCATATCAAGGTAGTTGTTATAGGAAGGCGTCTTGCCGTGAAGCACTTTAATGCAGGCATGCGCAGGATCCAGGTAATATGCACCTTGCTGATGCGGGTTTTCACCATAGCGTAATTTATCATGCTTGGGGAGCGAAACCTGGATCAATTCCGGCAATATCTCATCCTGCTTAAAGTAGGTGGCAATTGCCGTGTCGTAATCTGCCGTATGTGCAAATGCCTTACCTGCAAGATATTTCCTAAATTCGAAGGTAGGTTCTCCATTTAAATAATACTGATCGATAAAGGCAAAAAAGTCATTGGGATCCGTTAGTATTGAAACGTATTTGAAATTCTTGGCAGCGGCACGAATCAGGGAAGGTCCTCCAATATCGATGTTCTCTATGATTTCCGGGAGGGTGACATCTTCTTTCAGAAGGGTCTGTTTGAATGGGTAAAGATTGACAACAACAATGTCTATCATGGGGATATTCAATTCTTCAGCTTTCTTCATATGCGCTTTTTCATCACGGTCTGCAAGAATACCGCCATGAATGAGGGGATGGAGTGTCTTGACTCTTCCATCCATAATTTCCGGGAAACCGGTCAAATCGGAGACAAGGGTGACAGGAATACCATTTTCACGCAGTAATTTGGCAGTCCCTCCAGTACTGATGATCTCAAAGTCCATCTTATACAAAGCAGTAGCAAGGTCGAATATGCCTGTCTTATCACTTACACTGATCAGTGCTTTCCGGTTCGTGTTTTTTGTCATCTTTGTGTTCCTTTTTCCCTTCATTATCATACGTCTCGAATATTTTAAGCACATCCTTATCCGGCAGTAACTTCTCCACTTTATTGCGCAATTGTTCATCTACGTAGAATTCAAGAGTCATACGAACTCTTTTTGTCATCTCATTACGCTTCAATATTGCCTGGTCCTTGTATTCGAAGATGGACACGAGAACGATTCCACCGAGGATGATGACCCAATTCACATACATCCAGAAAAGGAAGATAGGGATCAGCGCAAGCACGCCGTATACAGCGTTGTAATTCGTTAAATTCAGAATATAGTAATCAAAGAGAGCTTTACCCAATACCCATAAGATTGTCGTTATCAATGCACCTTTGAGGAGGGCTGATCTTTTCACCTTGATTGTTGGCATGAAAAGATAAAGGAACAGAATTATCAGAAACTGGGTCACGAATGGAATGATATACGTTAGCATTGCCTTTAAAAAATGCACTTTCAGCATTCCTGCTAAAAAAGGAATGGAAGTGGAAGAGAAAAGGACGAGTGTAATGATAAAACCAAAAATAATGGTTCCAAAGAAACGGAGAAAGAGATTCACCTTATCCGGTTTATATTCGATATCCGGAAGCAGAACCCTGTCAAAGGCATCGCTGATCACACGGAACAAAGAATAAGATGTGATGAGGACTGCAATGAAGCTTACCACATTGAAAGCTGCCCTATTTTCCATGATCTGACTGATATAGATGGATACCTGATCCGCTGAATTGGGCAGGAAATTCTTGAAGATGAAGTCTTCCAGTCTTGATTGGAAGTTCAGGAAAGGCAGCAGGGGAAGAAGATTCAAAATAAAGATCAGGAAAGGAATAAAACCCAAAAGAGTGATATAGGTCAGGGCTGCAGAGAGTTCTGGAACTTTCTCCTGCCTGACTTTAATATAGAAGAGTTTCATGAAGTTCCAGACATTCCTAGCATCACGAAGACCCTGTTCCGGATTGGTGATGTAGCAGATGAGGTTCGAAACAGCTCGCATAAATTTACGATTCAGGTAGGAGAAGATATTACTCATTGCGCAAAGCCTCCACTGGATCGAGATTGCTGGCTCTAATTGCTGGGAATATACCAAAGACGAGACCAACCCCAGCGGAAACAATCAAGGCGATAACAACCATCATCGAAGAGGCAGCAACAACTGTATTCAGATATTTTCCCACATATTTCAGAATGGAAAAACCGATCATGATGCCCAAAACACCACCAATAGACGTCATTAGAACCGTTTGTATCATGAATTGCATGAAAATGTCTCTCCGCCTGGCACCAACAGCCAAACGAATCCCGATTTCACGCGTACGCTCCTGGATGGTTGCAAGCATGATATTCATGATCACGATACCACCCACCATGAGAGAGATGGAAGCCACAAGAAAGAAAATGACCTGGAAGATCATGCTGTTTTTTTTCATTTGTTCCATCTCTTCCTGGGCTGCTTCTACCGTAAAAATCGGTTTCCCAGCGCGAAGATTGAGGAGGAGCGCTTCCAACTTCTGACGAATTTCCGTGGCTGATTGCGGGTTGGGTGCTTTCACGCTGAAACTTTCTATTTCGTCCGTACCTGTAACCTTATGAATCATCGTACTCAATGGAATAAATGCCTGGTAATTCAGGTATTCCAGCATATTACCGCCGCCGAATCCACCCCCAGGCTGCTTGAATATACGCTCTTTCATGATTCCGATCACACGCAGTTGCAGGTTACCCATCGTAACATATTGACCAATTGCTTCCCTGGCTCCGAACAATTTATCCTTCAAGGCTGTCCCTAGGACAATGACATCATTACTATAATCCTCATCATACTTGGATATGAACCTTCCCTGATCAGCATCCCATTCTTCTGCAATGGTAAAGTCAGGCAGTACACCGATTAACTGTGCATTGTAAGATTTGTCCACATGTTTGAATTTCTTGTAATCCTGCAGTTGTGGGTTGAAGGCAGTAACTTCGGGAATCTTCGTATGGATGAAATTCAATTCTCTGAGAGTGAGAAATCGTTTCCCAACATTCTGCTCATCATAGTTCCAATTGCGTTGAACATCGATCTTCGTTAATCCACCTCGTTCTGACATCCAGGCAAGAGTGCTTTTATTCACCCCATTCACGATTGCAAGAACAACAATAATGGACATGGTACCCAAAATGATACCAAGTATCGTGACAAAACTCCTGATCTTTCGTGACCAGAAGTCTGTAAAACCGATGACCAGTGACTCTTTAAGAGAGATTGCCATCGACTATCTTTCCATCAATGATCTTAATGATTCTGTTAGCCGATTGAGATACAACATGGTCGTGCGTGACCATGATGATCGTATGTCCTGCCTTGTGAAGGTCTGAGAAAATGTTCAAAATATCGGAACCAGCCTGGCTATCCAAATTACCGGTAGGTTCATCGGCAAGAACTATGGAGGGATGGTTGACTATGGCACGTGCAATTGCCACACGTTGCCTTTGTCCACCTGACAGCTCAGAAGGTTTATGATTGAGCCTGTCACCTAATCCGACTGATTCAAGAACCTCAATCGCTCTTCTTTTTCTTTTGGTACGACCGATTCCAGCGTACATGAGAGGAAGTTCGACGTTCAATAGGATATTCATGTGAGGCAAGAGGTTGAAAGTCTGAAATACAAAACCGATCTTTTCATTACGCACTGCTGCCAGTTCAGATTTTGTTAATTGACTGACTTCCTGTTCGGCTAATATATAAGTACCATCCGTTGGTTTATCGAGACACCCGAGGATATGCATAAGTGTGCTTTTCCCAGAACCCGAAGGTCCCATGATGGCAACGAATTCGCCCTGCTCGATTGACATATCAATGCCATTCAGAGCCATTACCGATACTTTCCCCATGTCGTATTCTTTCTTAAGATTGCTGGTTTGGATAATATTCATGCCGCATCCTTATTGATTCTTAAAGTCCCAGCGAGCTCCCTGTCCTTTCCCGACCCGAATACTCCTGTTCCTTAGGAAATTCATGATATTATTTATCGGATAATTATTCTCAACAAGGAACAAATCCCTCGTTTTGAATTGCGGGTCAAGTTCTTTAGTATATAGTTTTTTATCCAGCAAGATAAGAGAGTTGTTTCCATACTTATCCATTTCGGAAATATCGGCAGAATCCATCTGCACATAGGATAGATTCATGGTTTTGAAGAGGAAGAGCGAATCGGACAGAACATTGAAATACGTACTGTCGTCAGGGCTTGCCACAAGCAGTATCTTCGTTTCCGGATCAGCGGGATCCATGATCCTTGATTCCTTCAGTACCTTCTGCTCATGGAAATGTGTGTAGATGTTCCATCCGCCCTGACCAACAAACCAGACCGCGATCAGGATGGCGGCGATACGGGCATAATGCTTCATCTTTCCAAGAGAAGCCAGCATCCCTGTGAAAGCCAGGGGAAGCAGGAACAGCGTTGTGCCAACAAAGAATCCCATGAATAGCATGATCCCGTTGAAAATCCCTGCCAAATCAACTGCCTTGGATACCGCAATCAGGAAGGAAGGACAAAAGTTAATCCCTGTCAAAACCCCCATCAGGAAAGCGCTTTTTGTCAGCTTCAAATAGAATGGGATGGGACAATGCTTTTCCTGTTTTGAGGTTCGCACACTCGTCATGATCAGGAAAAAAGAAAGAAGAATATAGGCAATACCTGTGTAGAGAGACCTGTCGATCTCAGCTATTTGGGCTCCAAGCCATCCGGCTATAGCACCAAAAGCCAGGTATGAAAAGAATCTTCCAAAAGAAATTTCCATCACCTTCCAGAAATTCTCTTTCAGGTTTCTCTTTTCCGTCGCAAGATAGGGCAAGTATATCGGGGTGCAGGTCAAAAGGCAGATAGTGCCTGTGGACAGACCCAATAGAAAACCTTCGATAAGAGTTTTTAAAATCATATTACGAAATCAAAATACTAATTTCGCACCCAGGGTAATCAGGTGCTGATTTGATGACGAAATGCCCTTGGCATTGATTGTACTGAACAGGTCAGACACATAGACCAACTGCCATGGAGTGAAGTAATAATTAAAGCCGATTCCAGCTTCATTCTCATGACGTACATCCTTGAGATCATGGGATTCATAGACATACGTGGGAGAATATTTATCATTCACATTCACATATAGATTCTGAATGACAGGATAATTGAATTCAGCAAAGGCAACCGATGTCTTCTGTTCGGGGCTGTATTTCCCTCCACAAATGACATAGGCATCACCATTGATATCATTATTCAGGGAATAACGAGCCTGTACCCTGAGGGCATTCGATATCAACAGCATGCTCTGCTCATCTTCAGAATAGACAGTGCGGTTGATATAGGATAGGAAAGCTGTGAAGTTATTCCCTATCCGATGTGTATAACGCATCTGGCTCGTGAAATAGTTATCCTTCTCATTTGAATACGCATGTGAGTTCATCCTATCATATTGGACGCTTGCATCCAGCATATGGAAGAAATCGAATTTGTTCTCAAAAGCAAGGGCAAGCCCGTATTGGGTCATATTGTAATAACTGTCAGTATTATCATTTTTTGAACTGAGATTCATCAGTAAGTAGAAATGCGGTAATGTGTTGATCTTGGACTGTACTGTCATAAAATACTCTTGTCTCTCAGTGTTATTCTGGTTGAGTACTCCAAGAGTATCCCAAAAAGCAAGATTATAATTGGATATGCGCACTCTACCACCAAGGTCGAATGACCCGATGACAGTATTCAGTTTCCCTTGTGTATAGACATCCTGAATCAACTCCGGTCTGTGTGCACCATTTTCGGGAGCCCAGAATGGCAGGGATGGATTGCTCTTGATAAAAATGTAATTGGGATTAGTCCTATCGCTTGCAAACCACTGATTGCGATATTGGATCTTTCCATAGACTTCATTATCCGAGTATTCCAGTTTCCCCTGGAAGCGATTGTAAGTACCGGATACTCTCCAGTTCTTATAGAATGATGCTGGTACGGAAAGGCTGGTCATCATTCTGTGCGGATTCTGGTCTTCCCAATAGAAATCTGTCTGGAAAAAGGCAGATAGTGCCTTTGTTATGGCAACTTCAGCCTGGTGCATCGTTGAAGCGCTCCAGGTTCCGCCTTCACTTTCTCCGGAATCATCTTCCTTCGCATTTGAATTTCCGTTACCTGAAGAAAGCAGGTATTGTAAGCTACTATCATTCCACTGGTAAACAACGCCCTGCAAGCATGTGCTGAGCAGGAGTATCGCCACGCCGAACAGGATCGGCTTCATCAATAAACTGCATCTTTTGGACATACTCTCACACACCTTCCGCATTGCGTACATTTTGTCTGGTCAATGATTGCCTTACCATCAATATCGAAGTCAATTGCATCGGATGGGCAAATCTGCAGGCATCTACCGCAGCTCATGCAGGATTGCTTATCGATGTTGTATTCAGTAGCGGTTACTTTCTTACATCCAAAAACAAAGAGAATTGCAACGAACAATAGTATCAGAAGCATGAATTTCATTGTTCGATTCATTTCTTCTCCCTTATTGCATTATAGGTGCAGCCCTTGATACATAACTTGCAATCGATGCACTTATCCTGGTCAATGACAGATTTCCCGTCCACGATCTTCACTGCATCCACCGGGCATATCTTAACACAATCACCACAACCCACACATTGATATGGATCGGTAATTGGTTTGAAGCGTACCGCAGCGAATATTAATGAAGAAATGAAGACTAAAAGAATAAGAATATAAATTGTTTTCTTCATAGTCATCTCACTTTGATTATTTGTTACATACCATTATGTGTATCAGATTAGATACATAACGGGAAAGATTAACCGCCCCGCTGTTTCAAAATGTGTGTTTCCTGATTCTATGGTACGATTCTTCTTTTTCTTACTTCAATGGATGAATTGCTTTAACCGGGCAACCTTTGAAGTTCTTACCATTCCCGTTCTCGCAAATACCGCAGCTTATACATTTCGAAGGATCAGTAACAGCCTTTCCCTTCACCATCGTAATTGCATTCGTTGGGCAATTCTGAGCACAAAGAGTTGTACCAATACATATAGCGGGATTGGAGGCATATGTCTTTTGGTCATTTGTTATTACGTAGGGAGTGCCTAATTCACTCCTGATCATAACCTTTTGATTGGCTTTTTGAATTGTGGAAACCAGCAATTTCCCATCGGAATAATAACCACTTACATTGAGTGTATCGTTATTGGATAAGGCAAGTCCGCGTTTCTCAAGATACTCTTCCGGTGCAGTGTATAAAATGACTTTCACGGAATCAGTCTGAAGAGTATACAGACTATCGGTTCTATTCAATATCCCCCTGATGGTTGTGAATTTACCCGATTTTACGATTTGCTGTTCCTTGCTTCCAGCATCCTGTGCCGCCATCATGAATGCTGCCATCAAACCCAAAAGGCACAGATATATCAATGTCTTTTTCCAATACATCAGAGTTCCTCCACTCACCCTGGAGGATGAGTTATTGCCTGATTTGAAGTTTTAATGAAATGAATATTAATCAATATTGTCAAACAAAAAGTAATCAGCGAGTACTTAAATGCATGAAAGACAGCCTAACTAATATTAATATTCTTGAATAATTCTTTCCTTTCCTTCCAATCCGGAAGCACTTTATTCACTTCCAGGTAGAAGTCTTTTCCGTGATTGAACTGCTTCAAATGGCAGAGTTCATGCACAATGACATAATCGATCGCCTCAATGGGTGCCTTGATGAGCTCTTTATTAAACGTTATGATACCTGTTCTTGAACAACTCCCCCATCTGCTCTTCATCTTTCTAAAAACGAATTCTATGCTGTTATGCCACTTTTCTGGTATGAATTGATTGATATAATACCATGTACGCTGTGAAACATATTCAGTTGTGTTCTCAGCATACCATTCATGAAGTTCCCTTTTCACTATTTCCTGATTCGTTGGATCCGGAACTTCAATATCAATGAACGGTGCTTCAAGCCTTACTTGTGCATGCTTCCCCTGGTGAATGCGAATTTCATATTCAACTCCCAGGAATAAGTGCTTCTCACCATTCACATACTGAAATGGAGGTCTTCCCTGGTTTCGAATCAGCCTTGCCTCGTACTTATCGATTATCCATTTGATCTTTATTTCAATCAAACAGATTATCTGCTTCCTATTAATTCTCTTGGGAGCTTTTATGATCAATTTGGGAGAATCATCAAAGGAAAGATAAACATTCTTAATATCACGGAGTTGGATTTCAATCGGTATCGAATGATTATCATATTTGATAAGCATCCCATCAGATCCTGTTTCAATCTTATATTTCTTTGTCGTTTGATTTTCTGCCTTTATCGTATTTTTCGAATCCGGTTCCTGTCTTTTCCTGCGAACAAACTTCAAGCCTGTCCACTCTCTATTCACAGAGCATATCTTATAATCAACAAGATCGTTTGCCAAGCCAAACTTTCGTACCATGACTTCATTCATGTAGGGTTCATGGCTGGATTGTTTCTTTCTCCATATGATCCATATTCCACCCTTCCCTATCATAGTCGCAATCTGATCATATTGCGTCGTCATATGCTCTTCAGAGGCAAGAAACCATAGAATCAGGTCATTTGATTCATCATAATCTTCAATTATATTCAGATCATCAATATCCGTTAGAAGTGACACAAAGCCTTCAGGGGTATTGATGGAAACGATTCTCATTCCCGGTTTGATTCCCAACTTCTTGGAAAGAGGAACATTCTTATATGCCTCGAATACGGATTGCGGGACCACAGGATTCTCATTCACAATGTCGATGATGGTCGCCAACTGATAACGTACTTCCTCGTAACTCAGATAAAATGCATCCGGAAGTATATCCCTTATCTTTTGGACTTCTTCTTCTTTACCCCCCAAAAAAACGAGCGGTAAAAACCTGGAAGGTTTGTATTTTCTGAGGTAGATTCCCAAATCCCTTCCCGTGGAAGGAGCACAGAAAAGATCGATTGCGATAGCCCTACAACCTGAATCTATCGTTCTTTTCAAGGATACAGGCTCAATTTCGGTTATGTTGTCCAACTCCATGCCCAATGCCTGGATAAGATTCGAAAAAAGACGAGTGAGATCCTCATCTTTACAAATATAGAGTATCTTGTTCATATTTTTCATAAATTCATTACATGAATATTTCATATCTATGCAAGAAATAATTCTTTGTTTTATTTTTTTGATTGACATTTATTAGGAAATTTTTATACTCAAAATAATTAAGGAGTGTGGATAGTGGCTGAGATTCAAGAACAGATATTATCCTATTTCAAAAAGACACAGACAATCGATTTAGCAACCTGTGATGGTGTACAACCTCGCGTTAGACCTATGACCATGGTTTGCCATCAACAGCGTTTCTTCCTTGCCACAGGCTCTTCCGATGCAAAAACAAAACAGGTTAAACAGAATCCCTTTGCCGAAATTCTTCTTCCCTTGCATACGGAGCACAACAGTGGCTACATACGGATTTCGGGAAAACTGCAATTTGTCTGTGATCAGGCTTTGCGTAAGGAAATTGCAGATATCTCAGGTTATATTTATGATTATTGGCAAGATTCAACGAATCCAGACTATATATTATTTGAATTTCTCCCAATTGAAGCCCAACTTCTACTTCCGGGAGAGATGATATCAACGAACATAATCTGGAACACTCATACAGGGGAGTAATGTATGCAAAAACCAGGTACCATGAAAACGAGTGAAATTTCCATCAAGAAAATCTACCAGGAGGCTCATATGAATATTCTTGTTGATTTGATCATGATCGTGATCCTTTTCAGTGTTGCCATCATCATGTTGGGTATGGGGGGTATCAACACCCATTTGATCGCAATGATCGTAATCGCCATGATTGTCTTTATCATGTACTTTGGTATTATTTCAAGGCTTGATGCAATTATCAAGAAAGATAAAGAAAAATAATCCTATCAATTAGATGATTCATTACATACTCTTTGCTAATGAAGTCCCACTATCATTAGAAAGTGTTTGTTCCCCTCATATTCTACTTGGAATTATCATCACTTCACCCCTGTGAGCAGGAGTGATCAAGGGGTGATCCTGTGGTCATGGTCGGATGATATTCGTAGACATATTCGACCTTGAAATGAGATCATTTACTATTCTATAGCCATTTGTTACGTCTGAAGATACCAAGCATCATGAAGACAAGTACGATCATAACACCCCAAACGTAATAATAAGCATGTGGGTTTTTAAATTCCGGCATATTGGGAAAGTTCATACCATATACACCCACGATGAACGTGAGGGGAATAAAGATCGTGGATATGACCGTTAAAACCTTCATCACTGCATTCATTCTGTTGCTGATGCTGCTGAGATAAGTTTCATGCAAGCTGTTCATGATCTCCCGATAGACTTCCAGGTTCTCACTCAAACGCAATACATGATCATGAACATCTGAGAAGTATATTTCCTTCATGGTATCCTGTTCGATACTGTCACTTCGAAGCAGCCTTGCGACAACATCACGCAATGGAACAACACACTTGCGCATTTGAATGATAGAACGTTTTAATTTATACATATCCTGTAGATTGAGTTGCTTTTCATCGATGACCATCTCATCAAATTCATCTATATTATCCTCTATGAAATCGGTGATATCAAAAAACCTGTCCACCAACATATCGAAGATCAAATACAACAGATAGTCATTTCCCATTTTTTCCAAGCGGGTTTTTTCCAGTTCAATCCTGGATCTAATCGGAACAAAAAGGTCATTCTTCCTGTTTTCCTGGAACGTGATGATATACTGATCCCCTACAATCATGCTCAATTGGGAATAATTGATATCCTCCATTTCCTGGACCACATCAGCAGTTTTCAAAGAGAAGAAGAGATAATTCTCATATTCCTCCATCTTTGTTCTCTGCTGTGTATTCATGATATCTTCCATCGAAAGGGGATGAAGAGAGAGGGCTCGACCAATTCCGTTAATAACCTCTCTGTCAAAGACACCTGCAACATCGATCCATGTGATGGCTGAGGAGGATTTTAAAGGAAAACAGTCTTCCACGCTGACATTTTCTCTGAAACGAATATCCTGATCAATATAAGTCATCTCATAGATACTGATTGGTTGATCGACTGGTTTACCAATATGAATGAGTGAACCTGATGGAAGACCTGTCTTTTGTGATAAGGGACTTTTCATATCCTTCTTATGAACGATGTGCCTGTTTTTTCTCTTTTTCATGACACCCTCATATTACGCTTTATTATCCTATTTTCGCATTCAAACCCTTGATTCAATGCAGAATCACTTCTTTATTGTAAAGAAATCTTTTTGTTATCCATTTCTATGCGTCTTATCATAACGAATTAGTAGAAAGTTGAAATTTTACTTGAAATAAACTAACATACTCCTATAAAAGGAAATTGAACATAGGATTTCCTTGCATGAGAGAAAGAAAATCCCATAAATCGTGTATGGAGATGAGTATGAAAAAGTTATTCCTGCTTCTGCTGATTATCCTTTTTTCGATATCATGGGTGAATGCCGCAGTGAAAAAGTCCCCAGTTAAAACAAAGGAAAAAGCAAAGAAACATGGATTGAATATCCGATATTATTTAACGGATATGAACCACAATCCCACTGTAAATTTCATTACCGGTGAAAGTTACTATGTATATTTATCCATTCAAAATACGACTCAGGATTCAATAATATATCAGAAACCTGGTGATTCAGAGCATCTGTTTCATTACATTGCACTGAAGAGTTTGACGGAAGACATGAACCCTCGCTTTAATAATCAGAATGAGAGTTTACAGATTCCGATATACGCAACCAAAGATACCGTTCTGATTTCCCAGGGTGTAATTGACGATTATCAACAGATTCAGTTCTTCAAACCCGGATTCTATACAATTCAAATCATGCCGAATGTTATATTCCCTGATAAATACAAGAATGATTGGGGAAAACTGGAATTCGAGATTGAATGCCATGAAAATCCCGACCAGGTTGAATCTGATCCTTTCAAGGATATCCTCAATTCTGATCAACTTGCTCCCTTGATTGAAGAAATCGAGAAACTACCTGAACTTCAGAACAATGGCAATTGATGGTCTTTTAATAAATAAATTTTAAATGAAAAAGGGCGACTGAACAGTCGCCCTTTCTTTATTTATTGTTTCATTTCTTAACTGGCAAAACTTCGGTACTGGCAACAACTCTATAGAATTTGAGCATGGGTGCACTGCCAAGTGATATTGAATATTCACTACTGGTGGTGGTTGCCAATAGGGAGAAAGATCCATCCGGTGAATCTGCCTGATACACCTTATATGAATGAGCCATGGGAACATCATCCCAATTCAGCAAAATGCTTGTTTCTGTTAAAGAGATACCAAAACTAAGAGGTGTCTGCAAGTTAATAACATCACCTACATTCACTCTGTAATATTGCCCTGAGTTATTATCCACAAGAACAGGTCCGTTATAATCTGTTGCATCGACATAAAAATCGACATAATCACCATTGTTAATGTCTTCACCGTTTGTCAGGGCTGTGCGCCAATATGCGTAGTTCTCATAATTATTATCCCAAGCAAACGCTTTGGTAATCCATGAACCGTTGTTTACTCGATATCGCAGATTTGCGCCGTAATAGGAATTCGCCAGAAAATCAGGGGGTGTCAACTGAACTTCAAATAGCAGATTGCTTCCATTTGCCACACTTTCCCCAGGATTGAAATTCGTATAAACGGACGACGACTGTGGCATGAATTGAATCCCTACAAGGTCGGTTGGCATCACATTATTGAAGAAATCCACTGGTAACGTCTGTGTGGTATATGTATCATCAACAAGGAAAATTCGCTGAATACCATAGTAGAATTCCCATTCTTGTCCATTCATGTATTTATACTGCCGTGTATAATCCGCACCGGCAGGGAATGTATAGCTGGCTGAATAAATTCCATCCAGATTTGCATCATACATGCGAATCCTATTGGTACCCCAGTCAGTAAAATCACCTGCCAGATATATGGAATCTGTGTGAGCAACAAATCTCATGTCGACGCTGAAATTAACTGTCACCTGCTGAGACAGAGTTGCTGATCTCAATGAGACATGATAATTGGAGCCATTATTATTATCTATGAGAACAGGACCATTATAATCTGTAGCCGTAACATAGAAGGTGATGTTATCTCCAGCCACGATGTCGGTTCCATTCCTCATGGTATAGCGCCAATAGGAGTTGCCCTGGTAATTATTATCCCAGGCAAAGTCAGATTCCTGCCAATCCCCTGAATTCTTCTTATAAACCAGTGTTGCCCTATGATGAGAATTATCGAGTGAATCAGCAGGCGATAATCTTACTTCAAAATAGAGATAACTGTTACCAGGCATGGACACGCCATTATCGAAATTAGTGAATTCAGATTGCGAATCCTGCAGGAATTGAACGGATTGCAATTCGCTGGTCGCATTCATGTTGAAATATGCCATATCCAGTAATTGTGTCGGATTGGAATCATCAACAGTAAATGCCCGATTATCAAGTCCTACAAATTCCCATGTCGTACCGTTAATGAATTTATACTGGTGATCATAAATCGAATCTATCGGAAAATTGATCGTCACAGTATAGATTAGATCATGATCCGGATCAGTCATTTGAACCTTGTTTGTCGCCCAATTCGTGAAATCACCAGCAACAAACACACTATCAGCCGGAGAAACATAACTCATATTCACACGGAAAGTGACAGCAACCTGCTGTTCAATACCAATCTGATGAATATGAACTGAGTAATTTGACCCCCCATTATTGTCTGTTAGGGTTGGTCCATTATAATCAGTTGCTGTGATATAGAATCGCAGTGTATCATTCGGATTGAAATCCACTCCGTTATTCAATGCCAAACGCCAATAGGAGGAGCCTCCCGCATTATGATCATAAGCGAGGAATCGGGTATTCCAAGTTGTATTATTCAACGAATAATGCAGTAGTGCACTGTGTGTTGAAATATTAAGTGAATCATTCGGAGTCAGCTTCACTTCAAGGCGTAAATTATCATGGCTGGCAATCTCTCCCCCATTCACGAAATTCGTATATGATGACATCGTTGATGGCATAAACTGAACAGCAGTTAATTCAGTGGGTACAAAATAACTCACAATCACTGAATCTGTAACTGCAGATGTTCCGGATGGTGAAGTATACACCGTGCTGACAGCGTATGCGTATCGATGACCGTTTGCAACAGTCAGATCATCGTATGAAAGGTTCGAAGTATTGGTAAGCAGGGCATTGTTCCGATAGATATTATAACTGGATATTGCACGTGATTGAGGTGCATTCCATGATAATCGAATACCGGAAGTAATGATCTGCGCACTCAGGTTCGTCGGTGGAGAGAACACACCGGTGCTGGATGAATAAGTCGAGTTCGTAGCCATATTGTAATAGAATATCGTTTCATGAGTACCATCGGAGGTAAATGCGAAATTCACTCCGGAAGTACTCTGATCCCATGTTTTGTTGAGAGCGATCTTATATTGGTAGCTACCTGATGGAACCAATACTTGAAGCCGCCAAATTCCATCATTATCCGAATCATTCATCACACCATGAGAATCACTTGTGCTCCAGTCAGTACCTCCAAGTTCTGAAAGGAAATCTCCAGCTACCTGGGGTGCATAATGTGTTACATATTCATCTCCACTCTTTGCACCGATGTTCAGACCGCAATTCGCATAGAAAGTGACCGTCTGTGCGGTAGTCAGGGTAATCGACTGGTTATTCGTTGGCCAGTCATTGCCCCAACTGTCACTTTCCGATACCTTGTACTCGTGAGTCCCAACGCCCAGGGCGATGGCAACCTTCCAGACACCATTATCCTGCAAAACGAGATCATACGTGTGATTTGAGGGAGTCCAACTATTCATGGTTCCTACAATATGAGGAATATTGACCCATGATGCAGTTGCTGTATTATAATCGGTATCCGTGATGTTTCCGCTGATATCCTTCACGCCATTGACTTGAACGGTTACAGTAGAACCAGCAGTAATATTGGAATCAACTGTCAGCACCACTTTCTTCCCAAAATACAGTTTTGCAGATGTGACATGATAAGAGCTTCCCAAAGCATAATTGGAAATGGTCTCGGCTGAAGTCTGATCAAGAACCTCACTGAATATGACTTGTATCTTCCTGGTTCCGATAATACTTGCTGAAGATACCGAAGGACCGATCAGATCAACTGTCTGAGAGGCAAGTGTATTCAATTCTGAAACCTGTGTACCGCTTGGAGAACTTGTATATCCTGCGTATAGCCTGAAGGCAAAGATACCATTACCAGAAATCTGGTCACCTTCCACTAATGTGCCTTCAAACTGACCCTGGTGGCTGCCTCCTGCTGAACCAAGGATGTACGCCACAGAAGCACCCGAAGTTGAATTGCGGTATCCCGCATAGGAAGCGGAAGAACCATACAATCTCTGTAAGTGTCCCTTCCCGCTCCAAAGGATATCGAGAATATCGGGTGACCAGCCTGATTTGATATAACCAGTGGAACCAAAGAAATTATAGGAACAATCAAGGTAGTTCTTTCCCGTTTCAAGTTTGATGACTTTCTTCACTCCCACTTGATCGAGTGTCGCTTGTACGACAGTACCGCTTGATTGCTGGATTGAAATGTTATAGATCGAACCCTGCATATTGGGGGATACATCAGACAAAGCAGCAAAGTGGTTGCATGATGAAGTCTCGTTATAATCACCATCCGTCTCTGCCCAGTATGCCATATCGGAGCCTACCATTGAATATGCGTTCCCGTATCCGTCCTTGTAGAATAACCAGTTTGCTTTACCACCAATACCCTCGAATACGGCAAAAACCTTATCATTATGCATGACAAGTTCGCTTCCTCCATCATGATCGATGTCATTGAAATAGGCAGCCGTTGTAGTCGTGTATTGTCCGGCAGCCCAGCGAGCTGCTTCTGCATAAACATTTGCATTTTTAATGTGAGATGAATATCTGTGAATCCAATCCGATACTCCCGCATCATGCCATCCCGTCTCATGCAGGTTGATCATCAAGATGTACCAGCCAATCTGGGAAAGAGAGTTATTCGGAGCAGTCATGAGATTATTGTATGCATCATTCCATATATAGCCATAATTCCACTTCGGACTATGAAAATCGGAATGTGATTGTGTTGCTGCCCAATCAGGATACCACGAGTTATTACTACCCCCATATCCTCCAGTTCCACCCAGCAAACCGTAATTACCCGGGGTGATTTCAATTCCCTGTCCATTAAAATTGGCATTCGATAAAGCTGTATCCAGTTTCCATCCCTGAACTGCTGGGTAATTATCATGGCACCACCACACCACATTTTCATAATTATCAAGAAAGAAGGTATTGTTGTGTTGGTTCATCTCTGATGCAACTTCCCAGTCAGTTCCATAGACGGTTAAACCATACATGCCAGTATTCCAAATCATGTTTTTTGCACCGCTGGCATCATACATCATTTTCCCCACAAAATCACCGTTAATTGGAATCACACGCAGATTGATGCCCATGCCATTGTTCATCCAATGTATCTTTGAATTCGAATATCCACTGCAATGGGGCCAGTCATCGAGAATCACGGCTTCAACACCATGCTGTCTCCAATTATCACCGATCCAGTCAATCACTCCATTATTCGGATAGCGATTTGGATCAAGCCATACCCTTTCAGGTACCCAGGCTACTTTCGGATCATAGTTATAAAGATAACGTACCATGTCCGATTCAGTATGAACAGCCCAGTTATTCATATTGTCATTAACGAAGGGCATAATATGCTGCCCCAAAGCAGACGTAAGCATGCATGCTTTCCCTTGGGAAGCCATCGTCTTGAGCCATGTATTGAAATCGGGGTTATGCCATTGTGCTGCAGGCATTAACGTACCGGATAAGTGAAAATTGCCTGGAACATTTGTGGCATCATGAACCTGAAGTATTTCATCAAATCCACTTGTATCCTGCGGATATTGCCCATAGAAAACATCTGTATAGGTTAAACCTTGATTCCCGTGATGGACAAATGCACAATTTCCACCGCCATCACGTGTTCCTCCGGATTTCTGCAGTTCGTCAATAATCTTACCGGTGGCATCTTTGACTGTAATGGTATAGTCCATTTCATCAGCCTTTGTAGGGGATAGAAATGGAAAAGACATCTCCAGCATATTGTTTTCCGGGGTTCTCACCAGGGAATAAGCAGAATTACGAAAAACCTTATCCGTTAGAGATACTTCCTGAATAATTTCTATATCTCTGTTCTTTGTATTTACCGCTTTCACAGATAATATCAGATACCTATCAGAATAGTTATCGTTCACAAATCGATTGTGTTTGCGAACGCACATATCATCAAATGTGAGGCGAAGATTCAGAATACCTGCTTCCTTTCTCACAAAAAGCGATGAAATATCTCCAGTTTGCCCGTTTGTATCACCAATCGAGTCTGCACCAACAAAGTCTTCAAATTTCCAATTCTTTGGATTGCCTGTAAATTCCATAGCTGTCATACATGCGATCAGTATGGAAAAGACCAAAATAAAAGCCCACTTTTTCATAACCACCTCGTATGATATTCGCCGATTTCTTAGTTCTTATACTTTACGTAACATATACATATCTTTTTATTTGGCAACTAATTTTATCTGTTTCTCCGTTCAAATTCCAACAACCATTCCTTACGCCATAGCTCACCGCCGTAGCCTGTCATGCTGCCATCTGCGCCGATGACCCGATGACAAGGAATGATGATACTAATTGGATTGTGATGATTTGCCTGCCCCACAGCCCTGCTTGCCTTGGGATTACCAATATTCGCTGCTAATTCACCGTAAGTAATCGTATATCCATATGGAATATTGAGCAGTTCGTTCCATACTTTCATGCGAAAGTAAGTTCTATTCAAGATGAGAGGAAGATCAAAATGCTTCCTTTTACCATGGAAGTATTCACTCAGCTCTTGTGCAGTTCTCTTTAACAAAGGTGTATCTTCTGATGCAAATTGCGGTTCTATATCATGAAATATAAGATGGCTAACGGCATCTTCTGTCTCGCTGATTTCCAGCCATCCAATCGGAGATTCATACTTTAAACGATACATATATGCTCCTTCCTGTTTAGACGAAAAAGGGGAGCACATAGGCTCCCCTTTCTTATGATAATTGTCACGTTATGAAATAACGCGTTTCTTTTCCTTGATACGACCTGCTTTACCTTTTGCGTCTCTGAGATAGAACAGCTTGGCTCTTCTAACATGTCCATAACGTACTACCTCAAGTTTGTCTATCAGAGGAGAATGCTGCGGAAAGATTCTCTCAACTCCGACTCCGTCACTGATCTTACGAACCGTAAAAGTCTTGGAAATACCCATTCCACGCTTTTGGATGACGACACCCTGGAATACTTGGATACGCTCTTTCGCGCCTTCCTTGATCTTGTAGTGAACTTTCACTGTATCACCAACACGGTATTCAGGTAAATCTGTCCTGAGTTCGTCTTTTCCTACGGTTTGAATGATGTCCATGGTTCCTCCTTGTATTCTACGGAAGAAATCCGATCCAAGATAATCGCTACAGCACTGCGGACCGATAAATGATTATAATCCGAAACGCCGGAAACCGGCTCTAAGATGAAATCAGCCTGGTCATGAACTTCCTTGACCAGACCGTTTCCGGTACCAAATAGCAACAGGATGGGTTTATTTTTTTGATATACCTTGATAAAATCAGAAAAACAAAGCTGATTTTCCTGTGCCCTTGCTGTGGTCGTTATCACTACGGGATCAGAACCTTCCTGGTTTTTAATCCACTTAATTGCCTCATCAATAGAATTGCTCATCATCAAGACTTGCAACGCTGCATTTCTATCCGCATTATATGCTTTTGCCATTTCAGTTTCCCAAAATGACAAAATTCTGCGGACAAGTTGATGTTGGCTTTCGACCGGCGTGATCAGAAAGTACTTCTTCACACCGAACGAAAGACAACTTCTTGAAATGTCATGTATGTCTAAATTGGTGACAGATGTTGTCACAATTCTCATATTACGGTCATAAACTGGATTATGTACCAGACCTAAATAGATATTCGGTTTACTCAATCTCTTCTCTACTTATTAACTTCAACTTTTAACTTTTCATTAAATCCGGTCTTCTCTTCCTGGTCAATTCCTTCGCTTGTTCCCTTCTCCATTTTTGAATTTTCTTATGGTCACCGGAAAGTAACACATCCGGTACAGCCATATCGAGAAATACTTCGGGTCTGGTATAATAAGGGCAATCAAGTTCACCATCTTCAAAAGAATCTGATTGGGCAGAAGCAATGTCATTCAGTACACCGTCCTGCAATCTGGCAACAGCATCGATCATGATCATGGATGCAAGTTCACCACCAGAAATAATGTAATCACCAAGAGAAATCTCATCGGTAACGAACTTATCGCGAATTCGTTGGTCTATCTCCTTATAATGTCCGCAAAGTAAGACCATTCTCTGAACAGATGCATATTCGCGAACCACTTCCTGATCCAGTTTCCTCCCTTGGGGAGTAAAATAAATCACGGGACATCCGTCTTCCATATCAAGGAATCGAAGCGCTTCATAAACAGGTTCAGGTTTCATCACCATTCCTGCTTCACCGCCATAAGGATAATCATCCGTTTGTCGATGCTTGTTAAAGGCAAAATCACGAATATCGGTTAGATACACATTGATTGCCTTTGCTTCAATTGCTTTTCGAACGATACTGGACTCAAGGAAACCTCTGAACATACCTGGGAAAAGTGTCAGAACATCGATGATCATAATTCCATCAACTCCCTGATATCCTTGAAATAGATGATTCTTTCTTTCTCATCAATTCTTTCGATAAAAGCATCGACTTCTGGAATCATGATCTCTTTTCCGTCATTCAGCGTTAGAATGAGGACACGCTGACCTGGATTATCGAAATAATCTTCAATCATGCCGATCATTTGTCCTTCAAACATTGCCTTCATATCAGTCGGATCAGATTCATCTTCTTCCAAAGCACCCGTCCTTCTTAGATCGTCCCTTGGATAGGCTAATTCGGTGATCCCGGCATTCTTTAGGGCATCAATCACACCGTCCTCTACAAAATGAAGGAATATTTTCTTTCCTTCTTCCCGTAAACGGTCGATCGTCACATAAAACACTATGTCCTTGTCAAAGATCAAAAAAACTGACGGGTATTCATGAAAAAAGGCAGGTTGGAAATGATCATTTTTGCGAAAGGAAACAAAGTCTTCCCCGTCTATGACTGTTCCCAACCTGCCTACAGAAATTAGATCCTGAATGTCCATTTACTCGATAATTTCGAGCTCGGCTCTTTTTCCTTGCTTTGTACTAACTGCGTTCAGAATTGTACGAATAGCACCAGCGGTACGTCCCCTTTTGCCGATTACCTTTCCAATATCTGTTTTTGAGACACGAAGTTCATACAGAGTGATCTTATCACCTTGAATTTCGGTGATGTTCACTTCGCTTGGGTCGTCTACCAAAGCTTTGACAATGAATTCGATCAGGTCCTTCATGAGCTACTCCTTGGTCCTGTTTAGTTTTTTTCCGGGGTCATTTTCTTTCTTTCAATCTTCAAATTATGCCAAACTTCCAGTATCCCTGCTTTTTTCAGCAGCGAACGAACAGTCTCAGATGGTTGAGCTCCAACTTCGAGCCATTTCAAAGCTTTTTCTTTATCCAATTTGATATCGCTTGGTGTTGGTTTAGGATCGTAATAACCGATACTTTCAATATATTCACCATCTCTGCTCTTTCTGGAATCTACTGCAACTACACGATAAAAGGGGCAATTCCTCGCGCCCATTCTTCTCAATCTAAGTCTCACCATGACAATTCAGCTCCTCTATGACGATATTAATAACGTAAAATTTATTTATTCTATAATTTCAAAGGTCAATTATCGGTCAAGGGTTTTTTGCTCAAGAGCTTTCTTATTCTCCCTAACTCTCTTTTTTGTATGAAGATAAAGTCTGATTAACAATACCGGGGACGACAATTATATTACAAATGAAAATGATAGCGAACATAAAATCAAGATAGAGTAGAAAACGATCAGCCAACTATGCTTCCTCAAGATCATCCTTACTCATTCCATCAGTTCATCGGTTTGAAAATATATAATAATAACTCTGCACTATCTTGTCGGGTTCCATATCCCAAAATTCTTCCTGACTATAAAATTCTTAAATGCAATGATTGAAGCATAGAACATCCCGATAGAATATGCTGGGAATCCTGCTCCTGGAATGTGCTTTTTCCGGCTTTGGAGGTATAACTCAATACCTCCGACCAAATAACAGATAACTTGAATATAGAAAAGAACCCGATAGAACAAAATATTGGCTAACAGGAGTGAAGAAACGAATATCCCGATAACGAAAACAAAGAACAGCCATCTTAATATCTTGTGTGAAATGAGTAGAAAACTTACTTGTGGATATTTGAAGAAATTCAGTAACTCATAGTTTCTTGCAATGGTATTCCATTCCTGGGTAATGATTCGAATTTTTCTTCCTATTTCTTCCGGAACGATACCTGTAACAGGTTCACTTGCTAATGCTTCGGGTACATTAACGGCGATATAAGAGGAATGTAATGTTACCAATGCACGCTCAAAGTCATCCGCCGATGAATTGTCCACAATCTTGAATAAATCCCTTCGAATCATAAACAAGGAACCATTTGATACAATTATGGAATAGAAGTCACTGTCCTGCTGTTTTAGCCATGTTTCATACTTCCAAAACAGACCTTCTCCAGAATCACCATTCATATCATCCAGAATCAGTGTTCCAGATGCAAGACCAATCCGAGAATCCGATAGCATTACTTCTGCCATAATTCGAACCGAATCAGGTCTCAGAATCGTATTTGCGTCTGTTGAAAGTATGTAATCTGCTTTCAACAATGGAACTACCATGTTCTGAGCTGATTGTTTACCGGCACGAGGTTTTTGAATGATGAGTTCAACATTTTCAGAAGCATATCTTTGTACGATTTCATTCGTTCTGTCGGTTGAATCATCAGATATGACCAACATCCTGATTTTGTCTTTTGGATAATCGAGTAAAAGAAAGGATTTGATCTTTTCTTCAATTATGTTTTCTTCATTATATGCTGCACAGACAATTTCAATGGAAGGCAGTTGTTCATCAGCAACCTTGGGAAACACTCTCTTTTTCCTAAATATCTTGTTGAATAAAGATAGAAAAACACCATAAAAAACAATGTGATAAGCTAATAAGATAGTACATAACCAGAAAACTAATTTCATGACATATGATCCTTAATTACTTCGAAAACACGAGCAGGCGTCACGGATTTCAAACATTCTGCTGCACATTTTCTTACCGGTTTATTCACACATGGAGCACAGGGGAATTTGTCTCTAATTACTATTGCATTATTGAGAAAGGGTGCTGTTTGCCTTTCATCACCTGGTCCGAAAATCGTAAATATTCTCAATCCAAAACAGGAAGCAATGTGCCCCAAGCCAGAATCTGTATTAATCATAATATTACACTTCGAGATAATGGCGGCAATTTTTCCTAATGGAGTCTTTTCCAGATACTTTTCACCAGTATGCAGCGCAATGTAATTCCCTTCCTCTTCCTCATCGGGACCTGCTATGATTAGAAATTGCCATAATGGATATTCTTGCTTCAAGCTGCTAATTAGTGCTACAAAATTATCCTTATCCCATCTTCTATATTTGAACTTGATATTACTGCCGGGATGAATAGCCACGATTAATCTATTTCGATCGAAGTTTTCATTGAGATAAGCTTCTGCGTAGGAAAGATCATCACCCGATAGATGGAATGCCGGTTTGAACAAGTCTTTCTGAACGATGTGGTGATATTCCGGTAAATCCATAAATGTTCGAAAGAGGTTGTAATTGGCTTCTGTCCTGCTAATATCGGGTTTAAATCGTAGTTTTCTTGTATAATACGGCAGGGGGATACCGGAAAAATCTCCTATAATGATATCCGTATTCAGCATTCGCAAAAAAATACTGCCTTTCCAGGCTGTAACCCCTGAAGTGATAAGTGAAGCGCTGTATCTTGTTTTGCGAAGTCTTCTTATGACCGAAAAGATATCCTTGAGATTCCAAGACGAGAAAAAGATTTTTCCTGTATAAGCTGCACAATATATAGGCTCAGCTGATGCTTTTTGGAAAATTACGAAGTCGAATCTAATGTCCGGATGAATGGCAAATATAGCTTCAAGAACTGGCGTTAGGAGAATTAAATCACCCAAGCCCCATGTATGTATAATCAAGATACGCTCATCAGCCATTCGCAACCAAATTCCTTCTATTATGATTTTTCCCCATTTATCCTTATTCCGTATTTTTGTCAACTATAGCAGATTGATAACCTAAAGTCAGGTTCGAAGAGATCGTTTTGCAGAATATGAAGTTCATTGACAGAATTTGTTTCAGAAATGAAATGAATATGCAAAGGGAGAATATGAAAAAACTGCTTTTAATTACTGATATGTATCCTGATGAATCAAATCCTGTATCAGGTATCTTCGTCAAACAACAGGCTTTGGAATTAGCGAAGTACTACGATATTAAAATCATTGCCACGGCAATGGTTGACATATCTGATTTCGTTGTTGGCTCTGATACAAAAGAGGATATTGACGTACAATACATTTACTCCCCCATGAATAAACAATCGTATTTTCTTTCGATATTTCATTATTTTAGAGATGTGATTCCCACTGTAAAAAGTACGATCGAAAATTGGAATCCAGATATCATTCATGTGCATGACTGCAGACACATCCCTGAATTGTTCTGTCTTAGAAGTTTATTTAATTCGATTCGCAAACCAACATATCTGACAATGCATAATAATAAAACACATCCATCCAAGATCAGGAGTTCTTTAACCAAAGTTCTTTATAATTTTACCCTTTCGGGTTCATATTCCAATTGGACTCATGTTTTCACAGTAAATGAAAGACTCAAGAAAGAAATAAGTCCTTTCTGCGATGAAAAACATATCACGGTTCTTAAAAACGGTATCAGCGAAATACAGGCTACAAACACACATTTCGTGGAAACTGTTTTAAAAAGACTACGCTCAGATGCATATAGATTGATTTCTGTAGGTAACCTGATTCGGGAAAAAGGATTTGATCTGCTCCTTAAAGCAGTACGAAAACTGAAAGACAAGAATCATAACATGCAGTTAGTCATTTTAGGTAGTGGTAATGAATATCATTACCTCGTCGAGTTGAGTCATGATTTGGGATTGGATAATGATGTTATGTTCATCCCTCGCCAAACGAATGATGAAGTCAGAAATCTCTATCCGCATTTTCATTGTTTCGTATTACCCAGTTATAGTGAAACGTTCGGTATCGTATATATAGAAGCTATGTATGCTGGCTTACCAACCATAGGTGTGAAGGGACAAGGGATTGATGGTACAATTATTGATGGTGACAATGGTATCCTGGTTGAGCCGGAGAATGATGATTCATTAGTCGAAAAACTGGA
>DAONDQ010000016.1:0-35164 GCA_035402645.1 Candidatus Cloacimonadota bacterium | reverse complement strand
TTTGCAACTTATAACTTTTAACTTTAAATTCTTATCTGCTCTCCGCCCCTAGTCTCTAGCATCTTCTGCCCTTCCAATCTTCAATCTTAATTCTTAATTGATTGATGCTTTCCCCTATAAGCTACAAGCTTCTGCAAAACCTAGCCCCTTCTGCCAAGTTTATATGGTCTTAAAGACCACATAGCACTGTTTAAAAAACAGCGTTCCATAAAACTCTTGACGGTATTGCAGAGCTACATCTTCTTGGTATCAGAGTAAAGAAGCTGTCCGCTTCTACCTTACGGTTCCTTGAGATATCAGTAAGGTCTGAGTTTAGATGTACAACGTATTTGTATAAAGCGGGCGGAATTTATTCCGCCCTTTTTTTATGTTCAAGATAACCATAAGGAGGCTGCTATAATCCGGATTCGAAAAGGCAAGGCAAAGACGAAGGAAGTCGTGCCGAAAGAGCGTATTAACCGCCAGATCACGGTTGATCAGGTGCGTTTGATTGATGCCGACGGACATCAGGTAGGTATTGTGAAGGTTAGCGAAGCTTTGAAAATGGCTGAAAAGGCTGAACTCGACCTTGTGGAAATTTCTCCCACTGCTGAACCACCTGTATGTCGGATCATGGATTTCAGTAAATACTACTACCAGAAAGAAAAGAAAGTGAAGGAAGCACGCAAAAAACAGCATGAAGTGCAGGTCAAGGAAATCAAGTTCGGTCCGAGCACCGAAGAACATGACTATAACTTCAAGAAGAATAATGCAACCCGCTTCCTGAAACAACATAACAAAGTAAAATTCACAGTGAAATTCCGCGGACGCCAGATGGCGCACAAGGAACTCGGTTACTCCATTCTCGAAAGATTGGCTGCCGACCTGGCTTACATCTCTGATGTGGATTCCCAGCCAGTCGCTGAAAAGAATCTTCTCATGATGATCATATCCCCGAAGAAGGATATCGATAAGATCATCGCCAAACTGGAACCCCAGATCATTCCGCCATCAGAAGAAGCCATTGCTGATGTTCAGCAGGATGAACCGGAAGAAGAAATCATCGCTGCTCCAGTCAAGACAAAGAAGAAAGCCCATACGGAAGAAGAACCTGCTGAAACTCCCGTGGAAGTGAAGAAAACAAAATCTTCCAAAAAGACTGCCGCAGAAGAACCGAAACCAGAACCTGTCGAAGAGGATGAATCCAAGCCCGAACAACCCAAGAAAAAGAGCGAGAGCAAGGATATAGACCCGGACCTGGTGTAGAATTAAAAGTTAAAAGTTAAAAGTTAAAAGTTGAAAGTTGCGGAAGCAAACGAAGATAAAGAGCATAATGTAATAAATACAGGAGGAATAATGCCGAAGATCAAAACGCATAGAGCTACGGCGAAACGATTTACGATCACAGCCAACGGCAAGATCAAAAGACATCATGCCAAAGCAGCTCATATTAAAACCAAGAAGTCTCCTTCTCTGAAACGCAATCTGCGCCAGGGCGAAATCGTCGCCACAGTGGATGCACCGAGAATCAAGAGACTGTTGAACGTATAGGAAGGAGTGAAACATGCCAAGAGCAACAAATAATGTAGCTTCCCATGCAAGAAGGAAAAAATATTTAAAAGCTGCTAAGGGATATTTCGGTGCACGTCGCCGTTTGTACGTGACTGCCCGTCAGACTGTGGAAAAAGGTTGGGGATATGCATTCCGTGACCGTAAAGCGAAAAAGAGAGACTTCCGTCGTCTTTGGATCATCAGAATCAATGCCGGCTGTCATATTCATGATTTGAGCTACAGCAAGTTCATCAATGGATTGCACAAAGCCAATGTCGATATCAACCGTAAAGTACTGGCACACCTTGCATGGCATGATCCTGATGCATTTGCCAAGCTGGTTGAACTTGCCAAGGGAGCTCTCGCTTAATCGTGCAAAAACAACTGGAGCAAACAATTCAAATAGCTCGTGATGAGATTCGCTCTGCAACAACTCTGCCAGATCTTGCGAACCTGAAATCGAAGTACCTGGGCAAGAACAGCCAGATCACTGATTTCCTGAAACGCCTGAGAGAGTTGCCGCAAGAGGAACGTCCCGCTTTCGGGGCAATCATCAACGAAGCAAAGAAGGAAGTGGAAGAACTCATCGACCTGCAGGAAAAATCACTGGTCGAGAAGGAATATGTCCGCAGACAGGAAGCATCCAGGCTTGACCTGACGCTTCCCGGACGCCGGAATGACAGGGGGGCTTTGCATCCCCTGACCCAGGTCTGGCGTGAGATCGAGGACAATTTCATCAGTCTCGGCTTTGAGATTGCCGAAGGATTCGATGTGGAAGACCAGTTCCATAACTTTGACGCTCTGAATACACCGAAGGATCATCCATCCCGTAACCTGGCAGATACCTTCTTCATTACGGAGAGTACGCTGCTCAGGACGCAGACTTCCACAGTGCAGGTGAGAACGATGGAAGGCTTCAAGCCGCCCATTCGCATCATCTCTCCCGGAAGATGCTACAGGAACGATAAACTGGATGCTTCTCATTCTCCAGTATTCCACCAGGTGGAAGCATTGGTCGTGGATGAGGGCATCACGTTTGCCGACCTGAGGGATACCCTGAACCAGTTTGCCGTGAAGATGTTCGGTCCGGATATCAAATCAAGATTCAGACCGCATTTCTTCCCCTTCACCGAGCCCAGTGCCGAGATTGACATCAGTTGTGTCAGTTGCGGAGGAAGAGGCTGCAGGATATGCAAGGGCAGCGGTTGGCTGGAAATGGGTGGAGCCGGAATGGTGGATCCCAATGTTTTTGAAATACTGGGAATAGACCCGGAACGTTATTCGGGTTTTGCATTTGGTTTGGGAATTGACCGTATCGCAATGCTGAAGTACAACTTGCCTGATATCAGGCTGTTGTTCGAGAATGACTTGCGGTTTTTACGTCAGTTTAAGTAAACAGAAATAGTAAGATTGGAATCTTACTCCACAGGGGTAGGGAATCTTACTTCACAAAACGCAGGTATATCATGCAAATCAGTGTTAAATGGCTGAAAGAATATATTGATATCAATTTCGGGTTGAAAGACCTGGAAGATAAGCTGACATTCGCAGGAATCGAAGTGGAAGCGGTGGAACAAAAGGGTGATGATATTCATCCGGTTGTTGTAGCCGAAATACTTCGCTGCGAGAAGATAGAAGGTTCCGACCACCTTTCACATTGTGTGGTCAATTCAGGTCATGAACAGGTCGATGTGGTCTGCGGTGCGCCAAACTGCAGGGAAGGGCTCAAGGTAGCTTTTGCACCCATCGGCACAAAGATAGGCGAGATCGTCCTGAAGAAGGTCAAGTTGAGAGGAGTCGAATCCTACGGCATGATCTGTTCTGAAAGGGAACTCGGCATCTCTGAGGATCACAGCGGGATATTGGAATTGCCTTCCGATGCACCACTGGGAGTCAGTATCGTTGATTACCTGGATTTATCCGATGCAGTCATTGAAGTGGAAATCACACCCAATCGTGCCGATTTGCTTGGCATGATTGGCATTGCCCGTGACCTTTCCGCTCTGCTGCAGAAGCCATTGCATTTACCCGCCAAACCACAATTACCCCAGCATGAACCAATTGAAAAATACCTGCAACTGGAGAATCGGGACGCCGAAGGTTGTCCACGCTACTTAGCCCGAATGATTCGAAATGTGGAGATAAAGGAATCACCGGACTGGCTGAAGAGACATTTGATCGCCATAGGTTCCCGACCTATCAACAATGTCGTGGATGTGACTAATTTCGTTATGTTCGAGATGGGACATCCGCTTCATGCATTTGACTATGACAATCTCCAGGAGCACAAAATCGTTGTCAGGAGAGCCACTGAAAAAGAAGTATTCCCGGCTCTTGACGGAAAGACCTATGAACTGACAACGGATGACCTTGTCATTGCCGATGGCAAGAAACCCAGCGCACTTGCCGGAGTGATAGGGGGAGGTTTATCCCACATCACTGAATCCACAAGAAATATCATCCTGGAAGCAGCCTGCTTCGACTATGCCACGATACGCAGGACTTCTAACAGGCATCATATATTCACGGATTCATCCTATCGCTTTGAAAGAAATCTTTCTGCTGAAAAGGCAGAGGAAGTAAGTTTGCGCGCAGCAGAACTGATACTCGCTGTTGCCGGTGGTGAATTATGTGCCGGAGCGTTGGACAGTTATCCCAATCCGAAGCCGACATGGACGGTAAGGCTAAGACCGGAGAGAGTCCGCAGCCTGCTTGCCATTTCGATAGACAATTCGACGATCGTATTCTATCTGCAGGCTTTGGGATTAACGTTCAAGGGTGAAGAGAAGGGTGCTTTACTGTTTGAAGTGCCCGATTACAGGAAGGATCTGACAAGAGAAGCGGATCTGATCGAAGAGATCATTCGTCTTTATGGATATAATCCGAAGGAAGAGAAGGAACGACAGCCCGATGTCATGAATTGGGATAAGTTCTATCTTCACAGGAAAATGAAGGATTTCTTCGTATCCATTGGATTCTTCGAAGTACTCAACACCAGTTTCAGTGACCCCGAATATGTAGGTAAGTTGCGTATTCCTGAAACAGACAAACGCAGCAATACCGTAAAGATTTTGAACCCCCAGGCGGGGAATGCCAGTATCATGCGTTCCACGATGATACCGCAGTTGATTCGCAACGCAGTATATAATATCAATCATGGGGAAGATGACATCAAGTTCTTCGAATTGAATAAGATATTCATGCAGAAGAAGGATGGATTTGCATTCGAACCTTACAGGCTCACCGGTTTTGTCACAGGCAAAACTCATTCCATGCATTGGAAGGATAAACCTGCCGGATTTGATTTCTATGAGATGAAGGGTATTGTCGATGATATGCTTGCCCTTCTCCATATCGAAGGATGCGAATATACCAATTCATGTGAACCATATTACCTGAATGGAAGTGCCCTGGACGTTTGGAAAAATGATGTTTGTCTTGGCTCTTTCGGAAAACTTGACCCGAAGATACTGGCTGAATTCGACCTTGAAGTAACGGATTTCAAACAGGATGCATGGATATTGGATTTCAGTGCGGATGACCTGCTTGCGGCAATGCCCAAGTCAGCGATACAATACCGTGAAATCGCAAAATTCCCCACTGTCCAGAGAGACCTTTCATTTCTTATTTCCCGTTCCATACCTATTGGATCAGTGATGGAGGAAATCCGAGCAACCAACAGGGAACTGCTGAAATCGGTTGAACTATTCGATGTTTACCAGGGCAAGCAGTTCAAAGAAGGGTGGCATAGTGTCAGTATGAACATCATCATCGGCTCGGATGAAAAAACCTTGACTGATGAAGCTGTCGATATGATTATCAACAAAGTAATCGATAATCTTATCAAGAAATTCCAAATAGAAATGAGGTGACGTATGAATGAAATGAAACCCACTATCAGCTTGCAGGAAAAGATACAGAAACTAATCGACAGCTATGCCGATATGAAGAAGCAATACGACAGGATGGAAAAAGAATATACAAGTTTGAAGACAGAGCTTGCCGCTTCCAGGGAAAGGGAAGCTCAATTGACAAGGCAGTTGGAAGAAAAGAACAATCAACTGCAGGAGACATCAACACAATTATCGGACTTGGAAACAAAGAACGAGGATATGTTCGATCTCATCAATAAATTCGAAGAGTTGGACAATGATCTTTCTGCCAAGATCGATGAGTTATTGCCGTTTACCGAAAAATGAATTTGATGAAATCAGTCGAAGTTGAAATTTACGGTCGCAAATTCAAACTGAGAGGAGATGATCCTGACAAGATCATACGTATTGCCAAATCTCTCAACAACCAGTTGGAAGAGTTGAATGACAAGTATGATATACTCGATCAGAATAAGCTGCTGATACTGAATTCACTGAATATTTCAGAGCAGCTGATCGATCTTCAGGACGCAAATGTTTCCCTGAAAGAGGAAATCGACTGTCTCAATAAACTGATTTCCACCTTTATTTCGGATAATGATATTTAATCTCCTGCGGTACTCGTGTTATGTTCTGTATTAAGAACCACGCTTGATGAGGGAATCGCGCCTCCGGTGGCACCTAAGCCGGGTTCGATCCGGATTGGTAAAGCCGATAAGGTAGATACCCACTTTGAAAAAAGGTTCATCAGTGACAAGCATACACGGTATCGCGGGTTAATAGAACCAAGAGGTAACAATGCAACTTACATATATAATGATCGGCGTGATCGTCGGTCTGCTTATCGCAGTCATTATTTATTTTCTTTTAAAGAACAAAGCCTTTTATCAAATCGCGAATGCCAAGCAATTAGCCAGCAAGATTCTTGAAGATACCAAGGTTGAAGCTGAGACCCAGAAGAAGCAGGTGATCCTTGAAGCCAAGGATGAGTGGTATCGGAAGAAGAATGTTTATGAAGACGAAATCAAGGAAAGGCAGAAAGAACTCCGAGCGATGGAGAAACGCTATACTGACCGAGCCCTGAGCTTGGATAAGCGTAGCGAAGCCTTGGATAAAAAGGAAGTTAATCTCATGGAAATCGAGAAAGACTTCAAGGTCAAGGAAGATGAAGTTCAGTTCAAGAAGGAAGAACTTGATAGAACAATCCAGGAACAACGTGATAAATTATCTGATATCGCCGGCATGACAAGAGATGAAGCTCTCCAGTTACTGCGTAATGAATTGATTGGAACTGCTAAGATACAGGCTGCTACAGATGTCCGCCAGTTGATTGAACAGATGAAGCTGGATGCCAATACGAAGGCTGCCGAGATTCTTTCAAATGCAATTCAACGCATGGCGGTTGATCATGTATCAGAGACAACCGTGTCGGTCGTTTCCCTGCCCAATGATGAAATGAAAGGCAGAATCATCGGTCGTGAAGGTAGAAACATCAGAGCCTTTGAAAAGGCATCGGGTGTTGACCTGATCATCGATGACACACCAGAGGCAGTTGTGCTTTCCTGCTTTGATCCTGTGAGACGTGAGATCGCCCGACTTAGCCTTGAGAAGCTCATTCTCGATGGTCGTATCCATCCCGGAAGAATCGAGGAAGTCCTTGAGAAGACCCGTAAGGAAATGGACGAGAATTTGATCAAGATTGGCGAGAAAGCCTTGCTTGAAACCAATATACATACAATTTCCCCAAACCTTGTGAAACTGCTCGGTCGTCTGCATTACCGTACAAGCTACGGACAGAATGTACTTCAGCATTCAATCGAAGCTGCTTGGATATGTGGTATCCTTGCGGTGGAATTGGGAATGGACCAGGAAGTTGCACGCCGTGCCGGTCTGCTTCATGACATAGGGAAAGCCATTGATCATGAGTTTGACGGTTCACATGCGGCACTTGGCGCAAACATCGCAAGAAAGAACGGCGAAAGCAAGATCATCGTGAATGCCATCGAAGCGCATCATGAGGAAGTGGAACCCACTTCCATATATGCAGCGCTTGCACAGGCATCCGATGCTATATCCGGTGCAAGACCCGGTGCCCGTCGTGAAATGCTTGAAACTTATATGCAGCGCCTGGCAAAGTTGGAAGAAATTGCCAACTCCATCGAAGGCGTGAATAAATCATATGCGATCCAGGCTGGACGTGAATTACGCATCATCGTGGAACCAACAACGGTCGATGATAACCAGACTGTGTTCATTGCCACAGATATTGCTTCCAAGATCGAGAAGGAAATGCAGTATCCGGGACAGATCAAAGTAACTGTCATTCGTGAAACAAGACAAATAGCCGTGGCGAAATAATGCGAATTCTCTTTCTCGGTGATATTTTCGGCAAACCAGGACGTACCATTGCCCAGGATTATGTACCATATTACCGCAAGGAATATGGTATAGACCTGTGCATCGCCAATTGCGAGAATATTGCTGACGGCAGGGGAGTAACGGAGCGTACAGCCAAGGAGCTTTTTTCTTGTGATATCGATATCCTGACCAGTGGTAATCATTTATGGGATAGGCAGGAATCACACGATTATCTCAGGGCAGAGAAGCGAATCGTACGTCCTGCCAATTACCCGCCTGGAGCAATCGGGAATCAGTTTGTCATTGCACAATGTGAGAATGGGGAGACGATTGCCATCGTCTCGCTCGTTGGACAAGCATTCATGACAACTGCTCTTTCACCGTATTTTATCATGGAGGAACTGCTTCCGGTTCTTCACGAACATACAAAGTCGATTTTCGTAGATTTCCATGCTGAATCCACTGCTGAAAAGCGTGCCTTCGGAATGAACTTCGATGGCAGGATCAGTGCCATGATTGGTACTCATACCCATATTCAGACCGCTGATGAAGAAATTCTGCCCAATGGGACAGCATATCTCACGGATGCAGGTATGACGGGACCGCATGATTCAGTGATCGGTATCCGCAAGGAGATCATCATCGAGAAGATGATAACCGGGATGCCTCTGCGATATGAAGTGGCTGATACCGGAAATCAAATCAATGGTGTGATTGTCGAGATAGATGCAGAAACCGGACTGGCAACCCATATCCAGCGTTTAAGGGAGAATGTGTGAGCGCAACCGTCTTAAGTGCAAAGCCTCTGCTCAAGGAAAGGTATGAACAGCTTGCGGTTCAAGTTCAGAAACTTGTTCAAAAGCCTATTCTCTCTGTTATCGTTCTTGGAGATGAGCCTGCTTCACGTTTTTATGTTCAGAATGTAGAGAAACAGGGGACAAAGACCGGTATCATCGTTCAAGTACATCGTTTACCGATTGAAACGACTCAGACTGATCTTCTTCAATTGATAAAGCGAATGAATCTGGATCCCGGTGTAAATGGCATCATGCTTCAAAAGCCATTCCCTTCACACATCGATGAAGATGAAATCGTGATGGCAATCGAACCATCCAAGGATGTCGATGGATTCCATCCGATTAATCTTGGGAATATCATGTTGGAGAAGGATGGTCTGGTTCCGTGTACTCCGGCTGCTGTGCTTGAGATGATGGATTTCTATGGAATCCATCCTCACGGTAAGCATGTCGTGATCATTGGTAGAAGTAATATCGTCGGCAAACCTCTTGCAAATCTATTACTTCAAAAGAAAGAGATAGGGAATGCCACTGTAACGGTCTGTCACAGTCAAACCCGCAATATGACGGAGATAACCAGGCAGGCGGATATCCTGATCGTGGCGATTGGTAAGCCGGAATTCGTGACAGGAGATATGCTGAAGTATGGTTCCATTGTACTGGATGTGGGTATTAATGAAGTCCTGGATCATGAAGGGAAACCTCATTATGTTGGTGATGTCGATTACAATTCATGTGTTGAAATTGCGTCTGCAATAACTCCTGTACCAGGTGGAGTTGGAAGCGTAACAACTTATCGTTTATTGAGAAACACTTTCCAGGCGAAAGAATCACAGGAAAAGACAAAATAATTTATTGACTTAATTAAAATAAATGGAAATAAAGACCAAAAATAGTGTAATGTGTAGATAAGATAGAGGAGGATAGTATGCGGATAGGTTTCCAGCGACTGTCAATCGTGATTTTAATCCTTGTCAGTGTTGCCATGATGATGATGGCAGGCTGTGATAAGGGAAAATTGAAAACCAACAATCCACCATCCATTCAAATTACTTCTTATGAAGGTTCTGATTCATTATCATCAAGTATTCCACAGCAGTCATTCCAGGCAAGAATATTCTGGAACGCTATGGATACTGATGGGGTGGTGAAAGGTTTTGCTTTTCGTGTATTGGATTTGAATGGAAATCCAATTGCTACTCCCGGTTATGAATTCATTGATGAGACAGGCGAATATACACCTGACGAAGTCAAGGCTATTTCTCCGAAATATGGATGGGTATTGCATTATAAGCCGGGTGCTGACCAGTCGGTTCCTCTCGACAGTGTTTCTGCCAAGAAGACTATTTGGACTACTCAGAAATATGCAGTGATCAACTTCCCTGCTTCTGACTCCCTTGGAAATCCAATACCGAAGATCAGCAAATTTGAATTGATTTGTATAGATAACCGTAATGCAGTAAGTAATGTGGCAGTTAAATACTTCAATGCAACTTCTGCAAAACCGGATATTACATTATCCACATCAAAGGGAAATCCGAATGGTGGTGTGGTCGGTACTGGTTTAAAGCTGAATTTCGGTATTATCGATACTGATCCTTTCCTTACTGATCAAGCCACACATTACGAATTTGCCATCTATGATTCAAATCTTACAACTCATGAAGTAAGACTGCGTACACCCAATTGGATCAGTACGGCTGGACTCGCTAAAATCAATGAGTTTGCACTCTATAAAACAAATCATGTTCCTGCTACTCCCGGTAATCTTCTGATTCCGGATTTTAACAGTTCTGGTGTTCAAATTACGCAGACCATCATCAAAGCAAGAGGGTATGACCTGGCAGGTATCGTTTCCGATATCAAGACAATTCGTTTTGCCGTGAAGGAAGGATTCCGCCCACAGACTCTTCTCTATCATCAGAGAATTCTTGCTCTTGGTGATAATCACTATATCGATTACCTGGACGATTCCACTCCTGAAGTACTGCCATCCGTGTATACTACTTCAGGTTATCATTATGCCACACCGTTCTTTAAGGACAGGCAGGGCAGATTCACCGCCGTTTATAGCCAGAATCTCAAGGTCACACTTCGTTGGGGCTGGCATGGCGAATATGGTACAACTTCTTCAGCGGGTGTTCCAAGTACAACGGATAACCCTTATGATAGAAAGCAGGATAACGTTCTCGACAGTTTAGATACAAATTACTACAGTGAAGTGATTGGATTTGACTTACGTCTGGATAATGAACAGTATAATTTCCCACCTCTCATTCCACAACGTATTCACACAGATCCTGATGGAAAGAAATGGCTCCGCGTATATGTGACTGACCCAATTGCACAGGTCCTGGTTTTGACGAATCTCGGACAGGGTAAGCATGTATTCGAAGTACGTGCAATTGACTTACAGGATGAATACGACCGCACACCTGCTGTCTTCACATTCTACCTGATACCACCTGTTTCTGCTATGAACAGACACGATGTTCTCATCGTTGACGACGATCCTTCAAATAACACATTCTGTCCCGATGCTTTCGTCGATTCACTGTATAACATGTATGTCAGTCCATCATTATCTCATTATTCCATCTCCAGCAGTCAATTGGATCGTGAATCCATACCTGCATGGAATGAGAGTATTGTTGTCAGCGCTGATATCAGACAGAGAAAACTCGCTTATTCAGACCTTCAGAACTATAAACTCGTGATCTTCCATACGGATGGTGGATATCTAAGTTCAGAACTGGATAAGGAAAATGATGGTTTATCACTATACTTGAGATATGGCGGGAATATGGTTATTTCCGGTGGTCAGAACCTGCAACCCATCAATCAGGTATTTGTGCAGAAGAATCTCGATATGCTAACCAGATATTTTGGATTGGAAAGAAGCCTGACTGCTATTACAGCATTGCAATCAGGAAATAATTTTGGTATTCCAGGTGGAAAACCCTGGTTCATCAAGGGTGTATCGTTAATCAATCCACCATATTCAGATGTGAATGTGGAATTGACGAATCCGATTTATCACCAGATTGCAACTTTGTTACACGGTTTGGCACCTGTTTCATACATTACAGGTAAGAGCCCATCAGCAGCATATATGTTCGGGTTTGGGTGTAAGAATTATGGAACAGCAAGTTATACACCTACTCAAGCACAATATGAAGCGATCACTGGAAAACCTGTTGGAATCAAGAACTTCACATCGAATAACAAGTGTTACTTGTTTACTTTCCCATTAGCTCATATGAATGCCACAGACACACAAAACTTATTCACCAAGATATTCGCTGATATCTATGGCGCTAAATAAGTAATCCCATATATGAAAAGGGGAGACTGAAATCAGTCTCCCCTTTTTTTACAGTGTGTTATTTTAATTCAATTCTTTTTTGATTCTCTTATAGATTGATTCTTCATCCAGTTTGCACATTGCGAAAACATCATCAGATGAACCTGAACAGGCATAATCTTCGACTCCGAATCTAATGACTGGTACGAATCTGCGCATATCATTCAACTTTTCAATGATGCATGCACCCAATCCTGTTTTCATATTATGATCTTCATACGTGAAGATCAAACCTGTATGTATTGCATTCAGCAGCGCTTCAGCATCGATTTCCAGGGGTGTAGCTACATTCCAAAGCTGGATATCGATTCCTTCGGCAGCCAAGCGATCTATCACTTTTACTGCCCGTGTAGCAGGTGTTCCCATGACAAACAAGGCAGCCTTGCTTCCTTCCCTGATCAAATCAGCCTTACCATAAATGAATTCATGATCGTCATCATAATAGATCGAGCCGTCTTTTTTCCTGATGATGTCTAATTTCGAGCGTCCCATGGCAATGAGAACATTTCCATACATCGATGCTGCCCATCTCACGGCTCTGTCAGTTTGATTTGGATCAGCGGGCACAATGACCCTGAAATGGTACAAATTGTTCATTAAACCCACATAATCGATACACTGATGCGTTTTCCCATCTTCACCCACATCGATACCCACGTGAGTGGTAACGAGCTTAATATTGCCCTTATTGATGTCACTGAGACGTTGCATGTTATATGCTTCATCTACACCAAACACACCAAAATCCGCCCAGAAAGCCTGCACATCAGCTGTGGACATGGCTCCCGCAATGACGGCTGTGTTGTGTTCCATGATACCACCCTGGAAGAAAGCTTCCGGGGTAGCTTTTTCGAATTCACCTGTCTTGACGCTGGTCTGTAGATCACAATCCAGTACGGCAATCGGAGTTTGCGAATCCTTGTTCAATGCAGCCAGTTCGGCAATTGCTGTTCCCCAGGCGGAACGGTTATCCGTTGTTTTATCATAGATATGATTCTTGCCTTTATTGACATCCGGTACAAATCCAAATTCTTTATGTGAACATGGGAGGGGATCTTTTGTCCGCTTGTCCTTCAATCTCGGTAAGTCATTATCGATTCCGAGTATCTTCAGTGCTTCGTCCAGTTGTTCTTCATTCAATGCTGAACCATGGTATTTTTCCAGGTTTTCCATGAAGGGAATACCCTTGCCCATGATTGTATGAGCCAAAATCAAGGTGGGAACGGGATTTTGCCGTGCTTTTATAATGGCGCTGTTGACTTGACCGATATCATGTCCCATGACTTCAATGAAATCCCAGCCGTCTGAAACAAAATTTTCCACGATCTTCTGCGGCATGACATGATGAATGTTACCGCTGATCTGCAGTTGGTTGTAATCGACAAATACTGTGATATTCTTTAAACCATATTTGAAGGCAAATCTGCGTGCCTCACTGATTTGTCCCTTTTGCTGTTCACCATCTCCCATGAAGACGTAAAAATGATTGTCTATATTATGCAGTCGACAGGCAAGAGCCATGCCGACAGCTGCTGACAATCCCTGTCCGAGATTTCCGGTGCCCCATTCGACTCCAGGGACATCACGTTCCACATGCCCTTCGTAAATACTACCGGCTTGCCTGAAATGAGCAACAGCATCATCAATCGGGAAGTAACCCATCAACCCAAGCGTGGAATATACTGCTGGAGATATGTGCCCATTACTGACGATCACGCGATCCCTTTCTTTCCAATCAGGATTCTGGGGATCCTTCTTAATCATATGATATAGGGTTAGCATCATATCGATGGTTGACATGGAACCACCCGGATGACCGGAATTGGCAAGTGTCGTCATTTTTAATATATGACCGCGTGCCTGTCTGGCAATCTCTGCGATATGACTGATTTGTTCTTGAGTGAATTTTTCCATCCTTAATCTCCTAAATTTATTCCAATACCGCGTGCGGTTTTAACCAAATCTGAATCAAGATTGACCAAATGATATTTGGAAATGGCTTCCTTAATGGATACGGAAACAATATCCGGATGATGATAAGAAACCATTCGTCCCCATTCTTTTGCCTTTACCATCTCAAATGCTTTTACTCCAAATTGAGTGGCAAGAATACGATCAAATGCATTGGGACGTCCACCGCGTTGCAAATGACCCAGGATGGTTTCCCTGATATCGATTTCCAAGCCTGCTTTCTTTAATTCAGCAGAAAGCTTCATGGCTGCACCTACGAGTTTCTTTTCGGTAGCGCCGACTTCCTTCTCACTGTGAAATGACATACCTTCATCGACAGGATGTGCTCCCTCTGCGATCACGATATTGGCAAAACCCTTACCATGAAACAGACGCTGATGCAGTGCGGCAATAATCTTATCGATGTGATAAGGTATCTCCGGGATCAGGCATACTTCAGCGCCACCGGCTATGGCAGCATGAAGCGCGATCCATCCGGCATACCGTCCCATCACTTCCAGGATCAATATCCGGTGATGACTTGCAGCGGTTGTGACAAGTTTATCAACAGCATCCGTGGCAATGTCGACGGCGGTCTGGAAGCCGAATGTGAAATCCGTATCGCACAGGTCGTTATCTATTGTCTTTGGTACGCCGATAATGGGGCATCCCTTTTCAAACAATCCCTGGGAAATTCTTTGTGAACCGTCTCCACCGATATTAATGACCGCATCGATGTTCTGGTTCTGCAGTATGCGAATGAGTTCATCCGAGCGATCAACAGTCGTCCAGGTTCCGTCCTGGTTTCTGACAGGCCAGGCAAATGGACCGCCTTTATTTGTGGTACCAATGATAGTACCACCCATGACATGAATTCCTGCGACTTTTTCCATATCCAGTTTCATCAGGTTCATGGGTTCCAGCAATACACCATTGAAGGCATCTATACTGCCCAAAACTTCCCATTCTTCTGAATCCTGCTCCGCTCTCTTTACGATCGCTCTGATAACAGCATTCAGACCGGGGCAATCGCCTCCACCTGTGGTAATGAGTATGCGTTTTTTCATAATTGACCTCTCAAAGAATGAGATTTTGAAATGTAGCACTATGTCAAGAAAAGGATTATAAACATTAGGTAACAGGTTCAGCGCTTCGCTTAATTAAAAATTAAAAGTTAAAAATAAAAATTGCAGAAGGGAATAGGGAGTAGGAAGAAGGGAGTAGCCCAGACGGTTCATTGAGTTTGTCATCCTTGCGAAGCGCTGCACTGAGCTTGACGAAGTGTCAAGGATCCATGATAAAGCAATATCGTATCGAAGGGACAGCGAAGAATTTAAGATTTGAAAACGTAAGATTTCCTTACCTTTGGACACTATCACTTAGCCCAGGAATTCATTCCTGGGGATGGTAAGAAGAAGAATGGAGTCCGTCAGGACGGAACAATTCACCTGTATGATTCATTGCTCACAGCCCACATACCCGCCAGAAACCACGAAAACCTCCTCAAAAACACACAACTGCATAAATAACAATACTTTACAACACGAGGGTGCGGTAATCCTGCGGTAATCTCGGGGTAAAGGAGGAGTGATTTTATAAGTGACTCTGATGAATCTATGGTTTTTACCTTTTCGGGTACCTATCCTATTCTTTGATAAAATGTAGTGTGCTGGGTTCTTCCGTGAATTCATCTCTTGAAATCCAAACCTGTTTGGCATCGTTTGAAATCATGAGTCTGTGATTTGATTCTGGAAAAGCATAGTTGGTGCTCTCATTCAGATTCTGTAAAACTTTTCCTTTCAGAACATCCATGACAACTATATTCTTTCCAGCCTGAACAACAGCATACAAAGTGGAATCAGCTTGTGTGATATTGATTTGCTGTCCAATTATGGCAGCAATGAACTCACCATTCCTTAAATCCATGATTTGCATTTTGGATTGTGTGGTATATAAAACTGCATAATCGGGGGCTTTGATATTATAATACGTATTTGCAGAAAAAGGGATGTTTTTATACTCTTTGATTGTCGTTCCAGTCCAGGAAAGAAGCAAGAAATTTGTATGATTGGGATCATATGGAGCCATCATAAGGATAGTCTTTGCAGTTGGACTGATAAACATGGGACTGTATCGTGGTACGGTATTGGTTCGATACGTTTTTTTAAAGAATATTCCGCCAAGTGAATCTGTAAAAGCAAAACCCATTGGGTTTTCTGTATCGGAAAGTTGATAAAAATACCAGTAGGGATGAATTATTTGCAGACTGTCCGGGATATAGTAAGTTGCGTCATAAACACCGTAAGAATTGAATTCATTGGGGAATTCGATTTCATCACCATTAAATTGTTTTAATATATATTGCATTGTTTCATGATTTCTAAGTAAAAATCCAGATCTTGTGTGCAGGGATAATATCGGATATTCTTTTGTTTCATCAAGCGGTGCAACATCCCATTCTCCAGGCCCTGTAATACTTAATTTTGTCGTGACCCACATGGTATGGTTATCCTTATCTACCAATCTTAAGTACGGATAGTTCCATGGAGCCATCAACTTATATTCAGATTTATGAGATTCAATAGAATTCCTAAATACTCTGTTACCTGGGATGGTGCCTTGGAGGATATAGTGTGTTTCATTATTTATGGATTTATTATTAGAACTTCGTAAAAGAGCATCAATATCGTAAACGGGAAAAGACCATAATGATGGAATATATAGCAAGCAAGTTAAAATAGGTAATAAATGCTGTAATTTCAATTTCCCTCCACATAAGATTAAATTCATATTTGTATGATTTGTTTTTCAAAAAAGCACTGTCAACATTTATTAAATTTATGACCCCATAAATTGGTAGTTACTGCTTCAGCCTGTGTGTAATGAACTTAAGTCCATTAGTAAAATGTTTGCAAAGTAAACCATGAGGCCACGTTGCCTGAAGGAACAACTACCGAAGTGAGCTAAACAATTTCATTGACCCCTTTTTATTTTTCCTAAACGTTGGCAGAAAAAAATATTGGGAGGACTGAATGAATTATCGTGTATTAGCGATTAATCCCGGTTCTACTTCAACGAAGATTGCGGTCTATGATGACATAACCCCTGTTTTCACCGTAACATTGAGGCATGATCCTGCAGAACTCGAGCCTTATGGCGGAATTATCGAGCAGTATGAATTCCGTAAAGGGCTTGTCATCCAGGCGATGAAGGACAACCATGTTGAACCTGAAACACTGGATGCTGTAGTTGGTAGAGGCGGATTAGTTAGACCTGTTCCCGGTGGAACGATCAAGATCAATGAGCAGATGCTGGTAGACTTGAAGGATCCGACCAGGTGGGGTCGTATTCATGCATCAAACCTGGGTGCTTTCATTGCGAATGCAATCGCAACCGAATATCATAAACCCGGTTTTATCGTGGATCCTGTTGTTGTAGATGAATTCGATGAGGTCGCAAGAATCTCCGGTATCAAGGAAATAGAAAGAAAATCGCTTCTGCACGCATTGAACATCCGCTATATTGCACGTCTTCTCGCTACTGAATTAGGCAAGGATTTTAATCAGACCAATATGATCGGTGTTCATATGGGTGGAGGAATATCCGTGGCTGCCATTAAGCAGGGGAGAGTCGTCGATGTGAATAATGCTCTTCTCGGGATGGGACCCTTCTCTCCGCAGAGAGCCGGAGCATTGCCTATTGGTGATCTGCTCGAGATGGCTTTTTCAGGGAAATATACCCATAAACAGATGTGCAATATGCTGACGAAAGAGGGTGGATATATGTCTTACCTCGGTACTGACAACGGCATAGAAGTGGAGGAAAGAATTGGAAAAGGTGATAAGAAGGCTGCCTTGATCCAGGAAGCGCTTTGCTACCAAGTGGCTAAGGAAATCGGTGCTTGCTCCACAGTTTTAAATGGTAAAGTCGATGCAATTTTCATGTCAGGTGGTCTCGTTTACAACCAGCATCTTGTAAGTCTTATCGAGAATAGAGTCAGTTTCATTGCCAAAATCCATACATATCCTGGAGAAAAGGAAATGGAAGCCCTCAGCCAGGGAGCAGTCCGTGTGCTGAAGGGAACAGAAAAAGCGATGGAATACTAGGCAGAAGGTGACAGGTAACAGGTGTCAGGTACCAGGTTCGTAAAAAATATAATTAACCCCCTCCCCAAGAGGGGGTTTTATCTCTTGTTTTTAATTATTGCAATTTGCTCAATGGTCATTCAAAAGCTTCCAGCAGCAGATTGGACGATACTTGTCTATATGGCGGCAGATAACGGTTTGAATGACAATGCCGTTGCTGATATCAATGAAATGGAAGCTGCAAATATCAATTCGGGGATCAATGTCTTCGTTCAGATCGATGAAAGCGAATACAGCCAGACCCCAGGTGCGAGAAGATACAAGATACAGCATGATACACAAATCGATCATATCTCATCACCCATTGTTCAGGATTTGGGGGAAATAGATTCAGGAGATTATCACAATCTCGTCGATTTTGCAAACTGGGGTTTCAGAAGATACCCGGCAACACATAAGATGCTCGTGTTGTGGTCTCATGGGAATAGTTGGTACAAGGGAGCAGATTCGAAGTGGATTTGTACCGATAATACTTCACATGATGCGATTGGCGTTTGGAATGGTCAATTGAAGGATGCAATATCAGACATCACAAAACCTGATATCCTATTATTCGACGCCTGCAGCATGCAGGCGCTTGAAGTTTTGAATGAAGTGTACGGGAATACAAATTATGTTATCGGTTCTGAAGACCTGGTTCCGGTAACGGGATTTCCTTATAAAGATATTCTCAATGCTATGCACAGCAACATGGGAGCAGAAGAACTATCTCTTTTGATCCCACAATTGTATGTGGATTCCTATAATCCCTATCAAAGCCAGAATCCCGATATGCAGCCTATCCCAGTGTCCTGTTCATATGCTGATTGTTCCGAATTTCCACAATTCAGACAAAAATTAGATGCATTTGCAGCCAAGTGGAAACCACAGGCAGACCAGTTCATTCAAATCAGGGAGCAACTCCTGAATTTTAATGACATGCAGGCTGATGTTGATTTCAATGATTTTATGGACGAAGCGATCAGGCAGAATCTACCTGAATTGTCTGGTTTGTACAATGATGCAACTGAGCTGCAGAATGCTTTTCGGGATGTTTTTCCGCAACAATTCAATAATGAATATATTGATATTCCTGCCGGTTACGCAACAATCTGGTTTCCACCAGTCAGTTATATCTTCGGAGGTTTGTGGCAGCATTACGGCTATCTGGATTGGGCTGAAACTGCATGGTCAGGTTTTTTAAATGAGTTTGTAGGTCCTGATTCCATTCCACCATTGAAACCAAAGATAATGAATGTGCACCAGGAAATGGAACACTTGTATATTACATGGCAGACTGTTCCTGATCCTGATGAACTGACTTACAGAACACGTTTCGTTTATGACGCTGGTGGAGAGTATAATACGTCAATGATCAGTGGGAATAGTTATGTGATGCACATTTTCGGGAATGGCACACTTTATCTTGAAGCAGAAGATCAAGCCGGAAATCGTAGTTCACCCGATAGTGTGAGGATTCTTTATAAAAAACCGACGACACAGATGTATTATGCACCAACCCCAGTTCGTGATATTACGCAGAGCCAGTTGCACATCTATGTTCCTAAGAATGATGAATATTATACATTACGAATTTATGATATCAGTGGGAAGTTGATGGTGGAAAAAAGGTTATATATTCCTTCACATACTCCACCGAAAACAGGTCTTGATAATGAATACATCTTGGAACTTCGATACCTGGACCATATGGATAGAATGTCATCAGGAATCTACGAAACCATTCTTACAGGCGGCGGAGTGACTCTTCGAACAAAGCTCGTAATTGTTAAATAATGAGTCAGTTAGCACCATATTACGGATTGTGGATAACTTGTGGATAACTTGTGAATAGATTGTACAATTCTTTGTAACGTACTGTAATACAAAAAGATATGAGATTTGTTCAAATTAGCATATTTGTGGATAACTGCACAATAGTGCACTATTTTCAATGGTAAAATACCACTTTCTGCTTGACACCTTATACCCCTGATTTTTCTTCACTTACGAGCCAAGCCCAACGCAATGGCAGCCCACGAACCATGTCAGATCCGGAAGGAAGCAGCATTAAGAGGTGTCCGTCATGTGCAGTTGGTCACTTGGCTCATTTTGTAGTACAAGTTTCGAAGTATCCAGTAACCTTCCCCACCACATATTTTCCTTGCCAATTCCTGCAAATCATAAATATGAAGAAAAACGGCAAAGGATGTACCAGATGAAGAAATTGGGTCTCTTTTTGGTTTTTTCCACTTTATATGTAATCATGCTTGCTTCTACATTTCCAGCGAATATCAGCAGTTATAATGTGCGTCGTGACGTGAAGATCATGAATGGCATGGACATCAGTATTGAAGCTGTTTCCGGTAATATGATACAAGCCTGGGTCACTACAGACCAATTCAGGCAATTGGAGGAGATGGGTTATTCGATCATAGCGTTACCTGATGAAGCGAAAAAATATGTTGTCAGCCCGGGGAAATCAACCAAGGATGTAAAGGATCCAACAAGAGACTATTATTCCTATGAGCAACTCATCACATATATGCTGTTTATCGCAAACCAATATCCAGATATCTGCCAAATGGTACAGGTTGGCAGATCAGTCCAGAATAGGGCAATCTTCATGTTGAAGATATCCGATAATGTGACTATGGAGGAAAATGAGCCTGAAGTTGAATTGGACGCAGCCATTCATGGAAATGAAGTGGTGGGATATGACCTTTTAGTTCGTCTGATCCAGTTACTTACATCCGAGTATTCAACAAACCCTCGAGTTGCAAACATTGTCAATAACACGGAGATATGGATCAATCCATTATTCAATCCCGATGGCTATGTTTTGCAGCAGAGAGAAAACGCCAACGGTGTTGATTTGAATCGTCATTTCCCAGATTTTATAACGGATCCGAACAATACTGTTACGGGAAGGGAACCGGAAATCGCTGCTCATATGCAGTTTGTAGCAGCGCATACACTGAATTTAGGTTTGAATTATCATTGCGGATCATTGGTCATGAATTATCCGTGGGACAAAATATCTGCATTGGCACCGGATAATGACCTATATATTGATCTTTCCGAAGCATACTCTGTTCATAACAATCCGATGTGGAACAGCATTGAATTCACGCATGGCATCACAAATGGCTATGTATGGTACCAGGTGAACGGAAGTATCATCGATTGGGCTTATTATTATCATGATTGCCTCGATATCACCTGCGAAGTAAGTAATGAATATTGGCCGAATTCTTCAGCATTGCCGACCTATTGGTCACAAAACGAGGAATCCCTTCTTTCCTATATTGAATATGCCCAGCGGGGAATACAGGGCATTGTCAGAAACACCACTGATCAACCACTGCTTGCCAGCCTGCATATTGATGGAATTGAGAAGGATATCGTCAGCGACCCGGATGTTGGTGACTATCACAGGATTCTGTTACCAGGGACATATAATATCACTGCTTCGGCAACCGGGTATCGTCCACAAACGCAAACAGGTGTTGTCGTGACTACCGGAAGCCCGGCAGTGGTGAATTTTACTCTCGAAGAAGCTGGATATGTTGTTTTCAAGGGCTATGTGAAGGATATTGATGGCAATGCAGTATCTGGAGCTGTGATTGATCTGCATTCAGATACGATTCCAGCTGCGACAAGTGATGCAAACGGGTTTTTCCAATTCCCAAACATTCAGGAAAACGTTTATACCATGACAGTAACATTGAACGGGTTGATACGCTATAATTCGATATTCGCTTTGGATACCGGATTCCGGAGTCCCTTCATCATCGTAATGCAGCCTCTGATATTTGAAGATCACTTTGAAAATGGCGTGAATTCATGGCAGTTAACCGGCAGTTGGGGATTGCATACCACAGGTGGTAATCATGAACTGACAGACTCACCGACTACAGAATATTCCGATAATCAGAATACAGTTGCACAAATCAGTCAACCACTCGATCTTCAAAGCGTATCAGAGCCTTATATTTCGTTCAGGGTAAAATATGATCTTGAAGCTGGTTATGATTATGGTTATCTGGAAGCATCTTCTAATGGAACAGCATGGGTAATATTGGCAACCTATACAGGTACGCATGATTGGATGAATGTAACATATCCGCTGTCCAATTATTCGGGTGGAGCCTGTTATCTTCGTTTTCATCTTGTGACTGATTTCTCAGTTCACTCATATGATGGAATCTATGTTGATGATGTTGTAGTAACAGGTTCCCAAGGGAATTTATTGATCTGGGGCGATGTGAATAATGATGGATTGATAACAAAAGCAGATGCCCAGGTTTTACTGGATTATACTGTTGGGATGGATCCTCTCACGAATATTGATCCACGTCCCTGGGAACCCAATCGGCTTGCCAGGGCTGATGTGAGTAATGATGGGAGTGTTCATGCAACAGATGCATCGCTTATCTTAAGATATATATTTGGCCATTTGTACCAGATGCCGGTTCAATCGGGTCAGGGCTTGACCTATTCCGATCCGGGAATCAGTTTGTCGAATGAAGGTGCAAACATCAATTTGCATGCCCAGCAATTCCAGAATCTTTTAGCCTTGAATGCTGAATTGATTCCAACCAATATTGGCATGTGGGATATCACTAATACTGTATATTCAGATAGTATATTGATTTCTGCTTATGTGAATGGAAACAATCTCAATCTTGGATATGCATCCATGCCCATGAATTCTGGTTCTGTTGACGTCTTTACTATAACTCCCCCAGGGAATGTCGGTCCAGATGCTCCCATTACATTCAATATGCTCGTCAATGAAACACCACAAACCATTATCTTCAGTAATGTAGCAAATCAAGAACAAGTGAGTGTTCCAGTCATTACAGGGCTGAAGCAGAATTATCCAAATCCGTTCAATCCTGAGACAAAGATAGCTTTTACCCTGTCCAAGGAAGGAAGAACAGGACTTCGAATTTATAATATTCGTGGTGAGGAAGTAAAGACATTGATCAATGGCAGGAAACAAGCAGGATCTCACTCTATAGTCTGGGATGGAAGAGATAATAATGGGAATAAAGTTGCCAGCGGTGTTTATTTTTGTACGCTTGACGCGAATGAAAAACACACCACGATGAAGATGGTGTTGTTAAAATAAATGAATAGGAATTTCAAGAAACAAGGTAACATGAAAAAACGAATACGTCTGATTGTCATCATTCTGTTCTGTAGTGCTTTGGCATTTGGTTATTTTCATTTCCTGAACAGACCCCCGCTTGAGAAACATCCGGAAAATGAGAAAACCATGTTTCAAAAACAAGGAGAATTAACCTTTTTGGATAAAAAGGGAAAAGAGATATCAAAAATCGATATTGAGATTGCAGATACAGAATACAGCAGGGAAAAGGGATTGATGGCACGAGATACCATGGCGGTAAACCAGGGAATGCTCTTTATTTTCGATTATTCTAAAATCCAGTACTTTTGGATGAAGGATACCATATTGCCCTTGGATATGATATTTGTCGATGATCAAGATAAAATTGTTCATATTGCCTATGATGCCAAGCCCTTCAGTGAAGAGAATATATCATCCGAAAAACCTGCCTTGTATGTTGTGGAAGTCAATGCCGGCTATTGCAGGGACAATAAGATCGAAGTCGGATATAAGATAAAATTGAATAAAGGAAATTGAAATGAAAATGCTCAAATTTGTTGTTGTGATAATGATGCTGTTCGTCATCATTCTATTCGTTACATCATGTAAGAAAAAAGAAAAACAAACCCCAACACAGGTACAAACTCCTCAACCGAAAGAAGAGAAAGCTCCTGAACAGCCAAAGGAATCAAAGGGCAATGTGAAGGTAGCTCTTGTGATAGATGATTTCGGTTCCAATGGTGGAGCCCTACTGGAATCCTTCTGTAAATTGGATCCCAAGGTATCATTTGCCATCATACCCGGATTGGATTATTCGAAAACAGCCATGAAGAAGGGTGTTGCTTCAGGTCATGAAACAATCATTCATATTCCCATGCAACCACTTGATTACCCTAAGAATGATCCTGGGAAGAATGCCATTCTCCTGGCAATGAATACAGATGAAATTACGAAACGTGTCGAAGATTATATTGATGAACTTCCGTATTGTATTGGTGCGAACAATCATATGGGTAGTGCTGTGACAGGCAACATGGATGACATGAAGGCTGTCCTCAAGGTATTGAAGAAGCATGATATGTTTTTCCTCGATAGTGCGACCACTCCAACTTCAATTGTTACAGAAGCTGCGAATGCAGTCGGGATCCCGGAAGCAAAGAGAAGAATATTCCTCGATGTACCCGATTCATCACCTGAAAATACTGCAAAGAAAGTGAAGGACGTTGAGAAGATCGGTACCACTTCAGGAACAGTGATTGTGATAGGTCATTGCCATAATCAGAAAAAATTGGAGCAGATACAATCCTTTATCAAACAAATCAAGGGCTTGGGCTATGAATTGATCCCGATTTCAAAGGCAATGCCGAAACATGGAGAAGCTGTTTAAAGAGAATCAAATAGATTTTTCACTTCATGGATTGATATTTCCGGATTTGAATCTTCTGTCGCGAGATGGCAAATATGCCGCTTATCAATGGTGATTGGATAAATATACAAGGTTTTATCATCCATTAAAACCATGTTTCGTATAGCCTCAAATGTTGAAGGATGGATGAGCAGTCCCGAGCCAATAGCCTTTAAAACAGCTTCCTTACGAGTCCAGTAGTACAGGAAGCGTTCATACTGATTCTTCGAAGTGATAATATCATTCCATTCACAAGTCGTAAAACAATGATGGAAATCCTGGATTGTTAATGGACACAGATCTTCGATATCGAGACCGATGTTCCGGTTTTCGGCAATTGCAATTGCAATGGCATCATCGCAGTGTGTGATGTTGAAATCATAAGGTACAGGCAGGTAGGGTCTTTTTTGTTCTGTAACGAGAATATCATGCATCAATTCGCTTTGTAAACCTATTTGCTGCATGGATAATTTAAGCAGGAGTTTTCCTGCAAGGTGATTATAACGGTCAATGAAGCGGTGATATTTGAGATTTTTATCAATCTCTTCCTTCCCAAGCCATGAAGGTAATTCAAAAGAGAAATCCCCATTCATTTCATGAGGGTGTCGATGGAATAATATCAAGTGTTTCATTCCCGTATGAAATATCAATCACTTTGATGGTCAAGCAAAAATATAGAATGCAATCACACATGATATGGGGTATCGTTCTTCAGGGAATAAAAAAAAACTTTACAGAATGAATGATATTCGATATATAATAAATATGAAATGTTTCAAATGGGGAGGTTATTATGGCTCTGAAAGATGCGTTTCAGAAGTTCCCGGTTTTAACTACTGAACGATTGATTCTTCGTCAGTTGGCAGATTCTGATGCAGAGGCATTCTACGAGTTATATTCCGAGCCGGAAGTTCCGAAGTTTTTGGATTGGGATGGTCCGGGTTCAGTTGACGTGGCAAGGATGATCATCGAGTATTTTAATGAACAATATAGAAAACGTGAAACAATCCGATGGGCTGTCGTATCCAAAGAAACCGATAAGCTTATAGGAACCTGCATTCTTTGTGGTTTCTGGAGAAACTCCATTGCGGACATAGGATATGACCTGGCGAAATCAGAATGGGGAAAGGGTTATATGCAGGAAGCGCTCAAGGCAATCTTGAAATGGGCTGATGATGACTTGAATTTCCATCGGATACAAGCTCAGGTCCGACCTGAGAACCAACCCTCACAGAAATTGTTGAATAGGCTTGGATTTGTCGAAGAAGGTTTGGTACATATGGGCGGATTCCATGAAACGAGAAAATTCTTCTATGATTACTTATTATTCTCGCGAGTCAGGACACCAACAGAATATAACGCTAAACAAGTTTAAGATAAAAAAGCGTAGCATTTGAATATGCTACGCTTTTCTTTTTCATTTTCTTTTTATAATTTATCTCTTTCATACTTCAGGTATTCATTCATGATCTCCACAATTTGGATAACCTGAGGTTCCTTGAGTATGTTATCATGAGTTGCATCAATCCTGTGAATCTTGTAACGATCTGCAAATATCTTCCATGCCATTTCCTTGTCATGCATCATGGAAGGATGCTGTACTTTTGCAGAAAACACTGTGATTCTACCCGGATACCAGTCCATAGTCCATTTGAAGACAGATTCCAGGTTAATCATTCGTACGATACTACGATTGATAAAGATTCCCTGTTCTTGGAAGATGTTTTCTCGATCGAACATGACTTGATAGCCATTCTTCTTTTCCTTCAGTTTCACACGAATCAAATGGGGGATACGGAAAGTATTCTTGATATAGACACCCATTCTGTGTGAGCTATATCTTTTCTTCAGTTCATCGACAGGATTGAAGGCGAAAGTATCGAATAAGAACAGGTTTGGTAAGGTAATACCTTTCGTTCTTAGTTGCTGAGCCATTTCAAAGGCGATCGATCCTCCGTAACACCAACCGGCAAGCATGTATCCTTTTGGAATATTCATTTTTTCGATAATGGAAATATAGTATGCAGCCATTTCGGGTATAGTCTTATGCGCTTTGTCAGGATCAAGCAGACCATAAGCCTGGAAACCATAAACCGGTTGTTCAGGGTCGATTCTGCGTACCAGGTTAACATACCCGAGAACATCTCCGGGCAATGGATGTATGAGGAATAAAGGAGGATATTTAGGATTTCCTTTTCTCAATTCGACCAACGAGAATGAACCAAATGTCTTTTCGTCGGTTTTGATCTGCATCCAACTTGCCAATTCTTCCAAATTGCGGTGCCGGAATAGATGATCGATGGTTAATGCCAGCCCCGCCTGGCTTACCCTGCTGATGAGTTGCATACTGAGGATGGAATTTCCTCCAATATCAAAGAAGTTATCGTTGATTCCCACCTTCTGCAGATGAAGAATGTCCTTTACTGCCCGAATGAGCAATTCCTGCTCGGGTGTTTTTGCTTCAACGATTTCCCCACTCACCACAGGTTCCTGTATCTTTGGTTTTGGTAGTGCATTTTGATCAATTTTCCCATTTGCTGTTAATGGGAAGGATTCAAGCAGAATGTAAATATTTGGAATCATATAATCAGGGAGATCCTTACGCAGGAATTGTCTGATTTCTGCTTTATCAGGGCGTTCCTGAGGGTGAAGGATCAGATACCCGACTAATTGTTTCTGGTCATACTGCCCATCATCAGCAATAATGACTGCATCTTTGACTGCAGGATGCTTGCGTAGCAGTTCACTGATCTCACCGAGCTCGATACGGTGTCCCCTGATCTTGACTTGAAAATCATTTCTTCCGAAGTACTCTAAATTGCCATCAGGCTTGAAACGGACAACATCACCGGTTTTATAGATTCTCTCATTCTGATCATTCTGGAAAGGATTACGTAGGAAGCGCCTACTCGTTAATTCACTTCGATTCCAATAGCCCAATGCTACGCCTTTCCCTCCAATGTATAATTCACCCCAAGCTCCGAACGGAACAGGTTTCTGAAGTGCGTCAAGTATATACACTTGCGTATTGGCTATGGGCTTTCCAATCAATATTGGATCTGCGCTTGACTTGATTTGGTAGATGGTTGACCAAACCGTTGTCTCGGTTGGTCCATACATATTCCATAGTGCTTTGACTTTTCCTACAAGCTGATGTGCCAGTGTCTGTGAAATTGCTTCACCACCACTCAGTGCAACCAGGTTTGGATTTCCCTGCCAGTTATTATCGAGAAGTAGCTTATATGTGGAAGGAGTAGCCTGGATAAGTGTGGTTTTATATTCTTCGATAGCTGAGGCTAACAAACCACCGCTCATGGCTCTTTGCCTTTCCAATATAATGGATGTTGCACCGGTAACAAGCGGCAGGTACATTTCCAGAGCAGAAATATCAAAGCTCATGGGGGTTATTGCCAGCAAACGATCTTCAGGTGTTAATCCCGGTTTCTGCTGCATAGAATACAGGAAGTTGATGATTGATTCCTGCAGGATGGCAACTCCCTTGGGCTTCCCGGTTGAACCGGAGGTGAAGATCAAATAACCGATATCATCAGGTTGGGGATCATAACTTGGACGAGATTCACTGCTTTTATCAATTTTAGAAGCAATATCTTCCAATATATACACATTCAATGGTTTAACCTGGTATCGAGTGGAAAGGTTCCGATTCACGATAATGAACTTCGGTGATGTGTCTTCTTTCATGAAATTCAGACGTTCATCAGGGAACTCAGGATCAAGATAAAGGTATGAACAACCAATTGCCCATGCTGCAAGAGCGAAGATCAGCATTTCCGGACTGCGATCGAGGAATATACCGATTCGGTCTCCATGGCTAACACCCTGCAAGAGCATGAAATCTGCTGTTTTATAAACTCTTTTCATAAGTTCTGAATACTTGATCTCTTCTTTATCAAATATGATGGCAGACTTATCAGGATATTGCTTTGCTGTATTTTCTATCCATTCAAGAACGGAATTGTAAGCCGGTAATTCTGTTTCGGTCTGGTTGATCTCAATGAGAATCCTGTTTTCTTCTTCAGGAGTCAGATAGGCAATTTCAGAAACAGGAACGTCAAGATTGGAAGCAATGTCGTTCATAATTTGAATGAAGTTGTCAGCCATTCTCTTACAGAAATCCTGTTCAAACAGTTCGGAATCATATTCAAGGATTCCTTCCAAACCATCTTCGGTCTCTGCAAAACTAAGAGAGAGGTCTACTTTGGCAGAACCGTTGGGAATCACATTCGGTTTCATCTTAATTCCGCTGAAACTGAAGTCGGGAATGGGGTAATTTTGTAGAGTCAGCATCACCTGGTACAGTGGATGCCTGCTTGTGTCTCTTGGCACCTGAAGCAGCGGAATTAGGAGATTCAGGGGATAATCTGAATGAGAGAATGCTTCCAGACATGTCTGGTTGATCTTCTTCAGAAGCACATTGATTGAATCTTCCGGAGTGAACGGGGTACGTAAAGCAAGCATATTCGTGAAGCAACCCATTACATCTTCAAGTGCAGGATCCTTCCTGTTTGCAAATGGAGTTCCCACAATTAAGTCTTCCTGCCCACTGTATCTGTAGAGGAGTATATTCAAACCGCAGAGGAGAACAGTGAAGAGACTCGTGTTTGTCTCTTTGACCAAGTTCTTCCAAACTTCGTATGTTTCGTTTGGAATAAACATGCTCACATGTTTACCCTGATAACTTTGTTCTGCCGGACGGATACCTTTGATGGGCAATTGGATTGGTTCAGGTAAAGGACTCAACTTGTTCTTCCAGTAATGAGCCTGGATGTTTTTCAGTTCCTTTTCAAACAAATCTCTTTGCCAAACTGCATAATCAATATACTGAATCTGTAATTCATGCAGTTCTGGTTCTTTCCCTTCGGTTAGTGCCTGATATACTTTTTGGAATTCTGACATGAAGAGTGCAAAAGACCACCCATCTGCTACAATATGATGAATGACCAGTATGAATCGCCAATTATCATCAGCGAGTTTCAGAAGAGTGGCTTTGTATAACGGACCGGAATATAAGTTGAAAGGTGTAGCCGACAACTGCTTCGCCATTTGGATTGCATTTGCCTCCTTCTCATAGGAGGCACCATCACTAATATCGACAATATCAAAATTGACCTTGATATCCTTATCAAGTATCTTTTTGGGGATACCATCAAATAACCTGAAATTGGTTTTGAATACTTCGTGCCGATTAATGAGATAGTGAATGGCATCAGAGAATACTTTCTGATCTACAAATCCTTTTACTGAGAATGAAAGAGGAATATTGTAAGCAATCTTACTCTGATCCATTTCCCAAAGGAACCAAAGACCTTCCTCAGAATAGGAAATCGTATATGAATCTTTATCCCTGGGTATCGGTATGATATCACTTTTCACCGCTTTTTCTTCTGTATCAGCTTCCCCTTCATAATAAGAGGCAAGGGAGGCAATATTGGGATGATCGACAAAAGTCTGAAGGTCTATCTTGGTTTTGAATTCTTTCTCCAGTAGAGCAACTGCAAGCATTGCCTTAAGAGAATGACCTCCAAGTTCATTGAAGGTAGAGATTACATCAACTTGTTGCAGATTCAGCACTTTCTGCCATATTCCCGCAATTCGTTTTTCCAGGGAAGTTCGAGGGAAAACCAGCAACTTATCATGCTGCTCCATCCCGGGCTTGGGAAGTGCTTTCTTATCGATCTTGCCTGATGTCGTGAAAGGTAATTCCTTGATAAATATGAACTGAGAAGGTATCATATAATCAGGAAGGACAGTCAGTAGATTGGATTTCACTTTTTCAAGATCAGGTTGTTTAATATCGGGAACGATATAGGCAACCAGACTCTGATGATCCGGATTGTCATCAGATAGGATAACCACTGCATTCTTCACATCCGGAAGTTTGCTGATAGCCATTTCAATTTCATGTAATTCAATCCGATGCCCAAGGAATTTAACCTGGTCATCACTTCTGCCAAGATAGATCAGATTACCGTCGAATCGATACTTAACAATATCTCCGGTTTTGTATATTCGTTCCTTGGGATGATTTGCGAAAGGATTTTTCAGGAATCTCTCGGCTGTGAGATCAGGTCTGTTGATGTAACCTGCTCCAACACAGATACCTCCGATATAGAGTTCACCTGAAACACCGATTGGAACAGGCTGCAGATTCTTATTCAAGACATAAGTAAAGATGTTTGATATGGGTTTTCCAATCGGGAATTCTTCCAAATCAATCACATCGTCTCTCTTGGGTTCATAGATAGTGGCGATAACAGTCGTTTCAGTCGGTCCGTATGTATTCAGCAATTTTACATTCTTATCGACATGGTTATGCCAAATTGCAAGTTTATCCGGTAACGCTTTTTCACCACCTATGATCACCAATCTGACTGAATTGGGAAGGTTTCGTTCTGTAAGTAAATACACAAGCTCGTGCCAATAGGCAGTCGGAATATCGAGTACAGAAATCTGCTCGGTTTCGATGAAATCCAAGAAATGTTCCAACGATGTAAGAACCTCATCGGTCCTCATGATCAATGTCGCACCTGCCAACCAGGTTGGGAAAATTTCCTCTATAGAAAGATCGAAACTGATGGAACCGAATTGCAGGACACGATCCTTGGAGGTAAGTCCGAATTCACGAACAACGGCAAGGTTATGATGCACAAGGTTACGCTGTGTGATTTGCACACCTTTCGGTTTACCCGTCGAACCGGATGTATAGATCACATATGCAATTGAATCATCTTTTGTAGTGACCGGCAAAGGTTCAGGAGAATCGGCAGTCCAGGTTGTGTCAGGATCATCAAGACATATGCACTTCACTTTATCAGAAGGTAGTTTGGGCATTAGTGACTGTTGAGTTAGTATGATCTTGGCACCACTATCTTCAATCATATAATTCAATCTTTCGGAAGGATATGTATGATCAAGAGGAAGATAGGCACATCCTGTCTTCCAAACCGACAATAACGCAATCGGCAATTCAATGCTTCTCTCAAGACAGACACCGATGATGGTATCAGGTTCAACTCCGTGATTCAATAGCATATGTGCCATACGGTTGGAGAAAATATTCAATTCCTTATAAGTTAGCCTTTTTTCCTTAAAATAGACAGCCGCTGCCTTCGCGTTGATAGCCAGATTATCATCGAAGATTTCCGGGTACGTTTTATTGGCAGTGAATTTTGCCATGGTCTGGTTCCATTCTTCCAGGATCTTTTCTTTTTCCTTTGGTAGTAGAACTTCAAAACTGTCGATTCTCTGGAGAGGTTTCCTGGTGATTTGCGTGCACAGCCATGTGAACTGATCGGACATGCGCTGAACGATCTCATCATCCAGGATAGCGGCATTATACTCATACCAGCAGATCAATTTTTCCTGATATTCTTCTATGGTTAGAAGCAAATCAAACTTGGCAGACAGGTTGCCGATTTCAATCATATGCAACTTAACACCGCCGTATTCTCTTTCCACATCCGGATAATTCTGGAGCAGGAACATCACTTGGAATATAGGGTGCTTGTTCGGTTCTGTCTTGTAACCCAGATCAATCACAAGCTGATCGAAAGGATAATTGGCATTGGCAAAAGCATAACTGGTAGTTTGCTGCTCTCTATCGAGGAGCTCCATGAAGGTTGGATTGCCTTCCAAACTCGTTCTGAGTGCAAGAACGTTAGTGAACACACCCATGACGTTTTCCAACTCTGCTTCCGTTCGTCCAGCATAGGAACTGCCAATGACAATATCGGTCTGTTGCGTGTATTTATATAATAATAGTTTGAATATTGCCAGCAGGGTAGTAAACAGACTCTTGTTGGATGTCTGCGCCAGGTTATTCAGAGAAGAAGTCAAATCCTGATCTATTACCCACCAGTATCTTCTTCCGGTATGTTTATGATTATGTGAATTTCCCGATTTCAAGGGCAGTTTCAATTCGGGAGGGAAGGGTATTAGTTTTGATTTCCAGTACTGAAGTTCCTTGGAAAAATCGACGCTGGGAGTTCTGGATTTCTGCCAAACGGCATAATCGCCATAACGAACCGATAACTCAGGGAAGAGTGGTGGCTGGTTATCAATCAAACTGGCATAGATGCTCCGCAGATCACGAAGGAATATACTGGTTGACCACCCGTCCACCATGATATGGTGGAAAGTGGCGAATAGGATGAATTCATTTACACTGCACTGCACCAGGTAGAATCTGAATAGAGGCACTGCCTGCAGATTGAATGGTTCTGTTCCCATTCTTCTTTCCAGGTCTTTCAATTCAGGAGTATTGTTCGAATACGGGAAGATGTCGTCATGCTGGGGTTGATTTGTCAGAGAAGAACCGGCTCTTGAAGGATTCTTCGGAATCATGATATAGGGTAATTCCACACGGACTCTTGGATGAATGAATTGGGTGGGGACACCATCCTTCATTTCAAAACTGGTTCTCAATATCTCATGATGGTCAACAACCATCTGTAATGCCTGTTTCAATACATCCGTCTTCAAAGAGCCTTCGATGTCGATACGCATAGGAATATGAAAATCGGTTCGCTTTGGATCGAGATTCCAGAAATACCATACGCCGTGCTGTCCCCAGGAAAGCGGAAATTCATCTTGTCCCGTCTGTACAGTGATTGCTTTCCGGGTTTGCTTTTGTGCTTCCTGTACAGCATGAACGAATTCTGCCAGGGATGGGTTATTTAGGATGAAGGGAATGTCGAGAGATACTCCGATTTCCTTTCGAACGATGGCTAATATTTGTGTTCCCTTGATGGAATGTCCGCCCAACTGGTAAAAATGATCCTGCATGCTGACTTTATCAAGTTTCAGGATTCTCTTCCAGATATTGGCGATAATGATCTCCATTTCGGTTGAAGGTTCATCGAATGAAAGGGGAGTTTCTTCCGTCTTTCTACTGGGTATTGGCATAGCATCCCTATCGATCTTGCCGTTTGCAGTCAGCGGATATGACTTCAGGAATTGTACAAAGGATGGTATCATGTATTCAGGAATCTTATCCGCTACAAACGCTTTTAATTCCTCCGTATTAGTCTTGATCCTATGATTCAGGATGATACTGGCAACCAGTACACGGTCACCACCATCAACGGATTCCGCCGTAACAATACATTGGTTCACCGCCGGATGCTGAAGGAATGCAGATTCTATTTCACCCAGTTCAATACGGTAACCACGAATCTTCACTTGAAAATCGATTCTCCCCAGAAAATCGATATCACCATCTTCTGTATATCGGACCAGATCTCCGGTCTTATATATTCTATCTCCAGGGGTTCCGGGGAATGGATTTGGTATAAATGCTTCATTCGTCAGGTCAGGACTGCCGTAATAACAACGGGCAAGACCGTCACCACCGATGAACAATTGACCATTCTCACCGACTCCTACGGGTTTCAGGTTTTCATCCAGAACGTAGCATTGGTAATTTGCAATCGGCTTGCCGATGGTTGGAATCGTATAAACATCCTTCACTGGTTCGACGATCTTTTCTGTTGTGACCATCGTCGCTTCTGTAGGTCCATAGTAATTTGTGAATTGAGCTGGAAAATCAGGATCAGGTCTTCGTGTGAGTTTATCACCACCTGCGATCAGGACTCGAAGTGTACGATTTGCATGCCAGTCGGAATCAAGGAATAATTCTGCAATACCGGTAGCCATGAACATAATATGTATTTCATGTGAGATCAGCCATTCGTTCATGTGTTCCATATCCAGAAGCACGTGCTGTTCGACGATGTGCAGTGTATTCCCAAGACATAAGCTTGTCCAAAACTCCCATACAGATGCGTCAAAAACAATTCTGGTCGTTTGCGTCTGGTTCTCGCCACCTTTCATCTTAAAACGGATCCGACTCCAATATACCAGATTGACCAGGCATCTATGCTCTATGGCAACACCCTTGGGCGTTCCCGTTGAACCGGATGTGAAAATAATATAGGCTAATTGTTCCGGTTCTACTTTTGTAATAGGATATTCCAATGAAATACCGTCAAAACTCTCATAATTATCAACTTCTAATAATTCGACTCCTTCCAGCGGAAAGGAGGCAGAATGGTTCATCGTTGTGAGTACGATCGGGCTTTGTGTCTGGGAAATAATATAGGATATACGTTCCACAGGAAATTTGAGATCGAGAGGTACGTATGCTCCACCAGCTTTGATAATACCCAGCATGGCAATGACGAACTGTCTCGATGACGGCATGAAAAGACAAACCGGGGTCTCGGGTTGGAGTCTGATTTTCGTTAATAACCAGTTGGCGATTCTGTTAGCCTGTCGATTCAATTCCGTAAATGTGATCGAGCCTGAACCATCGACAACCGCATTCCGATTCGGATATGCCTCTGCCATCATTTCAAAAAGCTGATGAATGGGAATATCCTTCGGATAGTCCATCTCGGTATGATTCCAACGGGTTAAAATTGATTCTTCCTGAGGGTTATCCTCGCTGTTCATTTTCTGATCATCGAGTATATCTGTGACCATAGTGACTCCCCACTTGCTGAATAAAATACCTTTGGCTAAAAAAAAAATATTATTCTATATTTTTGTCAACTAAATAACTAGAACTACATCTCTTATTTCTATAAAGATGTGTATATAGAGTAAA
>DAONDQ010000015.1:0-35568 GCA_035402645.1 Candidatus Cloacimonadota bacterium | reverse complement strand
ATAAACACCGGTAACCTTGTAATAATTCATGACACCGGATGTTGGGGTTGCATCTGTATAGTTAAGAGTTGCTGTATTCGTAATATTGGCAATTTCTGTGAATTCAGCACCTGAATCAAGAGCATGCCAGACTTTGAAGCCTGTCAGTACGGGAGCATTTGGATCTGGAATCCAGACTGTTGCAGATAAACCGCAATTGATCAGACCGGTGTATGTGGAACCCAAAGTTGCCCATGTACCATTAGTTAATGCGTATGAATCTGTTGCGGTGCTTGTTGCATCACAAAGAAGACCCTGTGCATTGGTGTCACCTGCATCGATGTCACTGATACCGACAAATACAGAACCACCTGCTGGAATCATGACATTATTGCCTGTGATATCGACAGATTTCCATGCGAAGTTATCAATACCGGCGATTCCGGGTATGTTCAATAATTCAGTACCAGGCAGTCCACCTTCGTTCGCCCAAACATGAATGGTTGGTGTGCCTGTGATAGGCATGCTGTTCTGACGATAAAGCATGAAATTGACTGCATGTATCTGGGTTGCCGTCGTATTCGGATTGGTGATCTTCATAGCATAACCTTCAGCATCGGAAACGAAGGAAGACCAGTTCTCATTCGTAGATGTGATGGTTGCAGGAGTCACTCCGGAAGTGGGAGCTGTCCAGGTAAGGTTTACCTGTCCATTGGATGCTGAACCGATCAGGTTTGTCGGTGCAGGCAGGAATAGAACATTATAGATCGTGAAATCATCGAACATGACACCTGTGCCGTTTACATTCGCATTGGATTTGAAATAAATACGGAATTTGACGGTCATACCGGCATAATCTGTTATCATACCGTCTAAAGAATAACTTTCTACAGCGGAAGACCATACATCCGGTGCATCACTGTAAACATAGTTATTACCATTTGGATCACCATATGGATTGCTCATAGCATACCAGGTCATTCCATCATCAGGTGAAATTTCCCATCCCCAATAATCTACATCAGGGAATACGCCTGTATCCGTGAAGTTACCCATGATCTGGAAATCAGCCTTGATCTGACCGGATTCCGGTAAGACAATGGACGGGCTGGTAACATAATCGAGCATGTTAACATTGTATGAACCCTGATCATTCTGGCAGTTCATCACATGTGTAGGTGATGGTGCACCAGTGGCTTCACTAAGGTGCCATAATTGTCCACCAAGTGGAACCAAACTGCTGGCAACACAACCACCGGCGGTTGAACCGTCATTTGTGTATGAGCCAAGAGCAATATCGTCAACCATCATACCAAACATGGCTGCACTATCAGTTGTATCATATGCAGGGTCTGAAGCGAAGGCAAAACGAATCATGACATTCTGTCCAACATAAGTGCTCAGATTGAAGGATGCGTTAATCCAGCCTGTAGAAGCACCGCCCCAACCGGGGACGTTTGCACCTTCACCATGTTCAAATCCGAAGGAATAAGCAGATGAAACGTTATAAGCTGGAGTTCCGCTGATAACAGTCCAAGTTGTACCACCGTTTGTTGAAATACGAACATCACAAGCATCCCATCCTGTATAAGGTGCTGTAGCACCAGATGGTGATTCGCAGTTGTATTTCAGACGGAAAGTAAGTGTTGGATTAGTAGAAGGTACGGTAATCGCCGGTGTATCCAAAACAAGATACTGGTGGCTCAAGTAACCACCGATATTGTTTCCGGATGCAAGAGCCGGATCACCCATCCACCAAACCCAACCATCTGCTGTGGAGTTGTAATTGTGCCACATATTGGGCGGTAAAGTTGCGTCGTTATAAGTCCAATTTCCCTGGCCATTTTCAAAAGTTTCTTGCCAAGCAATCGTCTCAAGTCTTGTTCCTCTATCATTCGAGGGGGAAGACGCTTTGGGAGTCACTCTTGATGTTGTTGCCATCATTAAACTGGCAATGCACATTAAGGTGAAAACTAATAACAGTATTTTCTTCATGAATCCTCCTTGAGTAGTTTTCATTTATTAAACTATGATTTCACAATTCCATCATTTTTTGTCAAAACAATTTTTGATTAATCATCAGTCACAGCATCATTTTTTTCTGTATCATGACGCTAAAGCATTTAAATATAGGATATCCTGCTTTTAAGGCAATTACCATTCCTATTCAATATTAATCATCTTTTGCATAAAAAAAACCGGATCATCCTTCGATAATCCGGTTACTTTTATGGAATATTCCTATTTATTTTCCCTGCATCATGGCATGTACATCTTCTTCCGGGGTTGTTATTCTCATGATCCCAAAATTCTCAACCAATACTTTGGCAACATTGGGGGAGAGAAACGCCGGTAATGTAGGTCCAAGTCTCAGATTCTTGAATCCTAAGGCAAGCAAGGCAAGCAGTACTGCCACAGCTTTCTGTTCGTACCAGGCAATGTCAAAAGACAGTGGAAGGTCATTCACATCAGCAAGACCAAATGCTTCCTTCAATTTTAGGGCAATCACTGCCAGGGAATAGGAGTCATTGCACTGTCCTGCATCCAATACCCGAGGAATGCCGTCAATATCACCAAGCGGAAGCTTGATGTAGCGGTACTTGGCACAACCGGCTGTCAGAATGATCGTGTCCTTCGGGAGTTGCTCAGCGACCTGTGTGAAATAATCACGTTCCTTATGGCGTCCATCACAGCCTGCCATGACCACAAAGCGTTTGATCTTTCCGGCTTTGACACCTTCGATTACCTTGTCAGCAACACTCATGACTGTATTATGAGCAAATCCACCGATGATCTCTCCTGTTTCCAGTTCAACAGGTGGAGGGCATTTCAGAGCCATTTCGATAATGGGGGAGAAATCCTTCTGCTGACCGGGTTTTCTGTCTTCAATGTATTTCAGACCTTCAAATCCAACGATACTGGTCATGAACACTCTATCCTTATAACTGTCCTTCGGTTGGACAAGACAGTTGGTTGTCAGCAGCACCGGACCATTGAATTTCTCGAAATCTGTCTGCTGATGCCACCAGGAACTGCCGTAATTACCTTTGAGGTGCTTGTACTTCTTCAGGGCTGGATAATAATTGGCAGGAAGCATCTCACTATGGGTATAGATATCGATGCCTTTTCCTTCTGTCTGCTGAAGCAGTTCATCCAAATCTTTCAGATCATGTCCACTCACCAGAATTCCCGGATTTGTCCCAACACCAATATTTACCTTTGTTGGTTCCGGATTTCCGTAGGTCTCGGTATTCGCCTTATCCAGCAATGCCATGGTCTGCGCAGCCATATGACCTGTTTTCAGTACAAGGTTCACCCAGTCACTGACTGTCAGTGCATGATCCTGGGTTGCAGCAAGGGCTGAGAACAGGAACTGGTTCACTTCATCATCCTGGTAACCAAGAACAGAGGCATGGTGTGAATAGGCGCAAACACCCTTCAGCCCGAATAGCATGAGATGCTGTAAAGAGCGGATGTCATCTTCGTGTACAGAAAGAATACCCACTTCCTTTGCTTTTTCACGCATGACATTGACATCATTGGATGTCCATGTTGCTGCTTCCGGCATGGTACCGCTGTAGTCCTTCCCATATTTTGCCTTATAATCAGCAAGGAACTTTGTACGAAGTTCGTCCCGGAATTGTATGGCTTTGGGTATGAACTTTTCAAAGCGGCTGAAATCGAAATTTGCATTGGTAATCGTTGCGAAAAGGCATTCCTTGATGTATTCGGCATACTTCAAATCCGGGTTTCCAAATTCTCTTGCCTTTTCTACGATCCATCCGGTACCTTTCAGGATCCAGATCATCAGATCCTGGATGTTGGCAACATCTTCCGTCTTTCCGCAAACACCACGCATGGTGCAGCCTTCATTACGAACGGTTTCCTGGCATTGATAACAGAACATACTCATTTTCTTGATCTCCTTTACTTTATTTGAGGTCTTGGTAATTTCATGATTAACATGCGAACGATTTCTTTGGTGTCGTTCCTGATCGCATGCGGAACATCCTTCGGGCTTTCCACCATGGTCCCTGCAGGATATGACTGTTGCTCTTCACCGATAAAAATAGTCGGTTCGCCCTCTACAACATACATTGCGACATTCACAGGTGTAACGTGGGTTTTCAGTTCACTGCCGGGTTCAATGCTCAAATGCATGATCTGACCCTCTTCGTGATTATACATCTCGATCGCTTTGACGCCGGACATATCGCGTTTCGGAGATGAATCCTTCCAATTCCTGCTGATCATAATATGTCTCCTTGCATTGATACGATTGAAAGTTTTACAAAATGCATCTTTCCTGATCTCTCCAGTGCTTTCTGCACAATGTACTCAGTTCCTCCACAGCAGGGAACTTCCATTCTTACGATACTGAGTGATTTGATATTGTGTTTTGTGAAAATTTCAGCCAATTTATCGACGTAACTGTCTATATCCCGATCGAGTTTGGGACATAAGGTGATAACAATCTTCCCTTTTAAGAACTTCCGATGGTAATCCCCATAAGCATAAGGTACGCAATCTGCTGAAATCAGCAAATCCGAATTCGCAAAATATCCTGCATCGGGATTAATTAGGTGCAACTGCACAGGCCACTGCCTCAGTTCAGATTGGATCGCCATGGCAGGCTCACCATGATGATGTTCATGATGTGAAAATGACCTTGCAGCACTGCCGGCACAACCGCAACTTGAAACAGTTTCTTCATGATGATCATGATGGTGTTCCTTATATTCGGGAATCTCAATGTGATTTTCCTGCAAATATTGGATTGCCTCGTTCAGAAATGTATGCTGCTGATGATCATGCAAGTGCTTCAAATGTGCTTTGATCGTATTAGCACCTTGCTTTACGATATTCACCATGACCATTTTCTCATCATAAGGTTCCGCTTCACGTTCTTCAATCGTGATCGCACCCTGAGGACAATGACCAAGGCATGCTCCCAGTCCGTCACAGGCAAGATCGCTTACCAGCCTTGCCTTTTGGTCAATGATCTGAATCGCACCTTCCGGGCAATTCGGAATGCAAAGACCACAACCATTGCATTTGTCAGGATCGATTTTAATGATCTTCCTTTTCATGCTGTCTCCTATCTATTTTATTGAATTAATTTGGTAATGGAATTCCAGAGTTTTCTTCCCTCCTCTTCCAGTGGGAAAGAGAACTCATTCAGCGTCCATTGGGTCACAAGAAGCCTCATGGAGCCGATGATCATCCTGAATATCTGCTGCCCTTCGATATCACTGCGAATATAATTCTGGGTTTGTGCTTGGTTCACATAATCTAAAAATTGATGCATGTGTCTCTGGATGATCGAAAGCATTTTTGCGGATAGAGCAGGTTCATTTTCAAACAACACTTCGGAAAACATGACTTTTGCCAGATCGGGATTACTCATGAAGAGAGCATATCTTTTCATGACGAATAATTCCATCTTCTGAAGCGGGGTTTTCCCTTCCAGTTCAGCAGCGTCTACCAATTCCCTCGAAAGATCATCGAAATAATTCAATACTGCCATCAGCAGTTCATTCTTACTTTTGAAGTGACGGTACAAGGCAGCTTCAGTGACATTGATCGCAGCAGCGATATTCTTGATCGTCAGATCCTGTATTCCCTGTCTGGATATGATGCTGATGGAGTTCAGCACGATTTCCTTTTGCCTGGTTGTTAAATCCATATTCACCTCTGTAAGTAAGTATTCACTTACAAGATAAAAAAGAACCAATTCCCGGCAAGTATTTTTTTTCGTAGCGATTACTTCAGTAATCGTGGGAACAGGATTCATCCTGTTCATGCAGGAATGGAATGATTGAAATCATCCCTACGACGGCTAAAGCCATCGCTACGGATATAATGTGGAGCAGGACTCCGATCCTGCTGAAAAACCATATTATTTCCAACATGACAATCAAAATACGATCGAGGCACCATCGAACCACCATCGAGGGACGATTGAAACTTTCTTCGATAATGGCTTGATGATTAAGATGTTATGGTTTTATTGAGTTTGATTGGTTTTGGAGGGTAAGCTAAAGTTAAGTAGGGGTTTGCGGCAGTAAACCCTTCTGTTTATATATGGGTCTGCTAACGCGGACCCCTACAGTTCTATATAATTCTCTTTTCCTGAAGGTCCATTTCGATACAATTTCTAAATTTCATGGATCCTCGCATTCGCAAGGATGACAAACTCAATGAACCATCCGGGCTATTCTCTATTCTCTTTCTTTCTGGGCTATTTCCTAATTCCTATTTCCTTCCGATCTGTGCTACTCCCAGTTCCCTGTTCCCTGTTCCCTGATCATTGATATTGCAGTCTGTACAGGTCGTAGTAGAGACCTTCCTTTTGGAGAAGTTCCTGGTGGTTGCCTTCTTCGACGATCTCGCCTTTATGAAGGACGATGATACGGTCGGCGTGCTGAATTGTGGATAATCTATGTGCAATGACAATGGAAGTGCGGTTCTGCATGATCTTCATGAGAGCATCCTGGATAAGAAGTTCTGTCTCCGTATCGATGTTGGAAGTGGCTTCATCCAAAATGAAGATGGATGGGTCATAGGCAAGGACACGGGCAAATGAAATCAACTGGCGTTGTCCTACGGAGAAGGTTGCACCACGTTCCATAACTGGTTCGTCGAATTTTGCCGGGAGTGTATTGATGAATTTGCTGACATTCACATAATCGGCAACTTTCACCATGTCCTCGTAGGAAATGTCCTGGTTACTCAGTACAATATTATCCCGAATTGTTCCAGCGAAGAGGAATACATCCTGCTGGACGATACCAATATTATGCCGGATATCATCAGTGGCATATTCGGATATTTCTTTGCCATCCAGGAGTATCTGTCCCTTCTGATAGGGGTACATACCCAGGATGAGATTGACAATCGTGGTTTTACCAGAGCCTGTATGTCCCACGAGCGCTACACGTTCACCGGGTTTCACATGGAAGGAGACATTCTTCAGTACCCATTCGTTCTCATTATATGCCATGGAGAGATTCCTGAATTCGATCTCTCCCCGTAATTTGATATCATGCTTTCGTTCTTCCCTGTAATCTTCAGGGTCCTGTTCCAGTAAATCAAAGATACGTTCTGAAGCAGCCAATGCTCCCTGCAGGATATTGAATTTATCGCTGAAGTCATTGATAGGTTCAAAGAGTTTACCTATATAGGTTGTAAAAGCCATGAACATACCAATGGTAATAACATCGGCAAGAATTTGCCTGCCTCCGTACCAGATGATCAGGGCTATGGCGAATTGGGACGATAGGTTGATGATCGGGCGGAAGAAGGCAAACAGCTTCAACTGCCGCAGCGAGATATCATAGTAGTCACGATTGATCTTGGAAAACTGGTCACGCTTGGAAACGTATTGATTGAAAAGTTGAATGATCTTCACGCCGGAGATATGTTCAGAAAGCGTGGCATTGAGTTCTGCAAGCTTCTTCCTGACATCGCGGTATACGACGCGGGTCTTGTTCTTGAAGAGCTGGATCATGAAAACGACGAAAGGCAGCACAGTGAAGCTGATGAGGGCAAGCTGCCAGTTCAAGAGCAGCATGATGATAACAAGGGCGATGATGAGAATGACATCCTGGATGAGTGTGATCATTCCTGAGGACAGCATTTCGTCGAGAGCGGCGATATCATTCGTTGTTCTTGTCACGAGTCTTCCGATGGGATTCTTATCAAAAAAGGTCACGGGCATCTTCTGTACGTGCTTGAAGAGGTCCATTCGCAGGTTACGCATGGCATTCTGCGAAAAGAAATTCGTCAGGTAAACCTGGAAGAAGGATGTGATAAAGCGGATCAGAATCACGCAAAAGAACAGGAATCCATAGAAATACAACTTATTGGAAGCATCCTTTCTCAAGATTCTGCGAATCTCGGGGGGAATATGATTCATATCAGCCTGGGAAATAGCCACCAGGTCACGGGAGACCTGGATGTATTTTGGCTGATATTTCTGCTTTGTCCCTAATGAATTTAGGAGTGCAAGATTCTCTGATGTTGCGGGAATAAAGTAGAAATTGCTCTTAGATAACTCATGGCTTTTCGTCAGAGCTTTTATATCATCATGCTTTACCTGGTTCCGCTGTTTGGTGGGAAGAACGGTAAAATAATGATCAGCCCATGCATAATTCTTGAGTTTTAACCTGGCATATTGATTCTGGAATGCAGCCCATTCTGCCTTGTCCTTGAACTGGATCATGGATTTATTGGATACGATATACTCATCGACAGCGGTCTTGGTGATGAGCGGGAGAACCAGTTCAACGGTTGTGGCGATCATCAGGATAACGAAGGATAGAATGACCAGACCTAAATATGGTTTGAGATAACGGATAAGCTTCTTGAAGAGACGGGCATCATAGATCTTTCCCATGACTTCATCATTCGCTAGACCGTGTCCGCCTCCACGTCCACCGCCCATTCCACCACCGCCACCGTGCATCATGATACACCTGCCAGTTTTTCTTCGATCTTCTGCTTGTCGTCCAGGTTCTTGTAGATACCGTTCATGGCAATAAGTTGAGAGTGTCTTCCGCTTTCCGCAACATGTTGGTTCTCAATGACGATGATTTTGTCAGCATGTTGGACAGAGGAAATGCGATGTGCAATGATAATCGTTGTTTTTCCGTTTCTTAGCTTGATCAGGTTGTCTAGAATATACTTTTCTGTCTTGGTATCAATTGCTGATAACGCATCATCCAGGATGAGGATGGCTGGATCGCAGAGCAGAGCACGGGCTATTGCAACTCTCTGTTTCTGGCCTCCGGAGAGAGTGACACCGCGTTCACCGATGATGGTATCATATTTTTCTTCAAAACCCAGGATGTCTTCATGTACCTGGGCTGCTTTTGCTGCTTCCATCACTTTTTCCAGTGTGGCATCGGGTCTGCCGAGCCGGATGTTGTTGGTGATGGTATCCGAAAACAAGAAGATATCCTGTGGCACCATGGCAATTTGTGTATGAAGGAGTTGAACGGGGATTTGATACACATCTCGGTCATCGATCAGGATGGAGCCTTCCGCAGGGGGATAGACCCTGGTGAGCAGGTCAATCAAGGTTGTCTTGCCGCAGCCTGTACGACCGACAATGGCAAGAGTTTTACCGGCATCGATGGAGGCTGATAGATTTACGAAGATTTCGGGGCTGTCTTCATGATATCTGAAACAAAGGTCCCTGAATTCTATTTTACCATGAATGGAAGTGATGCTTGTATCAGCTTTGTCATCGTTCACTTCAGGGATTTCCTCAAATATCTTGTTCAAGCGCTTGAGAGAGGCAGTTCCACGCTGGTACATATCAACGATCATACCCACAGCAATCATAGGCCATACTAGCATCCCCAGGTAGGAATAGAAAGCAATGAATTCACCGATGGTGATATCGCCATGGATGGTTGCTTGCCCACCAAAGACAAGGTTCAGGATCATGCTGATGCTGATGACGAATCCCATCATAGGGTGGAAAACACCGGAGATTCTTGCCATCGCAATGTTCTGCTTCACATAGTCGACAGCCTGTTTATCTATCTTTTCAATTTCACTCTTTTCCTGGACAAATGCCTTCACCACACGAATGCCGGTGATATTCTCCTGGATGGCACCTGACATCGAGGAAAAGGCACCCTGTACCTGGGCAAATCGCTTGTGCATCTTTCTTCCAAAATGACGGATAATGAGCGTTAGTATCGGCAATGGAATGACGGCAAGCATTGTCAGGTGGAAGTTGATGGAGACCATGAAGGCAAAGGAAGCAATGGTCATGATGATGATATCAGAACCAGCGATGAATCCCATACCGAAGAGCATTCGGACTGCATTGAGATCATTGGTGGCATGTGCCATCAAGTCACCAATCTTACTTCGATTGAAGTAATTCTGAGAAAGGCGAAGCAAGTGGTTGTAGAAATCCTGTCGCATGCCTGCTTCGATTACGAAAGAATTACCGATAATGAGGACACGCCAGAAGTAGCGCATGACCATGATACCGAAAGCCATAGCGAAGATAGCCAAGCCCACCAGGGCAAGTCCGTTCGCATTGATGGCATTGTGCTGAATATGGTCGATGGCATATTGCATGATCTTGGGAATGATCAATTGAATTGCATCCACAGCCAGCAGTACCAGGATACCAAGCCCTATTCTGCCAATACTCTGCTTTAGATACGGTTTAACAATATCAAAAGTCTTCATATTCTCCTATCGATCATGAGCATTATTTTCTATGTGGTCAAATACCAGAGAGTGCTTTTTTATTCAATAAAAATTGTGATTTTCTTTCACTGTAGAATTTCAAAGAAATAAAAAGGCGATCAGTGCAGATCGCCTTTCGTAAATCGATTCAATTATTTAAGCATGACCATTTTTTTGATGATCGTCTTGTCTCTGGTTTCGAGTTTATACAGATAAAATCCACTGGCAACGGTGTTTCCCCTGTCATTCGTACCATTCCAGGTAATGATATGATCGCCTGCAGCCAGATTTCCGGAAGTGATGGTTCTGACCTTCTGGCCTGCATAGTTGTATATACTGAGTGAAGCATACTGCGTCTTTGCAAGCGAGAAGCGAATCGTTGTTTCAGGATTGAATGGATTGGGATAATTTCCTTCCAGAGCAGTTGTATATGATGTTTGAGTTGCATCATGATTGGCAGTTAAAGTAAGTGAAACCGTATTGGATGCAGTTGACTCTGAAGTACCGAACATGGCGGTAACATAGTAATCATGACTTCCTAATTCAGGGGTATCGAGATAAGTCAAAGTCGTGGTATTATCGATGCTTACCAAAAGAGCATTATCCCGATATAATTTGTAACCTGTCAGACCATAGGTGGAAGTTGGTTCCGACCAGCGAAGATTGACCTGTGCATTATTCACAATATTGCCAATCAAATTCTGAGGAGCAGAAACTGTGATGGTCGGGGTGAAATTCAATACCATGTTCTGGAAATAAGTCACATTAGCAGGTGTAAGATGTACGGTACTGGGTCCTTTGGTGAAGGTAACAGAAGTGTTCGGACCTGTTCCATTTGATTCAGTGTATTCAACCCAAATCTTGTAATTACCGTCAGGTACTTCCACATTGCTCGTATTCTTGCAGTTCCATGTCACATTATGCGTGGAATGGCTACTCAAGGTAGCACCGGTGACTGCACCAGTGACGTTTCCGCTGGAAGAGAAGAAATGCCATTTCGTGAGATATTGCAGATATGAATTGCCCCATCTTTGAAGTGTTTTAACGAATGTGCCGCTTTCAGTTGTTACCCAAATGGCACCGATATTACGAGGTGTATATTGCCCGTGGTTCGTAACCGTGAGAACGGAAAAGGTCACACTGCCGTCCGTTCTATAAATGGGGATTATCTTCAGGGGAGGTTTGGCAGCATCATCTGCTTTCAATTCAGAAACAAAAAGGAACGTAGCAACAATAACAATAACAAAAAACAACGTAACAAGAACCGAATGTAATTTCATTAAGCCTACTCTCCATATTTTATTCAGCATTTGCATGGTTCTAAAAGAACAGTTTATGAGATGCAATCTCTAATCCGTGCTATAAAAAAAATATGATAAATCAAGTCAATTTCAAAATTTGTACACACAATGTATTCAAGTATAATGCAAAATATAACTTTACAAAGAATCTTCATGACCTATTTTGAAGCATATTCATTACATGGAGGAACATATGAAAATATACATCTGCATGCTGTTATTATTCATTCCATTACTGCTTCTTGCCCAGGAAACAAAGACTTCCGACTCCATCATTGGAACCTGGTGGACTGCCGGGAAGGAAAGCACCGTCGAGATCTACAAGGTGGGAAATGAGTTCCGTGGAAAGATTACTTGGCTGAAGATTCCCTTGGATGAAAACGGGAAGGAAAAGTCAGATCCCAAGAATCCCAAACCTGAACTGAGAGCAAGGAAGAGATTGGGCATGATCATCATGGAGAATCTTATACAAAAAGGGCCGAATGAATGGGGAAAGGGAAATATCTATGATCCCAAGAGTGGGAATACCTATAAATGCAATATCAAATTGAAAGATAATAATACCATGCTTCTGCGAGGCTACATAGGCATAAGCATGATCGGCAGAACAGAAACCTGGTTGAGAGCTAAGTAGTTCTAATTGTTTTTGTGAAAGGCATCCTGATGGATGCCTTTCATTTATTTCATAACGACAAAAGAACCTTTCATGATATGTTTATCGGATTCAATCCTATAGAAATAGATGCCTGCACTTACAATTTTGTCATTGCTGTCTTTCATATCCCAATGAAGTTGAGTTGTTTGAACTTTGTTTTCTGAATGTACCAATTCCCCCCTGATGTTATATATCTGGAGAGAAATAGGTTCATCGGTTGTTTTGTTCAATTTAAGATTCACAACTCGCTGAGCGGGATTTGGATAGACGGTAACATTGAAGGGAGAAGGAGTCACCGTTGCATCTGAATTCGGGACACTATTCGGCTCTGCTTCATTCAACACATAGAGCATTCCCCCGTTCAGCGTATTTGTATAAGCTTCGATTCCATACTCCTTCGTTTCCCATTGGTAACAATAGTAGGATAAGGAAGTGGTTGTATAGTAATAGCGAACAAGAACAGCCTGGTGTGTTCCCCAATGAGTTGTTAATGAACCTTCGGCAATGACCTTGCCTGTAATTACGTAGGTTCCGTAGGTCCAGGTATTCGTGCTTGTCCAAGTCTTGTTCAGATAATGCGGAAGACCTGTGGGTATACTCGGGTTCCACAGCAGATTCGGTGAGCCGGTATAACCAATCTGTAGAAAATCATCAGTTGTTTCCTGGTAATACATACTGCCTGTTCCCGAATAACCATTGAGCAGTTGTGAATACTGCTGCACCAGATTGGCATTGGGGAATCCTGCTACATTGCTGCAATTTTGATAAGTATTATTCTGATAACCAGCCGTAGGAGTCGTAAAATTCCAGACCTTTCCGGTTCCTTCGGTGAGATCAGTAGATGCCTGGTTCCAAGATCCTTCCTTAAAGTTACGTGTTTTTCCTGCACTAAATCCATAGTCACTTTTAGTTATCGTCGTGGAATATAGTTGACAAAGGTAAAATAATAGAATTAAAAATACTGAATGTTTCATCTTGACTCCAATGATTTTTATTTTATTATATACTCAAATGGTAAATCTGTCAAGCTTGATAAGGATGCAAGGGGAAATAGTATGAGTAGAAGATCGAATTCTCATCGATTAATCGATACATTTGCGATTATGTCTGTTATCATTGTTCTCGGGATGGGAACGAAGTATTACCAGGGGACATTCCATGAATGGGTCAATGGTTCTCTCAGCGGCGTCGTTTATTCCATATTCTGGTGCTTGGTCCTTTCATTGCCGGGTATCTGGAAATTCAAAGATATTGCCCTGGTTGTCTTCATTGTCTGCTGCATCATTGAATTCCTTCAGCTCTGGCATCCTGCATTTCTCACAACAATAAGGTCTTTTCAGGCAGGTGGAGCACTCTTTGGGACAGTATTCCAGTGGAAAGACTTTATTTATTACGCAATTGGTAGTTGGCTTGGATATAAATTGATCAGACAGTTGGCGAGATAGATCAGGTAAAGAGATAGATCACGGCAGGCAGATATACGATTGCAATCAGAATGGATATCGAGACGCAGGTAGCGGCAAACTCCTCATCCATTCCTTCTAAAGAGGCAAATATCAGGGTATTGAATCCAATTGGAGTGGAAGCACTTGCAATCACAATGGTGCGATTCATTCCCTGCAAATGGAAAAGGGAACTCAGCAGGATTCCCAAACCCAATCCCCCGACCATTCTTATGAAAATAGCCAGTAACGCCTTATCAAGATTCTTCAATTTCGGTTCAAAGAATAAACCAAGTGATATCATGATCAGCGGTGTTGTTGGATTCCCCACAAGTGACAGGAAATTCATTCCTATCTCAGGCAACTGTATATTCACCAGGCGCATCACAACCCCAATCACCAACCCCCATAAGGGCGGAAGCTTCAGGAATTTGATCCAATCCACTTTGGCATGATGCTGACTGTTCTCGCCATATTTGATGGCATTATAGTAAATGAATGTGAAGATCAGGAAACTGTTTCCCACATCGAAGAGTGTCGCCCTTGCAAAGCCCTCCTGCCCGAATGCTGCAAAAAAGAAAGGCAGCGAGAAACTTGTATTCATGATCATTGTTCCCACCAGGAAGCTTCCCATGGTTCCTTTCGGGAGTTTCAGGAGTCTTCCTGTGCCGAGAGAAACGAAGTAAACGATGATAATGATCATCTGTGCTATCAGTGGGATAAAGAACAACGACCAGGTCAGTTGAAGCCGTAGGATGGAAAGTATCTGCAATGCAGGAAGAGTGACGGAAAGCACCAGTTTCAGCAACAGGTGTCCGTCATCCTTCTTCAGCAGTTTAATTTTCTTTATGAATATTCCAAGAAAGAACGCCAGTATGATGGGAACTATCTTATGAATAAATTCCTGCATATGAACTTTGCTCCATTAGTATCTTCCCATATATGTTTGACCCCCCTACCCCCCTTCTCAAGGGGGGAGAAAAGTAAAACCTTTTGAAATCCCCCCTTGAGAAGGGGGGTAGGGGGGTCTACTCATCAACTAATTCTGTCAATCCGCATGACCACATGCTTGCCGTTGATGTCAAACGCCTTCATCGTGTCATCCGACTCTCTCAGGCGTGTGATCTTCTTCGCCAGGGTCTCTTCGCGAATATAGTCTCCGTGCTTCGCAAATACATCTTCTATTTCATCATCGCCATGCCATTCTATCTCGATTCTATCCAGTATGTCGAAATCCTGTTCCTTTCTTGTGAACTGAATCTTATTGACCAGTTCACGTGCATAGCCTTCTTCAATCAGTTCACTGGTAAGAGTAGTATCCAAGGCAACGAAAAGGTCCTTGTACTGCTCGAAAACAAAGCCTTCACGCTGCTTGAGAGTGACTGCCAGATCTTCTGCTGTAACGGAATGCTTCTCTCCGTTCATCTCGAATTCAAACGCATTACCATCCTGGAATGAAGACATGATCATACCGGCATCCAGTTGTGCAAGCTTATCAGCAACCTGCTTCATCTGCTTGCCGAACTTGGGTCCCATGACCTTGAAGTTTGGTTTTATCTCGTATTGGACGAAATCATCATGCTCTTTGATGAACTTGATTTCCTTCACATTGATCTCTTCCTTGATCAATTCCTCCATACGGTCTGCAACCTTCTTCGCCTTGATGGGAACGTACAGGGACTGCAGTGTCTGTCTTACCTTGATCTGGCAGGTATTTCTTGCTGCCCTGCCAAGCGATACAAGGTCAATCACCATCCTCATTTCTTTTTCCAGTTCTGGTTTGATGTAATGGTCATCCCACACCGGATAATCCGTCAGGTGAACACTTTCCTTTCCTGTCAGGTTCGTATAGATGTCTTCCGCAAGGTAAGGTGTAAATGGTGCGATCAGCCTGCAGACCTGCGTAAGGAGATAATGCAGGATGATATAGGCATTCTTTTTATCCTCGGTGAGTTCCATCGCCCAGAATCTTCTTCTGCTGCGGCGAACATACCAGTTGGAAAGTTCATCCAGTACAAAGTCCTGTATAAGTCGGACTGCACGAGTGAATTCAAAGCTCTCGTTGTATTCATTCACATCCTTGATAACGGAATGAAGACGAGAAAGCACCCAAGTATCGATCTCGGTCAGATCCTTGACCGGCAATTCGTACTTGTTGGCATCGAATTTATCTATATTGGCATAGGTTATATAGAATGAATAGACATTCTTCAGTGTTCCCATGAACTTGCTGATGATCTCTTCCACACCCTTGGTGTCGAATCTCTTCGGCAGCCATGGATTGCTGTTTTCCATCAGGTACCAGCGGATGGCATCTGCTCCATAGTGCTGCATCAGTTGCATCGGGTCGATGGTATTGCCCTTGGACTTGCTCATCTTGATGCCGTTCTTATCCAGGATCAGGTCATTCACGAGACAGTTCTTGAATGGTGAAATACCCTTGATCATCGTGGAGATTGCCAGCAGTGTATAGAACCATCCACGAGTCTGGTCGATACCCTCGGAGATGAAGTCAGCAGGGAATAATTCCTTTTCGAAGATGTCAGCATTCTCAAAGGGATAATGCCATTGCGCAAACGGCATGGAACCGCTATCAAACCAGCAGTCGATGACTTCGCTGGTGCGGTGCATCTTGCCATTGCAGGAAGGGCATTTCAGTTCCACATTATCGATATATGGCTTATGAAGCTCGATATCTTCCGGGACATGGTAGCCATCTGCCAATCTGCCTTTTTCTCTCAATTCTTCGATAGAACCAACCGAATCGAGCTTTCCGCAGTCATCACAGATCCAGATATTGAGAGGTGTTCCCCAGAACCTGTCACGGGATAAAGCCCAGTCCACATTGTTCTCGAGCCATTCACCGAATCTCTTTTCACCCACAAAAGGCGGAAACCAGTTCACTGATGCGTTATTTTTCAACATCAGTTCCTTGTATTCGCTTGTACGGATATACCAGCTTTCACGGGCGTAATAGATTAGCGGACTGTCACAACGCCAGCAGTGAGGATAACTGTGGAATACCTGCGTTCTCTTGTATAGGCTTCCGGTTTCCTTCAAATGTCGAATGATATCCTTGTCGGCGGTTTTTACAAACACGCCAGCCCAGGGAGTTACTTTTATATTGAATTTGCCTTCTTCATTCACAGGTTGAATGAAGGGAAGGTCATATTTCAAACCCAGCGAATAGTCATCCTGTCCGAATGCAGGTGCCGTATGAACGATACCTGTTCCATCCTCCATCGTGACGTAATCAGCCAAGCCGACATACCATGCCTTCTTGTCAGGTTCGACAAAACGGAACAGCGGTTCGTAGCCATGATATTCCAGAGTCTTGCCCTGGAATTCAGAGATTATCTCATAATCACCATCCAGCACAGACAATCTTGCCTTTGCCAGGATGAGGATCTGGTCATTGTGCTTTACTTTTACATACGTCTCATCCGGATGCACTGCCAGCGCCACATTGGAGATCAATGTCCAGGGCGTGGTCGTCCAGGCGAGGAAATAGGTATTATCTTCCTGTGTGGATTTGAATTTCACAAATACCGACGGGTCTTCTACATCACGATATCCCTGTGCGACTTCATGACTGGACAGCGGTGTGCCGCAGCTTGGGCAATAAGGAACGATCTTATAGCCCTTGTAGATGAGGTCTTTCTTGAAAAGCTGGTTCAAAAGCCACCACACGGATTCGATATAGTTATTCTGCAGTGTGATGTAGGGGTGGTCCATATCCAGCCAATAACCCATCTCTTCGGTCATTTCACGCCAGAGGCTTTCATATTTGAATACGGATTCCTTGCATTTCTTGTTGAAAGGCTCGATTCCGTATGCTTCTATATCTTTCTTGTTGCTCAGTCCAAGTTCCTTTTCCACTTCAATCTCAACAGGCAAGCCATGTGTATCCCATCCGGCTTTTCTCTTCACCTGGAATCCTCTCATGGTCTTATAACGGCATACGATATCCTTTAGGGTACGGGACATCCTGTGATGAATGCCCGGTCTGCCATTGGCAGTCGGCGGTCCTTCAAAGAATATGAACTGCGGTTTCCCTTCACGGAAACTTACACTTTTCTCGGGTATCTCGTGTGCCTTCCAATAGGCACGCACTCTTGTTTCTAAATGAGCTGATTTTTCCTTTAGATCGATTGTCTTGTACATGTATTATCTTTCTCCGACCTTCCGTGTGCCGGGTCTGCGTGTAGGTGCTCCGGCAGCGAATTTAGGCTTTGTTTTCTTGTCTTCATGATGAGGAGTGATATGATGCTCCTCTTTCTTTTCCTGAACAGAGGCTTCTTCTGTATGTTCTTCGAACAATTCATGGAAATGCTCCTTCAATTCAGGGATCGTCTCCACATATTCCTTCCATGCGGTCATCGCTTTTTCTTCATCAACGCACTTCGGACAAATCAACAATGTGTTCTCCTGCGTAATGCCTGTGTATCCACGATCATAGCATGTATTACAACTTTTCTTCTTACGGTTTGCCAATACAAGTTCCTTGGCTTTTTCCAGGTGGATGTCATCTAAGTGAAACATAACGCACTCCTTTCTTGAATTCATAAGCATTTGGTTCAAAATTTTAACAAGTTCGATTTATGCAATGTATTTTTTCTCTAACTAAATAATATTCAGTACGTAAGCAGTTCAAAATGTGATGTCAAGGAATTTGAAGAAAGGAGCAGGGAATTGGTCTATTTTACGAATCTTTGAAAGAAGACGAGTGGTTCAAGTGTAATTTGAAGTATATTCGATTGAGTTTGATCAATAGGTTCTAAAATATAAAAAGCCCATAATGAAATGGGCTTTTTAATCATCCAATTTGTTTATTCTTTAAAAAGGATAACCAAGAAGGAATTTTACTGAATACAGCTTAGTATCCAAATTATCATTTCCTGAAAAAGAAGTTAAACCAAAATCACCACGAAACTCTACAGATAACGGATTTTCATTGGGACCGAATACATTATTGAATTCCCAACCAAAACCACCCGTTACACCAATAGAGAACGAAGTAAAATTATCTGTCGTGTTCTCTTTTGTGTATGAATATTTTATTTCAGAATCACTTTGTGAAACAAGAAGTTTCGCAAAGTCCTCTATTTTTTTCATACCGGTTGAATAACTATCTGATTGAGAAATTGCAATCGCAACGGATGGACCGAATTCGATGAAAGCTTTGTTCATGCTTGTTGGCAAGGGATCTTGGAGAGTTCCGCTCGTAGTATATTTTAATAATAATGGAATTTCGATATAATTAAACGTTGTAGTGTTTTTAAAAGTACTTGGGTTAGGAAAATCGCTTTCTTCATAGTAACTCGGATCGAATATTCCAGTATTAATGACTTCATTGCCAAAACTGTATTTTATCTTGGCAAGTTTCCATTCAATTTCAGGTCTGAAGTATAATTGATTTGTCTTATTGAGATAATCCTTTAAAAGGAAATTAGCATAAGCACCAACTGATACTCCTAAATTAGCCTTACTATCACCCGATTTCACATAATATGTCCCAATTTCTGTTGCCGGGGCATTCAAAACAAGATCTTTCGCATAAATCTGATACATTAGCTCATACGAAGTGTCATTTCCGTAGAGATTGGAAACATTTGGACCAGCGAAAATGCCCCAATCGAGTTTTTCTGCACTAAGATTAATAAATACCATAAACAATGCAATAAGTATTAAACATCCTTTCTTCATACGTTCCTCCTTTGTGGATATTATTGTTTTCCGCAGATAAATTGTCTATTTATTTTTTATTTACAACAATAAGTAGTTTCTATTGTTACCAATTGAATCATGAATATCCTTTTTAGTTATAGTAAATGTAGATATTTTCATATAATTCATAACATCATATTCCCTACATAACAACCTTAGTCAACCATCCCTCAAGCATCCGCCAAGTTTCCCTCAAGATTCTCTTAAGACTTGAGAGAAGATTGAGAGTTGGATAATAGATATTCCGCTGATATTTGTCGTGCTTTCTTAGGTTCATTTCATGTCGTGTGATGAGATAATATGCGAAGCCAATCTTGACAAGATAATGACTCAGTATTTCATACAAACATGAATAATGAAATAAATCAAAGATATGCGGTCATTGACCTTGGAACGAATACCCTGAAGCTTCTGATAGCCGAACGGATCGAGAGGCATTGGAATTATCTGCTGGATACAGCGTTTCAATGCCGCTTAGGTGAAGGTCTCAGGGAAAATGGACGTATCATGCCTCCTGCACTGGACCGGACGCTGGATGCGATTCGCAATGCAGTATCTTTGTGCAGGGAATACCATGTCAATATCATTTATCCCATGGCAACAGAGGCATTTCGGCTTGCTGAAAATGGTGAGGAAGTTAGGGACAGGATAAAAAATGAGCTAAACCTGGACTTCCATATCATTACCGGTGATGAAGAAGCGCAGCTTGCCATCGAAATGCTGAAGCATGAATACCCGGGAAACCTGGACAACTTCATGATTATCGATATCGGGGGCGGAAGCGCGGAGATAAGTGCGAAGTTCGAAGTTCGAAGTGCGAAGTGCGAAAACGAGAAAGCGAAGTGCGAATTCAGTCGGAGTTTGCCTTTGGGGTGTGTTGTATTAAAAGAGGAATTCCTGCATAGTGATCCTCCCACAGATACAGAGATCGATAACTTGAAGAAATTCATTCAAGGCAAGATCAGTGATCTTCAAAGCTGTTCCACTGAGTTGACCTGCATTGGGATTGGGGGAACTGTCGTGACCATTGGGTCGTTGCATCAAGGATACCTGGATAAGGCAAAGCTTCATGGAACACAACTCACATACGCGGAGATAGAGGGCATTTCCCATAAACTGAACCGCCTGACAACTCCTGAGAGAAAGGAATTACCCGGAATGATATTGGGACGGGAAGATATTCTCCCTGCTGGCGCTATGGTGCTGTTGGAAATCATGAAGCACTTTCATATGGATAGAATCACAATTATTACTCGCGGGATAAGGCATGGGGTGTTGCAGAAGGAATTAAGAATTAAGAGTTAAGAATTATAATGGAATCGTAGGGGCGCGATGCGTTGCACACGACCAATTTTTTAATTTGGAGGAGCTATGAAGCAAACGGTTACTTTGCTAATCGTGTTATGTATTTTACCTCTCTTTGCTACTTACCACAAGATATCTGAATATGACACACAAGGGAATGCTAATTCGATTCAGGTGATTGGTAATTTAGCCTATATTACTGATAGCGTTCAAGGTATTATGGTATTGGATATCAGTAATCCTGAAGAACCACAACTTCTGAGTTCTTATCCAACACCTGGTGAGGCAAAATCATTATCAATTATAGGTAATAGAGCTTATCTGGCAGATGGTTCCAATGGACTTCGAATTTATGATATTTCCGATCCCACTCATACTGTCTACCTGGGCGGTGATTTCTATTTGGATGCAATGGATGTGGCAGTGGTTGATTCCCTGGCATTTGTTACATGTGATGGGGTGAATCTACAGATTGTTAATATCTCAAATCCTGAAGCACCACAAGAACTCGGTTATTTCCAATGTTCTGAATCTGATTATGGATTATCCATTGATGTTTCTGACAATATTGCGTACATCGCTGATTATAATTATGGCTTGCATATTGTTAATATTTCCGATCCCAACAATCCTCAACTGCTTCATTCATATGAAACCCCCTATCCGGCTTATTGTGTGCAAGTGGTAGGTAATATAGCATATCTTACAGACAGAGGGTCAGGGCTGATGATTCTGGATGTATCAAATCCCCTGAATCCTGTTTTAATCGGGTCAATGGAAACTCCCGATGAAGCGTTGCATGTCACAGTTTCCGGCAATTATGCTTATCTTGCCTGTGAAGGTGCCGGTATGCAAATTGTAGATATATCAAATCATCAAGAACCGCAATTAATTGGGACCTATGTAACAAATTACATGACGGTAGATGGTATCGTTAATAATAACACTGCGTATGTCCTTGATTCATACCATGGTTTACAGATTGTGAATATAGAATCTGCTAACAACAGCGAATTGATAGGTTCTTATCAAATTAGTGACTATGCCAATGATATTACTGTTTCAAATCAAATTGCCTATGTAACAACTGATGAGTCAGGTTTACAGATGCTCGATGTTTCGGATCCTCAGAATCCTCAATTTCTAAGTAATTTCGGTGGTTTTTCTGATTTTAATCAACCGCAGGTTGAGGATACCTTGGCTTATGTAATGCAGTACTATGGAGGTTTTAAAATAGTCAATGTTTCCAATCCCCAAAATCCGCAACTAATAGGTTCATATCCTGTGTCATGGCCTGGCGAGTTTGCTATCCAAGGTAATAAAGCTTACTTAACCAGTCATAATGATGGGTTGCAGATTGTAGATATTTCCAATCCCCAGGATCTTCAATTATTGGGATCCTATCCTGTCAATCAGGCTTCACTGGTTAGGGTGGCAGGCAACACTGCTTATGTAGTATATTATAATCATGTACTTACTATTGATGTTTCCAATCCCCAAAATCCCCAGCTTATCAACACGTATGATGCGCCTGACTTTATGTTCGACATGACTTTTATTGGTTCTATTGCTTATTGCGCTACCGGCTCATCGATTGTGATAGTAGATTTCTCCAACCCCCAGAACCCGTCTTTCATCGGGACTATTCAGCTACATCCTACCAATATCTTATATGATATGCATGTATCAGACAATTATCTTTTCGTAAGTGATCGAGTATGGGATGAAATAACTGTTTTTGATATAAGTGATGCAGTTAATCCAACCCTCGTATATACTTATCACTGGAACTTACTTACATTTGGTATGTTTTTTGAAAATGGCAATCTTTATACAGCAAACGGGTATAATAATGTGAATGTTATAGACTTTCATACGATTGTCCCGACCATCGATTCCGTATCTATCCAAGATAATGAGCTTCATCTAACTAATTACCCCAATCCTTTTAACCCTTCAACCTCAATCAGCTTTGATTTGCCTGAAGCGGGTCTTGTGAATCTGGATATATATAACATTCGCGGTCAGAAAGTGAAGAATCTTGTGAGTGAAAATTATACACGGGGTTATCATGCAGTTACCTGGAATGGAACTGATGATAACAGGCATGCTGTTGCGTCAGGTGTTTACTTTGCCAGGATTAACCGTGGCGGGAAGAATGTCAGCAGAAAATTGGTGCTGTTAAAGTAGGGATATACTAGTGTGTATCCTATGAATGATACCTGGAGTTCAAGAAAAATAAAAAAGGCGACCTAAATGGTCGCCTTTAAACTAGTCTCTAGCCTCTAGTATCTATCTGACCAGCATGACTTTCTTTGTATCTGTTTGATCACCTGATTGCATCTTAATGAAATAGACACCGTTGCTCAAGCTGTTGCCACGGTCGTCCTTACCATTCCAGGTCGCAGTATAGGAACCGGCACTCTTGGATACATTGACGATATCCCTGACCTTCTGTCCAAGAATATTGTAAATGGAGATTTTCACATTACCTGAATCCTTCACTCTATATGCGATCCTGCTTTCAGATGTGAATGGATTGGGATAGACAGATGTAATTGCAGATGGAGAAGCAGGCTGAACGACATCCTGATTGGCAACAATTGGTTCTGCTACCACATCGAAAGATGGAAGTGATTCTCCAACACTTGAATCCAATAAAGCTGTTATATGATAATATGTAGCAGCAGTAATCGGTGTAGGGTCAGCATAAGAAGTGGTTGCAGCATCTACGAAATCCAGGAATTCACCATTTTTATAAACAGTATAACCGGTTGTTGTTGTTGTTGGTGGTTGCCAATTCAGTTGAACCAGATTACCGGATTGCACTTGATTAGTCAGGTTGGTTGGAATATATTGGAGATCAGTAAAGGCAAACTTGGTGCCTTGAAGGATTTCCTTCGTTGTCAAATCCTGGAGGAATATCACAACATCCATGTTGTTCTGTACCCAAGCCTGATTCAATGTCAAAGAACCGAGAACTGCTTGTCTTGGAGTTGTGCTGAAACTGACAGCAGTTCCATTCGCGCCATTGTACATGGCTCTTTCAACAAAATCGAGATGATTCTGTCCCTGCCAGGAGATGGTCATATTGGATTCGGTAAGCACGATGAACATCTTGATATTCGTCGATGGATTTGCAGAAACCTTGTTTGCCACAGCCTGGACGCTGATTTGCGTTCCATCCAGCGCTGCAGAGCCTGTTAAGGTAAACGCAGATGGAGTGTTCAAGCGGGTGTTCACTTTTGGGAGATATGAACTATACATGGAATTTGTATGGTCGCCACCGCCGACAGTGAGGATACCATCGAAGAATCCTGTAGGAACTCCGGTGATCGCATAGTAGTTGTTGCGAGCATTACCTTCAGTAGTCGAATATGTATCACCATTATGGTATTCGATAATTGCTGCATGGATACCATTTGCATCTAATTCATCAGCAGCCATGGCTGCACCTGGGCAATAATAGCACCATGTGCCTGTAGCGATCTCAACGATGCACATATCACGGGGTACGGCATAAGCAAAAACCGTTAATAGTATTGAAATGATAAGCAATAAGAACTTAACTTTCATATGGAACTCCTTCGCATGGGTTTATTTATCGTAGCAAAATCATCTTATGGGTTGCGGTTCCGGATCTGCCTAATATCCTACTGAAATAGATACCTGAAGACAGTCTGTTTCCCTGGTCATCCATACCATTCCAGACCAGGTTTCCTGTGCCATTGTCAAAACTGAGAGATGAGAAGTTTCTTACTTTCTGTCCCTTGATATTGTAGATCTCCATATTTACCGCTTCACCCTTTTGAGGCGTGTAGCGATAGGAAATATGGGTATCACCGGCAAAGGGATTCGGATAATTGGAGATAATCGCACCGTGAATCGTTGGTACTGCCTGGTCATCATTTGCCACATCGCTGGTGGAAAATGTGAATGGCATGATTAGTGGTGTTGGGTTATGAGAGGACGTGAATTCGAAATGGAAATGTGCAACACCGGAAACATGCGGGTTCACATCCAGATAAAAACGCATGTATTCACCCCTCGGTAAATTGAAGGGAATGGCAATATTCTGTGGGAAGCATGAACCAGTAGTGTTGCAGAATCCAAGATCCCAGTATCCCGGAGCATCATCCATCACAAGTTTGATAGTGAAATTATCAGCAAAACCGATATTCCATACAGGGAAGGGGACACTCTGGAAAGCGGTATCCAAATCACCGGTCAGTTTCTGCTTGAATGGCAGTACAACCCTGTAATAATAGGGGGGAGTCGGCTTCGAACTGACAGCCTGCAAAATCACATGGTCACCTGTCTGTATGAAGGCGGCAACCCAGAGGCTATCATGATTCACAGTCATGGAAGGTGAAAAATCCTTCTGGAAGGTATTTTGATTCCCGCTTCCGCTCAAATTCACCGTATCAGTCAAAATATCACGGCAGACATTCTTATGTGTTTCTCCAACATTATCCTGCATAAGCAGGAAATAGATTGGAGCATTTGTTAGTGCATAAACGGAATCATACATCGTGACCTGGACCTGAATATGCAGTGATGAGGGATCAAAATCAGCAATTTCCATTTTCACGGGTGACTGCCCGAATTTATAGAGTGCCAGGGTATCAGCATATACTGTCCCGGTTTCCATGCCTGTACCGCCATCGATCTTCTGCATTCCGTTGAAGATGACCGAGGGCACGCCCATCACATTATAATAGGAAAATCTGTCTTCACTGGCGGGAAATGTCCAGTCAGGTCCTGATTGAGTGTAATATCTAACACTGAAGAAATCGCTCGGTGTCAGTTGTGATTCCACAACATCGAGACCTGCAAAGGTATAGGCACAATTTGTGCACCAGGTGGATGTGAAATCTTCAGCGATGGAAGTTTTCGGATAATAGGGCAATTGAGCCCAGACGGCAGTGCCGATCAATAAAATAAAAATGGTTAGGACTACGAACTTCATTTATCCTCCAAACTGTCTATATCAGAATCTTGTGCTTAAACTCAACTTGATGCCGTTGAAAGGCGAAACATACTTGCAACTTCCATTTCGGCAGACTTTACCACCCTTCTGCTTACCGGCAAAGAAAAGCAGGTCGGTATTCTCGAAGATGGTGGTACGGAATTCACAATTGATCCAATATCTGGCTGATGAAAGTTCACTTACTTTCTCTGTCTGGGTTTCTGTGATAATGGAAATTCCGTATTGTTTGTAATGGTAATCTGTTTGCAGCAGGGGTTCATAATGATATGTTGTCAACTGCTGAAACTGCTTTTCAATGTATTCATATTCTGCACGGACATGCGCAGCATTACCGGCAATGTTGAAATCAAAAGAAACAGCAGGGGTCAGGTCTTTTGTCCAATACTGCAAGATATCATCATTCTTTTCAATATGAGAGTATTCAGCGATCATCTGCCAGTTGGAGAATTTCTGGTCAAACTCAGTATAAAGATCGTTCATTCTGCTCTTGAAATCAGACGACCAGGCTTCTGCATAGTTGACCTGGATTGAATTGTCATCGCCGTGATTGTATCTGATCTCACCTTGGGCACCTTCTTCATCCAAGCCGGCAGTGGCATCGTTCAAAGGCTCGCTGTGGTAATTGACCATTGGCAGGTCATGCAATATATAATCAAATTTGTAATACTTACGATAACCGAAACTCAAATTCACAGGGTCGAGATAGACATTGGAATTTGCATAGATACCATAACCATTCCTGGCACTTGTGCTCATGTGGTATTTGGATGATGATGCAGCTTCAACAGAACCATCCATCCTGGCATAGTTCAAGTTCATCCTTCCACCCCAGACATCCTGCTCGGAATAGATGTTCGTGGGATCGATAACTCTCATCGCCACACCGTTTCCCGCCAGGGTCAAACCGGTGAGAAGCTTGTATTCAATTTCACTGCCGTAAGCAATGTTATTTGGGGAATCATCATCATACCTGACGCTGTGCCAAGAACCATACAGGGATTTAATACGGAATTTGGGATAATTGACCTTTACCTGCATACCTTCAAGACGGGTATCAATATCAAAGTCATCATCCTTGAATGAACGGAAGACCATGCCCGAACCGAAGGTTTCCTCAAATGTACCACCATGTAAAAGGAAATGATTCTTGGAATATTCCAGGTAGCGTTCTGCCCATTCCGTGGTGAGTTTATCCGGTTGGAGTTCCTGGACAAAGTTGCTTTCATATTTGTTGTATTTTGGAAGATACATGATGAACTTCATGCCATAGGTGAAATTCCCGTAACCTGCGGTAAATGAAAACTGGTCATCGAAGAAAGTATGCAATGAATCGGCGGAAGTTCTATATGTGTAATTCAATTCGTTCGAACCATTGATCTGCAGATCTGTAGCCATTAAACCGGCTTGTAAGATAACTGTGAACAGGATCAATAACCAAAACTTCATATGCAATCCCTATTCGCTTACAGGAGTTGTTTCAGCTGGAGTAGCAGCAGAAGGTAATTGACCGAGAACCTTCAGCAGTTCTTCTTCCAATACCTTCTCATCACCAACATTGTATCCCATGTGCTCAAATGCAATGGTTCCCTTCTGATCGATAATGAAGGTATGAGGTATGCTGGAAACGTTCAGTTTCCCCTTCACTGTCTGATTCGTATCGAACAGGGTCGTGAACTCATATTGCTTGGATTTGACTTCAGACTTGGCACGTGCAGTGCTTTTGGGGGCGTCGATAGTGATTGCCAGGACTGTGATGTTCGGATATTTCTTCTGGAATTCATTCAAGCTGGGCAATTCCTTCAAGCAGGGCTGACACCAGCTTGCCCAAAAATCCACAATGACGGGACCATTCTTGAGAGCATTCTCGAGATTCACATCATTACCGTTCACATCCTGAAGCGTGAAGTCGGGCATGAGTTTGTCTGCATATACGGAAATGACCGCCAGCAGAAAAAGTAGCATAACGAGTAACCTGATTTTCATGGTTTCTCCTATTTTCTTGTAATTTCTTTTTCTAAAACGTTATATATCAGGGATTGCTGATCCCAGGGTGAATTCATTGTTTGTATCCATACCATGACGGCTGCATCCGAAGGTAAGGCAGTTGGGATTGGAAGACTGAATGACAATGTTCCGGGCAGTGTGGAAGATGAGATATCCTTCTCTCCTCTACGCAAGAGTACATTCCTGCACGGATGCCCACCGGCATTGTTGACTGTCGATACTTTTTCAAACAAGGCATAGTTCAATTTCAGATTAACTTGGGACACGCTTGCTTTCGGTGTGAGATGAACCGTGGCATGCAAAGAATCTGTTCCTATTGTATAAGACAAATTATCCAGGTCAAATCTTGCATCCTGTGTTAACAAATTTTGTATCAAGGAAGTAAATTGAGATAAACTTCCGGTGTTGGTGAGAGTATATTTGGTGATTCCCTGGAAAAGGGTGGTGGGTGCAGAATAGACATTCCCATAATATGAAAGAAAATCAGATATATGATTGATCGGAAGATCGAGAATATCATTTAGGTGATATTCCATATAATAGAACTGACCAGGGAAACGTAACTCACATTCATGTAGCGCTGCCTCAATCTCAGGGCAGTTTGTGCACCAAGTGCCGGTTACCATTTGTGCAAGAACCTTTTGTTTCGGATTGGGTTGTCCGGGATCATACTGGTTCCCGATGAACTGGTAGGTTCCTCTTACATATTGAATCCTGTCGGTGAAAAGCGTATCTACATACGTAGTATCGCCATTTGCATTCTTCAGCTTCAGACGCCACTGGAAGTTATTGGATGAAGCTTCATAGGTATAGACGGAATCAATGGCAAGTACTCCATTGGGATGGTTGATGAACAGATTTCTAAAATACTGCTCGATCTGCATCTTATTCATACCGTTATTCATATAATTATCTGCATAGAAACTGCTGATAGGCTCTGCATTTGTATCTGATACAAGAAGCAAACTATCGGAGAAATTACCATAGAAATGTTCTACTTCCGGGTAGGTGGCAGGAGCAAAGGAATGATCAAAACGGTCACATCCTGTTACGAATATGAAGAGTGATGCGATGGTAAGTAATAATATCGAAAATCTCATATCAAACCTCAGTTTCCTGCATCTTTGATTTGACCGAGTGCATCCATCACGATCTGCTTGGTCAGCACTTCGGGCATGACAATGGGTTCCTTGTTTCCGGGAACGTACAGGATATAGAGAGGAACTCCTGCACGGTTGTATCGTTTTAGCCATTCGGCTATCAATTTATCTCCATTGGTGTAGTCTGCCCTGAACAGGGAGACCTTTTTATCTTTCAACGCTTCCTTGATTTCTTTGGAGTACAGAACTGTATTCTCGTTCACCTTGCAGGTCATGCACCATTTGGCTGTGAAGTCTATGAATACAGGAATTCCCTGATCAGTTAACTGGTTGACTTTATCAGGGTTGAATGGCTGCCATTCCTCGGTTTGATTCTGGACAGTTGCATTCACATCATAGGGTTTGAATTTGAGAAGAATTGAACCTGAGACAACAATCACTACAATACTGAGAATAAAGAACAGCCACTGCATATGGCGCGGGTGTTCAGGTTTACTGAATCTTCCGTATAACCATGCGGCAAAACCGATACAGAGCAGAAAAATGATATACCGGATCAGGTTTTCTCCACCAACCTGGTTGAAGAGAACATCCAGGAGCCAAACCACGGTTGCCAGCAGCAGGAAGCCCATTGCTTCCTTGAATATGTTCATCCATTCACCTGGTTTTGGGAATATCTTGATGGATTTGGGATTAAAGCCGATAATGATGAACGGAAGGGATAAACCCAGCCCGATGAACAGGAACATGGGAAGTATCACATAAGAAGGCTGGCTGAAAGCAAAGCCCAATGCAGCACCCAGGAAAGGTGCTGTGCATGGCGTTGCCAAAACAACAGCAAATACTCCGCTCATGAAAGAACCAGCCAGACCCTTTCTTGTGCTTTGATTGCTGACAAAATTCATTCCGGGCATCTGGATGATGAAAACATCGAACAGCGATAAGGCAAAAAGGAAGATAAAAGCCGTAAGAACAACGACAAATATCGGATTCTGGAATTGGAATCCCCACCCGACCTGTGTTCCCACAGTCTTCAAGACAATGACGATAATGGCAAGGATGAGGAAGGAAACCATGACCCCAAGCACATAAATGAAGGAGTGCTGCATGATCTGCCTATGGTCTTCATGGCTTTGCTTGACAATGCTCATCGCCTTAATGGATAAAACAGGAAGCACGCAGGGCATGACATTGAGGATCAATCCACCGATCAATCCCATGAGCAGGAACTTGAGAATACTCACTTTCCCAATCGGTGCCTGCTTGACAGGTTCTGTCGGCTGTACCGGCTGTTCCTGGACTTGTGCCTGTTTGACGGCAGCAGTGTCAGTAACTTGCTCTGTCTGTGCTACAGCACCATTGGGGTTTGCAGTTACAGTGATGGTTCCTGTGAGAACTTTCTCATCAGGCATCAGGCATGAACCTGTTTCCAGGCAATGCTGCCAACCAGTATTGATCTTTATGGAGAGTTTTCCTTCCTTGGCAGCGGAGGCGACTTTGAAGGGAACAGTGAGTGTCACATTTTTATAATATGTAATGATGCCGTTTTCGTCTTTCTTGCCGGTAGGATAGATGGTGGGTTTGAACTCGATACCTTTCACGGGTTGCGGGTCAGCAAAGAAAAAGTCATTGACTCCTGGTTCATAGGATTGATGATATCCTTCCGGAATGGTAAAGGTGATCAGCGCTTTCCCCGAACTTCCCGCAGGAATTTCGGAAGGTGATATTTTCATTGAGCTGACATTTGCCTGCGCGCTTAAAATACCAACAAAGATAATTAGAATGAATAAAGAGAACAAGCCTCTCTTCATGTTTTTTCCCCCATCTACGGATGCTTCTATGATATTAAATTACATGTTACTATACATTACAATTCACTGCAAGTTTTATTCCTAAATTTAACAAAACGAGATTTGACTTATTCAGAAATGTCACATGTGTTGCTGATGAAATTTCCTTTTATGAATTGGAGTTAAGATGACTATGAAAAAAAAGGAAATATTAGCTGTTGGATGTTTCCTGGTCTCGGATTCAGGAAGCAGTTGCCATGGGTCTGATTCGGATTCTCTCCGCGATGTTGCGGGCGATGATGTATCTTCCGTTCTCGATGGCTATGATCAGGTTCTGCTCGATGCTATCATTGCGCATGATCGTGACCACCGACCCGGGATATAATCCCATTTCAAGCGTTTTTCTGTCAGGATTACACAGAATCAGCACTTGCTCATTTTCCATCACCTGGTTCAGGGTTTGGTAGTCCTTATAGGGGCAATGCACGCCACCATGCCGATGATGTCTTCTCCTGAAGAATCTTGAAAACAGATGATGCTTCATTTTGTTCCTTCTTGACGACGTTTCATGGAAGAACCCCACCTTCTAAAGAGAAAGTAAACGGAAATAAGCAGGAGGCAACAGAATGAAATCCATATCACTGAATTCGCCGGATTCATAAAGAAATGTGTCACCTGGTAGAAAAGTGTGGAAATGATCCATGCCAGTACCGTCATATAGGAAAAAGAGAATATTGTCCACCTGGTTCCAATCTCTTTCTTCATGGCAGCGAGGGAAGCCACACAAGGTGAATACAACAGGATAAACAGCAGGTAAGCAAAAGCAGTGTTTGCATCCGGGAAATGAGAACGAACACTTTCCTGCAGGGGTTGACTGACCACAGCCTTCTCATGATGTTTCCAGATTTGATGGAAATCCTCCGGGAAAGCACGAAATGCACCGATCCATTTATCCTTCATCGTAATTGATGAATCCGGGGTTTCAGGTGTATAGGGATAGAGTGCCTGCAAGGTTCCGATCACAGACTCCTTGTTGAACACACCTGTGATCAAGCCTACCGTAGCAGGCCAATTATCATTGGATATTCCCATCGGATGGAATACCGGTGTAATGACCTTTCCCACTTCGCTCAATACAGAATTGGATGATGGATGCAGTTCGAACTTGCCATCCGTCTTGATCGCATTCAGGAAACTCATGACGATGATCACCAGTAAAATGGTATGTCCCGCTCGCAGGATGAAGTCCTTCAGCCTGTGCCAGGTATGCATGAATACTCCATTCCAGGTTGGAACATGATACGGGGGGAGCTCCATGACAAAATCCGTAGGCTGGGAACGCAATATGGTTTTCTGAAACACCAGCCCGCTGGCGACTGCAAGCACGATACCTGTCAGGTATAGTCCGAAAACCACTACATTGGCAATATTCACAAAGAAGATAGCCGTAAAGAATGCATAAACAGGCAGTCGGGCACCACAGGACATAAAGGGATTCATCAGGATTGTCAGAACCCTGTCCCGCTTATTCTCCAATGTCCTCGTGGATAGAATGGCAGGTACTGTGCATCCGAAACCGACCAGCATCGGAATGAAGGCTTTCCCCGGTAAACCGATGGCATGCATATATCTGTCCATGATAAAGGCTGCCCTTGCCATATATCCCGAATCCTCAAGGAAGGAGAGACACAGGAAAATGATGAAAATAGGTGGAATGAACGATGCCACTGTCTGGATACCCACTCCAATGCCATGAGCCAGGAAAGTGATCGCCCACAAGGGGAAATGCAAATTTTGGAGAAGAATGGTGAGGCCATCATCCAAGAGAATTCCAAAGGCTCGGTTGATGAAATCGACAAAAGGCTGTCCCACTTTCATGGTGAGGGTGAACATCAGGAACATGACAAACAGGAAGAACGGAACTCCCAGGTATCGGTTGAGCATGATCTTATCAATCCCATCCGAGAAAGTTCTGCCGAAAGCCTCATCCTGGTAAACGACTTCCCGAATCAAGCCATTGATAAATCCGTATCTGCCATCGGCTATGACGATATCCGGTTCCATTTTCGTATGATGGCGTATGATTTCCTGCTGCTTCCTGAACTCAACCTCGAAAGTGTCAGGGAATGATACGCCAGGATACTGAATCGATTCAAATCTTTCCAAAATACGGTTTCGTAATGCAACAACATTGGCAACGGAAGCACCTGCAAGAATGGTTTCCAATTTTCCGATGGCATTCTCAATCACCTCATCATACGGAATGATGAGCGGAATTTCCTCTAAATGCTCGATACTGTGCCTGATTCTGTCCATCAGGTCTTCTATACCTTCCCGCCTGCTTGCCACAATAGGGATGATCTCGCATCCCAAGTGTTTCTGCAGGTGTTTGATATCGATTCGGATCTTGTGTTGCTCGGCAATGTCCATCATATTCAGGACGAGGATCATTGGCAAACCAAGTTCCAGCAATTGAGCGCTCAGGTAGAGGTTTCTTTTTAAATTTGATGCATCAGTGATATTGACTACCAGGTCAACTGCCTGATTTTGCAGAAAATCTCGTGTGATTGCTTCATCTGCTGAATGAGGAGAAATCGAATAAATACCCGGGAGATCGGTCACATGGTATGTCCTGTCTTTCCATTCATACTCGCCTTCAATGATGTCGACCGTGACCCCAGGCCAGTTTCCAATGGTCTGGTGTGCACCAGTCAGGGCATTGAATAGGGTGGTCTTTCCACAGTTCGGATTTCCGACAAGCGCAATTCGATTTATCTTTATATCTTTTTCTTCCATCCGCTAACCTTTTCCCGACAGCTTTTACAATATCCCGTCAGATGAATTTCTACTGTTGTTGACTGAAAGTTGCTTTTCTCAGCCAGTTCATTCAGGGATGTCTTCTGTTCCGGAGTTAATCGCTTTTCTATGATCTTCCCGCAATGGATGCATTCAAGATGGCAATGATCCGGATGCCCATACACATGTTCGTATTGCTCTTTATTCGGATTCCCAGGGGAACGCCTGATAAGTCCGGCTTCCAGTAGCAATGGGAGTGTTCTGTATATGGAAGTCAGCGAGACCTGCTCATTTTGACTGGTTTTCTGGATTTGGATGAATAATGACTCTGCATCGAAATGTGAATGAATGGAAAACACCGCATCCAGGATGATGCTTCTCTGGTTTGTGAGTTTTGCCCCACTTACCTTTAAATACGATTTAAATGCGTTCAAGTAATCTTTCATATGACCTTCTAATTGCAAATGATTTGCAATTGGAAATCTGTCAATAAAAATCAGGGAACAGGGAACAGGAGTAGCACAGAGCGGAAGGAAATAGGAATTAGGAAATAGCCCAGAAAGAAAGAGAAAAGCGAATAGCCAATAGCGAATAGCGAATAGCCCGGTATAGCCTGTAAGGCGTCACTCTGTTAGCCCATAGTGTGAGCTATGGGTACATTGAATTCCCTACCTTATCAGTCCCGGAAGGGCGACACATCTTATTTCGTAGCGATGGCTTCAGCCATCGTAGGGACGATTTCAATCTTCCCGTTTCAGCATGAACATGATGAATCCTGTTCCAACGATTGCTGAAGCAATCGCTACGGACAAAATATTCCTTGCCAATTTACGTAGATAACCCAAAAATTGCAGGTTGCAATTAGGAGGCTGGTATGTCAGTAATACTGAAAACTACAAAAATCATCGAAAACCAGATCGACCAATTCCTTGATATCGTGAGTGAATGTGCCTTGTTATTCGGCTTGGGAATTGAGGATTATCTTGCCGAGCGGACATCCCAATTTGAAGAAAGACTGGAAGCGATCCGTCAGAATGAAAGAAAAGCGGATGAACTCCGTGTGCATATAGAAAAATATTTGTATGAGCATACCCTGATCCCTGAGAATCGCGGTGATGTGCTTGCCATATTGGAAAATACAGATGAAGTTGTGGATCATATCAAAGATACCATCCTTCAATTCTCCATCGAACAGCCCAAGATCCTTTCGGAATTCGACGACCTTTTCCTTCAGACCACAAGAGCATCCGTGCAGGCGGTGGAAATGCTTGCCAGCGGAGTGCGCTCCTTCTTCCGTGACCTTTATGCTGTTTCAAATTACATCCATAAAGTCTATTTCTTTGAAAAGGAAGCAGATCATTTGGCAGAAAGACTAAAACGCCAGATATTCTCGACTGAACTCGACCTTGCCAATAAGGTCCATTTACGATACTTCACATACCAGGTGGAGGCAATTTCCGACTATGCCCAGGCTGTCTGTGACCGTTTGGCTATCTACGTGATCAAGCGCCAGTTGTAAATAAGGACTTGATAAAGAATGGGCTTCATATTCCTGACAAGCGGATTGTTCCTGGGTTGGTCACTTGGTGCCAATCATCATGGCAATATCTTCGGGGCAGCAGTTCAAACCAAAATGATCAAATTCAAGTACGCTGCCTTGATTTCCAGCATATTTGTGATCCTTGGTTCGGTTGCTGAAGGAAGCGGAGGTTCTGCCACACTGAATCGACTCGGTAGTGTCAATGCTGCAGCAGGTGCTTTCACAGTTGCTTTGGCTACAGCAATTTCTGTCGCTCTCATGACCAGGATCAAACTTCCGGTATCAACTTCCCAGGCAATCGTGGGAGCCATTATCGGCTGGAACATATTCGCAGGAATGCTGACAGATTACAATTCACTGCTCAGCATCGTCACGAGCTGGGTGGTGGCACCGATACTCGCAGCGTCTTTTGCCTTCGGCTTGTATTTTCTTTTCAAACACTTTCTCAACCGTTCCAGTGTCCATATCCTGGAACTCGATTTATTGAATCGATGGGCATTGCTGATATTTGGGGCATTTGGCGCATACAGTTTGGGAGCGAATAATATCGCCAATGTGGTGGGAATCTTTGTTTCCGTATCTCCATTTCATGATATTAACCTGCTGCCCGGACTGACAATCACCGGGCTCCAGCAGTTGTATTTCTGGGGTGCATTATCTATAGCCGTTGGTATCTATACATATTCGGAACGTGTCATGAGCACCGTTGGGACAGATCTGTATA
>DAONDQ010000014.1:0-37992 GCA_035402645.1 Candidatus Cloacimonadota bacterium | reverse complement strand
AAGTCGCCGCTTCTGCTTCATAAAAACGTAAACTATTTTAGGACTGGACATTCTTTGAGCACAACTTAGAGTATGCTATGCGATCGGGAAACGTGAAAAAGCACGATAAATAGGTTCTTTGAATCTCTATAACCCGTTGTATTTCATTGTTCAAGATATTTTTGTGCAAAAACCCCCTATCCGCTATCAGCTATCAGCTTCTTCCGTCTGGTGGAAGTTAAACCTTGACAACAACTGCTTAGAAACTACATTTTAGGTATGCAAATAATGTGACGAGGTGAGTACGATGAAGAAAACAATATTCCTTTTCCTTATTTTTCTCCCGCTACTGCTGTTTGCCCAGCATTCGCAATCTTCAAACAAGACAGCTTCCAAAGGTAGTGGTTCTGCATTTGGCGGTAAGACAGAGATCGATTCTGTAAAATACACAGAGTTTCGTGTCATACCGGAATTTAAAATCTGGAAATTGGGCATTGGGCTCGATCTCGATTTCCTTCTGGATCACAACTATCATCTGAGAAAGAGTGACTGGGATCAGCTCAAGGATATTCCGAGCAAGTTTTACTATATCAAGTATCAGAAACGCGGCGACCCATTCTATGCCCAATTAGGCAGTCTTTCAGGGTATGGTTATTCGAATGGATTGGTTATGATGAATTATTCGAATAACAGGTTATTCCCCGATCTCAAGAATACAGCCTTCATGGCTGGTGGTAATCCAAACATACTGACGAAGCCTTCGTTTGAAGCGATGACATCAAGCATCGAAAAGAATCAAATCCTTGCATTCAACACACATTTCAAACCTGTTCCTGACTCCACGGTCAAATACCTCGATCGAACCGTGCTGGGATTAACGATTGCAACGGATAGGAACCAGTATGGCAACCTCAAGTATGTTGCAAGTGACTCTCTCTACCATGCATACAAGGAGAAAGAGAATGCTGTGACAGCGTTTAGTTTCGATTACTCGCTTCCCGTTTCCAAAAAGAGGGAAATGACATTCGGACATTATGCTGAATTTTCTCATATTGCCGGGCATGGTTCCGGATTCATCTTCCCGGGCTTCTACGGCGAATATAAATTCCTGAAAGTGAATCTCGAATTTAGAGGTTATGGACCCCATTATCTGCCTTCATTCTTCGATAACCGATACGAGCAGACAAGGGCATACCAGATCGGTGATTCACTGGTCTTTACAAAGGAAGATATGCTGAAGGGTATAAAATCTTCTTCCGGTTGGTTTGGAAAGGTTCAGATCAGCATCAAAAAGAAATTCAAGACTTCTGTCGCCTGGCAGGATATGTACGGTAAAGACTTGCAGACGGGAAAATGTTACTGGTTCAACTTCTGGATGGATACAAAATATCACAGGCTGGAAGAAGTTGCCTTTGCCTATAGCAAAACCAATGTCCCGAAGATGGAAATCGACAGGATTGTTGCACCCTCGGTTGATATGTCAGCAAAAGCGACAGTGCGTGTTTCCAAGAAGAGATGGTTTGTCATCGGTTCTTATTCTGAAAGTTACGATGACAAGAATAACAATAACAAGATCAACTACTTCAAGGAAACGAGACGTTCAGTTGCAGTTGGTGTGAAATACGTATTCTAAACATTGCACATAACATGGTGTCCGTGCAGATGCCATGATGAAAGTGTTTATCGAATATCCGGTATCATTGCTTGGTACCGGATATTTTTTTATCAAGACCTCACTGGAAGAAAGTCCTTTATATCGATTCATTCCCTTTGATTTTTCATGAAGGATAACTACATGAAAAAAAGAGTGGTATAATCAGGATATCCCGACATTGAAATATTCTTCTTGACGTCAACAAACAAATGCTAAAAGTCTGCAACGTATGAATCATAAATACACATTGGTCATTGATATCGGAAACACCCATATCGTTTTGGGTGTTTATGAAGAGAGTGAACTCATCCAGACTTGGCGTGTGAAAACAGACGACCAGAAGACAGCGGATGAGTATTATAGTCTGTTCAAATCCCTGAAGGAGAGTATTCCCCAACAAATTGCGCAGTTTCACAATTGTATTTTAGCATCTGTAGTCCCGGAGTTGACACGGATTTTCTCGCATATGATCAGTAAATACTGGTTAGGTAAACTGATCGTGGTAAATGCGGAAAGTCCACTTGGTCTGACATTCCTGGTACCGGAACCTTCTTTTATTGGTGCCGATCTTTTGGTGAATGCATTCATCGCCAAGGAAAAGTACCTTACGCATTGCATCATCTGTGATTTTGGCACAGCCACTACGATTCAACTCGTAGGAAAGGATGGCACATTTTACGGAACAGTGATTGCACCCGGCGTGATGACATCGGCTTCGACTCTTTTCAGTAAGGCGGCTCTCCTGAGTTCGATCGAACTGGAAAAGCCCAGAAAGACGATAGGCACAAGCACAAAGGATGCATTATTATCCGGTATCGTCACAGGTCATGCACTCATGGTGGATGGTTTGATCAGGAAAATCAGGCAGGAATTCTCAAGTCTCGGAGAAATCAAGGCAATCGCTACGGGTGGCATATCTTCCCTGATCTGTCAGGAATGCAAGGAAATTGACCTGATAGATAAGACGTTGACATTGGAAGGCTTATACCGTATCAGTTGTAGACTGAATTCTGCCGAATAACTGTGCAATGAGTTTCTTACCTTATACAGGACGGTAATGAATAAAAAGTACCTGCTGACTTTGGTCATGGGGTTAGCCTGGATATTCGCTGCGGCGGAGACATTCACTCCCCGTCTCTATATTCAGGATTACTCACCGGTCATCGACAATAACATCATCTTCTATAAATTGGATAAGGGCTTGGACCTGAGGAAGGAAAAGCCTTATCTGGTGACTGACTTTGGTGTGAAGACCACGGAAAAGGTCGATTATGCGAACCAGCAGGTGAAACTCTTTGTCAAATTAAATGACTTCCCCCTTTATCCCCCAGTGAATCTTACTTTCGATGAATACTTCGACAACCTGAATCTTACCGTATTCCACAATTCATTACAGAAAGCAACTCTCGATATGTTCAATGTAACCTCTCGTTCCAGTACAGCGGGTTTGATTCCTGAAATTACATTAGACCTCCCGAATATCGCCATCCCGAAATCCGTTCGTAAATTCCTGGGTAACAAAGCAGGTAAATTGAATCTGGATGGAAGCCAGAGACTTACATTTACGGGAACCAGTACGAAGAATAAAGATCACCTTGTTCATGAAAGTGGTCAGAACTCTAACTTTGATATCATTATGCGCCAGGATTTGAACCTGAGTTTAAAGGGAACAATCGGTGAGAAGATTCAGGTCAGCTTGACTCATAATTCGAACCAGGACGATCAATTGTTCAATCCGAATAACATCAATGTCCAATATAAGGGAGATGAAGACGAGATCGTGCAGTCGGTGGAAATGGGGAATATTACCCTTGCACTCAGCGGTTCGAGATATATCAGCTATAGTGCATCCTCCCAGGGCTTGTTCGGTGTAAAATCGAAGATGAAATTGGGAAACCTGGAAGTAACTTCCATACTCAGTAAGGAAGAGGGTCAAAAGAATAAGAAAACATTCACCGGTTCATCTCAAGCTGACTCTGTCGATATTTCAAGCAGAAGTTATGTGAACCGAAAGATCTATTACATAGAAAAACCAAATCTTTTATATTCATTATATCAAACAGGTGACCTGATCAACACTGATGCAGGTGTCTCCGACTCTACGCATTGTCCTCCAGGTTGGGTCAATAATGCAATCAGGATAGAACAGGGAGAATTTGTAGCAAATACTTCCCTGCTTCCCAAAGAAGGGACATTACACGTATACTTGGATGATGCCAATTCCAATAATGACAACAATACCCTCGAAGGCGATCCAATCCAAACGACACAGGGTATTCAATATGTACCCAGGTTCGATGAACTGACCCCTGGTGTTGATTTCGATTCTGATTACGCTTATGATCAGGGAATCATCATTTTGAACCGGAACATCGAAACCAACTATACGATCGCCATCGCGTACACTCGCGTTGATGGGGTGGCTGTTCCAGCAACGTATCCGAATACAGATAAACTTCATGTACGGGTTCTTCGTACCAAAAATCAGGATTATTACCCATCCTCACCCTATAACACATGGGATTATGAAGTTCGGAATATGTATGACCTGGGGCAAACCAATATCGCGGCTGATGGCTTCAGACTCGATGTCTTCACGACCCTCGCAAATATGCAGAGAGATTACAATGTGCCAGATTCCGTCCAGAATAATGGACTTATCAGATACAACGATTATCTCCATATGGATACAAATGGGGATGGTTACGTTGGTTCCGGTGATGCTTCCATTGATCTTGCCAAAGGATTCATCATTATTCCATTCATCCGCCCTTTCGAACCTTTGGGTGATCTGATCTATACAGAAGAACCTGAGTATATCCAGATCGACCAGGCTAAGATGCAGATCAATTATAAAGGAAACGTGGCTCGTGACCACATCGCGCTGAACCAGTACGGTATCATCAAGGGAAGCGTAAAAGTGAAGGTCAATGGTGAGCAATTACGGGAAAATGTTGATTATGTGATGGATTATGACCTTGGTGAAGTAACATTCCTGGGAAGTAAGGGAAAGAATCCTTCTGATAAAGTGGATATCGATTACGAATTCAAGAATGGACTGATGGTGGAAAAGAAATCGTTGATGGGGGTAAGAGCAGATTATTCATTCAACGATAACACCAAAATCGGTGGTACTTTCATATACAGAACTGAATCCGTTTCAGACAAGCACCCAAAAATCGGAAGTGAGAATCTGAACCTGATGCTTGCTGATGTGGACGGACAATACTCTGTGCAGCCAGCTTTCATAACAAAGATGATCGATGCAGTTCCCTTGATCAAGACCACTACACCATCTAAATTCACCTTGAGTGGTGAAGTTGCCATGAGCATTCCCTACATATATGGAAATCCCGATACCAAGAAGCAGGAGGCATATATCGACGATATGGAAGGTATCCTCGATGTATTCCCCTTGGGTGTGATGAGAACGAACTGGGTACCGGCAAGTAGACCGGTTGATATCAATATGTCCAGATCAAAAACAATCTGGTATAACCCGGATAATGTTTATCAAAGAGATGTTTATGACGAATCGACCATTCCTGACAAGAATAAGAATGATAAAGTAACCGTCATGGCTGTCAAGATGACTCCGGATTCACTTGCAATACCGGGGATCGAAATGCAGCACTGGGGTGGTCTGATGAAATACATTGGTAATCAGATAGACCTTTCCAAGAAGAAATATATTGAAATTCTCGTGCACGTCGATGATGTAAATGAGAATGTACCTCCGCCCGGACCCATCGTCATGCATGTTGATCTTGGCAATATCAGTGAAGACTTTTATACAGACTTTGGTGGTTTACATGAATTGAACACCGAAGATGGCAGCAATGAAGGTTCAAATGATGGTGTTTTGGAAGCAAGAGAAGATGTTGGATTGGATGAAAAAGCGAACGGAACAACCGGTAATGATCCCAACGATGATGCCAGCAGCACAAAGGTAGGCTCAGATTATCCCTATATCAATGGCACGGAGAATAACGGTCAGCTCGATACGGAAGACTTGAATAATAATGGTGACCTCGATGAATTGAATCAATATTTTGAATATACGATCTCCTTAACGAACAATGTACTCTACCCGCCCATCAATGTATATAAGGGGTGGAAATTATACAGGATTCCCCTGCATGACCAGAATTACGTCCAAACCATTACAAATTCTATAAATCCGTCACTCCAAAAGGTCTGCTTTGCCAGAGTATGGTTTGAAACAGATAGAACCACGCGAATCAAGTTCGCCAACCTCGACATTGTTGGCAATAAATGGGAAGATAAAGCCATACGTAATATAGATGAGACCGCTGTATCGGTTTCCGCTCTCGAGTTAAATCAGGAAGAAATGCTGGTGGGAATCGCCGATAATCAGAAGAATGATCATTATACTCCACCGGCAGGCACTTATGAAAAAGTCGATAATAAACCTGGGCTGGAACAGAGTTTGATGCTTGAATTCAATCATCTGCAATCGACACATATGGGTCTCGTGAAGCAGATATTCAGAGAATCCAATAATCTCCTTTCCTATCGTAAACTGAAGTTCTTCCTGTATCCTGAGAAGAAGCAAAGCATTTCCCTGAATCCTGATAGCATCAACATTATCATGCGAATGGGTGCTGATTCCACCCACTATTACGAGATTCGATACAAGACCAATACCATTCCGTATGACTCAGTGATGACGCAGGGAAAGTGGAAGTCAATCGAGTTTGACTTCACCAAACTGACCTTGCTTCGTGCAGACAGCAGCAATGTCACTGTTACAACCCCCATGCTCGGTACGACACAACTGATACGGGGGGAAAGAAAAGACGGTGATTTCACATATGCCTATATTGGAACAACAAGTGAGTTCCCAAGTTTGAACAACATCAAGGAATTCAGCTTGGGGGTGGAAGCCTTACGCTCACAATCGCCACCTTATACAGGGATCGTGTATTTTGATGATATTCGAGTCACAGACCCCTTATTGGATTTCGGATATGCTGCTCGTGCAAGTTTGAGTATGATCTTTGCAGATTTTTCCACCCTGGATGTGGAAATAGTCAAGCAATCACCGTATTTCAACGCCACGAATCCGCGTGGAAGTTCTCTGACAGGTACGTTTGAAGAATCAACGAGACTGGATGTGACCAATAATTATTATATGAATAAATTCATGCCTGACAGTTGGGGAATGAACATCCCCCTGAGTCTGAAATATCAGTATCAATTAGGCATTCCCAAGTTCAGGTCTTATTCTGACCAGATCAATATTGATACAGAAGAACAGAAAAGGGATGAACGTCATTTAACAACTTATTCAGCAGATCTTGGCATCAGCCAGACGAAAACGCCACGTAATTGGTTACTTGCCTATACGCTGAGAAACATTACGGCTTCAGGCAATATCACGTATTCCAAACGTCTTGATCCGACCACAGCGGATACTACCTTATCATATCGTGAAAATTACACTTATAAACTCGATATAGCCAAAGAAAAACTTGGTATCAAATTACTCAAAAATTATTACTTCTATTTCCTACCCAAGACTTTCAATAATGCATTCATTTATAATGCTTCATTCCCAAAAAGTTATCTCAAGGATTCCATCAATAAGAACAAGTGGAATCTAAAGGATCAGACCTTTGATGTACGTCAGCTTAGTACCGACAATAGTTTTGGATATGACATATTCTCTGATATCACATCCACATATCGGCTGACGACCAAGCGCGATTTCATGATCCGGCAGATGAAGTATAAGATGAACGTAGGTATTGAGACCGACCGGGCACAGGAAATCAATGTTGATTATACACCTCAGTATTATGAAAATCTCTTTACCTGGTCTAATAACTTCAATACACGTTATAGTGACAGTTTCAGACAAACCAATGCATATCAGAATAATCTCAATATAGATAATTTTAGAAGAAGTGGAAATACGAACAGAACCATTCGCTCCAACCTGACCTTGAAAAATGCTGACCTGTTCAGATCCATCGCTACAAAAATGGCAAGCCATCAAAGACAGAAACAGTCCAAAACAACAACTGAGAATTCGACAAAACACGGAAAGCATTCAACATCAGCTTCTGATGTAAATTCAACTTCATCTTCAACTTCCGGTATAGATATTTATCCTCAGCCAAGATCTCATTCCCAGAATCCATACGAACTTCCGCAACTGACTCCTGCACTGCAGCAAGATGTACAACCTTCCAATGATGAAGAATTGAAGAGGAAGGAAGAAATGCAGAAACGACAGGAAATGAAAGACAATATGCTCAAACAGGAAGAGGAAGAAAAACAGCGGGAAATGGAAAAACTTGCTGACGAGAAGAAAACTGAAGAAGAGAAGATGCAGGAAGAAGACAAGAAACAAAGTGATGATTTTAAAAACGATGCTTCCGGTAATAATACACCTCGTGACATGGGTAAATCAGATACCGAGCAATCAACTCCTGCCTCTTCAAAAGGCAATTTCCTGAGCCCAAGCAGAATGTTGCTGTATGCATCTAAGTTCAAAAACATCGCTTTTACATACCAGAATGGCTATACAACAAGTTACCAGAGATTCAAATCCAGACCCAACTTCTGGTACCAGGTCGGATTACCTCATTCACTTGCAGATAGTCTTCTCGATGCGCAGAATTTTGATGATACTTATGGAGTGAACTCCGGTTTTGTATTCTCCTCCAACCTCGATTCGGATCTCCGTTATGGCAAGTCGGTTCAGAAGAGCATCGCAAATTCCAGCCAGACTACCATAACCACGACATTCCCGGATGTCACCCTGACTCTCAGCGAATTCCAGAAATACCTTCATATCCAGAATATCCTTACAAGTTCGAGACTCACGTCTACATATACATTAAGCAACAAGAAGTCTAATCGTCCTGTGAAAACGATCAAGACGATCACTATGCAGCCTTTGTTAGCCTGGACAGCCAACTGGGTGAACAATATGACGACCAACCTTGGCTATAACCGTTCTTATTCAGAAGATGTCACAGATCAGACGACGACCTCAAAAATCAGGAATGTGACCAAATCCCAATCCGTAAACGGAAACTTATCCTATTCATTCTCATCTGAGAAAGGGATCCGTATCCCGTTCTCCAAGAGAAAGATCCAGATCAAGAACGAAATGACGGCAAGCCTTGGCTTGAATTGGCAGAAGGATTACAATGTCAATTATGGACATGAGACCATTGTCAATACGAACACCCAGAAGATATCGGTTACTCCTGGTGCTACATATCAATTCAATCGGAATATCAAAGGTGGAATGAACAGCAGTTATGAATTGACGAAAAACCTGAAGAAGGATGAGTCTTTACGAGTCTTCAGCCTCAGTATATGGATGGAAATTCAATTCTAATATTGCACGAGCTACTTTAATCTTTCTGTAATCAAACTCAGGATAATCAGAACAATTCCAACCACCTGCCAAACAGATAAGTGTTCATGAAGGATCATCACCGCAAAGATACTTGCCAAACCGGGTTTGAGAAAAAAGAACATGGAACCTTCTGCTGCTGGAATATGCTTGATTCCTTCAAAGAATAGGATATATGCCAACCCGGTAACGAATAAACCCAGATAAATCAGATATATCCAATTTGTAACACTGTATGAAAATACGATATCGACACCCAGTATCCATCCGGCGATCAATAGCACAATTGCACCACTGAAAAAAGATACCGAATTGAAGAGAAAATTACCGTAAGTTCGTATCTGCTTTTTGGAAATCACTACATTTAACCCAAATGTCAATGCTGCCATGAAACTGAAAAGCACACCAAGCAGGATGTTCATATCACCTGCAAATAGCTGTCTGTCTCCCAGGATGATCAGCGTAATACCACCCAATCCAAGGATGATACCCAACAGGTTCTTCGTCTGAAGTTTTTCATGCAGGATAATGACGGCAAACACTGCTACGAACAGAGGGTTGGTGGCAATAAGGATCGCTGCCAGTGAGGCTTTCCCAAAATACACCGCTAATTGCAGGAACATCATGCTGATCGCAACATTCAACACACCCGGATATGCCATATTCAGGAAGTCTTTACCGCGAAGTGTGAAATCCAGTTTCCTCGCATGGCTGACGGCAAACGGTGCCAGGACGGTTCCCCCGATGATGAATCGGCAGGCTGTGATCATGACCGGTGATATTCCTTTCCCAATCAGTTTCCCAACCAATTCAATCGTGGAAAAGAAGAAGATTGCCCAAAAGCAAAGAATGTAACTGACTTTTCTGGAATTCATATCAACGATGTTCCATGATCCTTTTCAGCGAAGATAGAAATGACTCTATATCCTGCTCAGTGGTCATGAAGGAAGTCATGAGCCGTATCTCGAGTGGATCCTGGTCCCAGAAATAGAAGAAGAACTCCTCCTGCAACTTGAATGCTGTTTCACGTGGTAATGAAAGGAAAATGGCGTTTGCCTGAACAGGATAATGGATATGGCAATCCTTCAATTCCAGTAATCCCTTTTCAAGTATTTTTGCCATTTTATTGGCATTTTCGGCATTATTCAGCCACAAATTATCTTCCAAATATGCAAGAAACTGGGCTGAAACAAATCGCATTTTGGATAAAAGCTGCATTCCCTGTTTACGGATATATTTGAATTCCTTCGACATCTCCGGATTGAAGAAGATGATGGCTTCTCCCAGCATCATACCATTCTTCGTTCCCCCAAAGGTCATCACGTCCACCCCTGCCCCAATTGTCATGGCTCTGGGATCGCAGCCGAGTGAGACAGTAGCATTGGCAAACCTTGCTCCGTCCATATGCAGAAACATGCCATGCGCATGTGCAAAATCAGCCAAATCTCGAATCTCCTCAATGGAATAGACAGTCCCCAATTCCGATACCTGTGAAATGGATACTACTTTCGGCTGGACATGATGTTCAAACCCGACTTCTGTCAGGTGAGGCGGCAGTATTTCCGGTCTCAGTTTACCATCAGGAGTTGGACAGGTCAGGAGTTTGCAGCCAGTGAATCGTTCGGGAGCACCGCATTCATCCACCTGGATATGTGCTGTTTCAGCACATATGATGGCATGATACGGCTGGAGCATAACCTGCAGGGAAAGCACATTGGCTGATGTGCCGTTACCAACAAAATAAACGTCTATATTTTCACCGAACATCTCTTTGAATTTATCGACAGCCTTCTCTGTATAGGGGTCTTCCCCATACGATCTCTCATCTCCTGCATTCGCCCGTGCAATTGCATCCAGTATCGATGGATGAATTCCCGAATGATTATCACTTCCAAAACTGCGTTTCATTGTTTACCTCGTGTAGGGACAGACCCATGTGTCTGTCCATTTGATTTTCCCTTTAATAACAGACATGATTATTTTGACAATGAATATGTATGAACGACTTTCATTCAATTTGCATAATAACCAAATCATAAAAAAAGGAAGAACAAATAGTGGATTTAAATGCTAATGTTTTCCTTATTCGCCTGAGTCTTGATTTGAGAAAACATCTTTCCCATATAGCCATAAAAACTTATCTAATTTGTTATAACTTATCCTTTGAAGTCCATACTCAGTCTTGAAAGAATCAATGATTCCCTTGAATGAAGCATAGTCATTAATCTCTGCGTTTTTAAACTTTACTTTCTGATCCTGATTCCTATAAGCACAAAGTAATCTTTTTACAAAAGAATCGCATTTAGGAAAATAACACGGTTTGTGAAAACTGCAGTATTTTGATGCAAATGAAATTAGATTTTTAGCTTTACCATTCAATGAAATTCTTGATATCTCTGCAACAAGACTTGACTCATTGTGTTCTAAACGATTATCAATGTTGATATTATGTATATGCTGTGCTAGTTGATATGTAGCATAAATGTTTGTATTATACAACGAATTTATTGTAACTACTTTTAGAAGTATATGTTCTATATCATTGTTGTGAGGAAATTGTTCAATTAATGCCATTATTGCTTTATCTGCTTTATAATAGCGTTCATTTTCTTTGAATTTTGTAAAATACTCTTCTATGAGTGCTACTGTAGGGGTTTTTAATTCTCTATTCATTACCTTTCTTTCGTCTCTTTCTATAGAAATTTCAAAGATTAAAACCCCAGTGTCGGTTGTTCAATAAACTTTTCAATTCTTCTGTTAGCCAGATCAATATATTCTTGGCTAACTTCATAACCTATGTATTTTCTATCGCTTTTAATGGATGCTATCGCAGTCGTCCCACTCCCCATGAATGGATCAAGAATAATATCATCCTTAAAGGAATAGAGTTGGATTAAACGATATGGCAACTCTACAGGAAATGGTGCTGGATGCCCTATTCGTCTTGCACTTTCAGCATTCATCGTCCAAATGGACTTCGTCCAACTCATAAAATCATCTTTGGAAATCGTATTGTGCTTTTTTCCTCGTTCCCTAGAATAATCGCCTTTCGAGAAAATAAGTATATATTCATGTATGTCCCTCAAAATAGGGTTTGCAGCACTTAACCAACTCCCCCATGCAGTGGATGCACTTGCACTCGCGGCTTTATTCCAGATAATTTCCCCACGCATATTATACCCGATTTTCAACATCATTTGGGAGACATAATCGGATAAGGGGATATATGGTTTTCTACCGAGATTGGCTATATTAATACATGCCCTACCCCCATTTACCAAGACACGATATGTTTCTTTTAATGAATGTTCTAATAAAGATAGATATTCTACAAGAGATAAATCCTGGTCATATTCTTTCGTTGCGTTGTATGGAGGAGAGGTTATCATTAGATGTACAGAATTATCCGGAAGTTCCTTCATATTTTCAGCAGAACCAAGTATAATCGTATTAAGCAAATCGTCTGGTATCAGATTTTCAGTCTTATCAATTTCGTCCTTTTTCTGCATTGTATTATACATTTTACTATTATAGAATTTTGATGAATCATGATTCATTCTTCCACTGGTTCCGAAAGAGCTTGTAGCTGTACCTTCCTGTCTTTTCATATTATTCCCTTATCAATTGCAAGAACTTTTCAGCCCTTGCCAGATCTGTCTTTTCATTATTTGCAATCCCAATTATCTCACCTAATCTATTTTTCGATTTCATACTGGAGAAATAGCATAACTCATTTTGAACCAGCACACTGCACAGTTCAAGAAGATCATTTTCATTTTGTACTGTCAAAAACCCTTTTCCAGTGGTTTCTACAATATGTGTTCTTTCTGATGGATTTGGATACAATGACCAAAATTCTTGAATAACACCGGATTCCTTTAGAAAATCAACTTTCTTTTCATATGATAGTGTGATTGGGCTATTCCCTAATATTACGATTGGAATCCTCGCTGATTCCCGACCTGAAACTCTGATATTAATTGCTTTACCTATTGCTTTTAGCATTGAATCTGATCGCAACAGAGAAGGATTCCCCTTGTGATCAAAATAGTCACCAATGAGTTGTATTGTTTTAGATTTTTCATATTTATAATTGGACACGATGCTCATTTTGATCTCGAAAATCAGTTTAATATTCTCTGCTTTTTGATTGATTGAATCTTCAGTACAAAATGCAAGATCGGCAGATGATTGTCTTGTTAATCCCAGTTCCTCACAAATCACACCATTAACAGCATAAAGATTCAGTTTACGGGCATATGGTTCGAATAATGACTTACACCATTTTTCTGTGTATTGTCCAATTAAAGAGTTTCTGCTTTGTAGCGTTTTCCCATTTGCACTAAATCTTTTAGGTACATAAGCATAATATTCTTTGTTGAGAGAATAGAACAACTTTCCCGGTGTAGAGAATCCATTTAGAGATTTTCTAAAAAAATCAATTTCAACATCATGAGTCCACAAAGACATGAATGCCTCCTTTCTTTCAGGCATAACTATAATATCTAATTTACTTCAATCATTTCCTGTCAAATACTTTATCCAAATTATTATTTCTGATAGATAATAGGATGTTTGTTGGCACATATGGCTTTGTGATTTAGGCGATCACTACTCCAAGATCTTTCAATTTAGTGGTGAAAAACGGTCTCAACTACCTTTTACCATATAAACCGGCTGGTATAATATAATCAAGAGATATACAATGATTTTGAAGAGAATAGAAGTCAAGCAACCCTTAACCAACCCTCAAGCATCCGCCAAGCATCCCTCCAGATTTGGGAGATGGATGAGGTTTGTTTGGGGGATTTTTTTGTGTCGTTTGTCGTTTTTTCATTTGGAGTTCAAATTGCCTTTGTGATTTTTCTTGAACAATGCCACCAATAGGCAATGCGGACTTCAAACCTGTGGTACGACTCTGCAATTCTTATTGACATTTCCATGTCGGGAAATCATCTTGAATAGAGAAACAAATGGAGGAAACAATGTCGTCAATAGCAGTCCTGGGGTGTATGTTTGGAGATGAGGCAAAGGCAAAAATCGTCGATGTATTGGCAAAGGATGCTGATATCGTCGTTCGATTCCAAGGTGGTAATAACGCCGGGCACACAATTTGGCTGGATGGTAGAAAATATGTATTTCACATGGTACCCTCCGGAATTCTGTTTCCAAAGATCATTTGTGCACTGGGCAGCGGAGTCGTGATCGACCCCTTCGAGTTGCTGGATGAAATGAATCATTTACGTGCTGAAGGCATCGATTTCACCAATCGTTTCTATATCGATCCGCGGGCTGCCATTGTTCTTCCGCTTCACAAAATACTGGATAAAGGTTCGGAAAGCGCACAGGGAATGGTAAAGATCGGTACGACCCAAAGAGGTATAGGTCCGGCATATGCAGATGCAGTGGCACGCTGGGGTATCCGATTCAGCGACTTGTATCATCCAACTCATCTTTCACACCGCATCAGGAATCTGTTTCATGCCCATCATATCAGTATCGAAGGTGATGAATTGGTACGTCTCGATTCAGAACTTTCCCGGGTGGCAGAAATTCTAAAACCGTTTATGAAGCAAATACCCTATCTTCTGCAGGAAGCGGAAGAACAGGGGAAAAAGATACTATTCGAAGGTGCCCAGGGATCACTGCTGGATATCACATTCGGTACCTATCCATTCGTCACATCTTCACATACGATCGCTGGTGGAGTTTCCATCGGTGCAGGATTCGCTCCCAAACATAATATGAAGGTTGTGGGTGTCTATAAGGCATACGTGACACGAGTCGGTGAGGGTCCTTTCCCTACGGAACTGCATGACAGCATCGGAGACCTCATCCGTGAGCAAGGACATGAATATGGTGCAACGACAGGGCGTCCACGCAGGTGCGGATGGTTTGATGCCTTTGCTGCCAGGTTCACGGTCATGGTGAATGGAGTCGATGAGATTGCCATTACACTCGTGGATGTTTTGAGTGGTCTCGGCACCATCAAGATATGCACTGGGTACCAACTCGATGGTGAAATGCTGTATGAATTCCCTGCCGAAACCCAACTGCTCGAGAAAGTGACACCCTTGTATGCGGAATATCCAGGTTGGACTGAAGATATAACCACTTGTAGAAATTTTGATGACTTACCAGAGAATTGCAGGAATTACATTCATGCAATAGCCAAAATACTCGATCGGAAAATCACGATGGTGTCTGTAGGTCCGGATCGATCACAGACCATCTTTATTCAGTCATAATAGAGAGGTTCTCATGAAATACTTACCCCTTATTCTTTTTATCGGTTTGATCGTATTAGTCTATATTTTCCGGAATGACAGTTATATGGAGGTATCTTGAAATCGATTTCAGTGATGATTCTACTCCTAATCAGTTCGGTTGCCTTGTTGGCACAGGCTGACACTCTGCATTTCACTGCTCCGCAATTTCTCAACAGTTTTTACGACCACTACACTGTTAATTACCTGAATGCAATTGCAGCGGGCAGAGGACATACAGGAGCAGGCTTGGATGGTAACATCGAGAATTCACTGCAGAATCCGGCTGCTTTCTCAACAGATCATAGTCAGTTCTATTTTGAGATATTCCTGAAACCACCAATCAAGGAAATGACAGAGGGATTGGAGCAGAATTATCAGTCAGTTGTCCCCTTGGGAATGCTTGCCTACGGATATCATCCAAAGAAAAACCTGAATGTGGGTTTCAGTTATTCCACTCCGCAGACTATCGAGTATTACCTTCTGTCAATTCAACTTCAGACGGATGATTATTATTACCTCTATCCCAGTTATAACCTGCATCGCCTGACGGCAACCTGCAATTATGATTGGCACAACTTACGTGTTGGACTCAATCTATTCAATGAGATTTATCATTTCAAGGATATCACCACCTGGGGAACGAACATCTTCGATCGAGTGGACAAGACAGATTATGCCCTACGCTTCGAACCGGGTATCTATTATAAATATGACAGGTTCAGCGCAGGTGCGGGTTATCTTGCAAAAACCAGGCATGATTTCAAGTTCCAGTATCAAACTTTCAAAACGACACTGCCATCACAACTCAATGCAGGTATCGGCTACACATCTGAAACTGCAAGACTGGCAGCAGATATGGATCTGGTGCGATGCAGTGAGATGTCTGATCAATTCAAGGATCGATATATCATCAAAGCAGGCTTCGAAAAGGATCATCATAAATATACATTTCGGGGTGGTTTTATGAGTGTCCCGAGTGTATGGCATGGTGTATATGAATTGCCCACTTATAATGCAAACCTTGCCTGGAATCCATATCAAGATGAGTTCCCGCAGACCGGAGTCATTAAATCCACAGGGCAGTCGATGGTCACAGGTGGTTTTACGTGGCATTCATCCCCATTTGATTTCACACTTTCCTTTATCCATGATGTTCAGCACAATGTCAATTATACATCCGTATTCGGAGCAATGGGAATCAATATCAGCAAATTCACCTTCAAGGATATATTCCCAGGAGACAAGAAAGATACGACTCCCTCAGATGATGATACGGAAATAGAATATCTGAATTAATCGAAAAATAACATGGTGAAGGATATGGATCAGTTCATGAATATCATCCGCCCCATCCAGTTGTTTGAGGATACGGTTCTGATTCTCGACCAGACGCTTCTTCCAGGGGAAGAACGATGGCTCGAGATTCACGATTACAGGAACATGATTGAAGCGATCAAGTCCCTACGGGTTCGTGGTGCCCCGCTGCTGGGTTTGGCTGCGATCACCGCCATATATCTGGCTGCCATTGAATTTACCAATGATGACAACTTCGCCGGGCGACTGGCGAAGGCAATTCAGGAAGTGGAAGCCTCAAGACCCACGGCTGTGAATCTGTTCAAGGCAACAGCAAGAGTGAAGGCAATCCTGAACTCATCAGCCAATTCAGAAGATGTGATCAACCAACTCAGGAATCTGTATCTGTCCATTCACAGATTCGAAGAAGCAGCCTGCGATTCCATGGGACAGAACGGCGCTTCTCTCTTCCAATCTTCAGGTAAATTAAATATCATGACCATCTGCAACACAGGAAGTCTGGCAACCATCGGTATAGGCACCGCATTGGGTGTAATCCGCACCCTTGCCCAGTCACATGATGTGCATGTGTATGCAACAGAAACTCGCCCATTACTACAGGGTGCGAGACTCACCATGTGGGAACTGCAGAAATCGGGAATTCCAGCCACACTCATCACGGACAACATGGCAGGTTGGGTCATGAAGACTAAAGGCATCGATGCCATACTGACAGGTGCCGATAGGATCACAGTCAGTGGTGATACAGCGAATAAGATCGGTACGCTGAATCTTGCCATCCTAGCTCACCATTATCATATCCCATTCTATGTTGTGGCACCTGAAACGACCATCGATACAAGCATCTCATCCGGTGATGAGATTCGAATCGAGGAGAGAAAACCGGGAGAGATCACATTCATCTGCAAGCAGTCCATCGCACCTGAAGGCTGTGACGTATTCAATCCCGCCTTTGATGTCACACCTCATTCACTGATCTCCGGAATCATTACAGACCGTGGTGTCTATAAACCACCCTGTAAATTCGAATAAGAGGTACCATGAAAGTTCAGATCAAGAAAATGAATGAATATGACCTGCCTTTATTGAAGGCATATTTTACAGAGTTATTCAAAGAGCATGATCTGTGGAGGAAGCTCAGGAATAAAAAGAAAATACTATTAAAACCAAATCTGCTGGGGGCTTTTGAGCCGGAGAAAGCAGTGACAACACATCCAATCTTCATGGAAGCCATCATCCAGATCCTTCTGGAAAGAGAGAAGGAAGTGTTGGTGGGTGACAGCAATGGTGGAACAACTTCCATTCAAAAGGTCTATGATAAAACAGGTATGGCTAACCTTGCCGAACGGTATCCTATCAAACTGATCAATTTCTCCGAAGTGGGAATTGAAGAGCGAAGTCATAACGGATACACGTTCCCTGTCTCGAAGGCATTTCTCGAAGCGGATGCTGTAATCAGCATTTCCAAATACAAGACACATGGGATGATGCGTTTCACGGGAGCTGTCAAGAACCTGTATGGTGTGATACCGGGTTTGAAAAAGTCCGAATACCATAAGTTGAATCCTGAAACCGACAAGTTCGCTGCCTTGGTAACCAATCTGTATCAGTCCTTGAAAGACAGGATCGTACTTCATATCATGGATGGCATCATCGGTATGGAAGGTGAAGGACCGGCAGCAGGTTCGCCGAGGAGATTCGGCGTGATCTTCAGTTCAGAGAATGGAACGGCTCTTGACTATGTGGCAGCATCCATGATGGGTTTCGATTGGAGAAAAGTACCCATCATCTGGCAAAGCCTTCATGAAGAAGGGATTCTTCCATCCCGCATCGAAGTAGCACCTGAGTGGCAGAACTTCGTGTTCCCGGAAGTGAAGTTGGGGATCGTGAGCTTCAGCAGCAGAATGATGAACCGCATTCCATCCTTCGGAAAGAAATTCATCAGGAAGCAGCTTGAATTCTATCCCGATTTCAATGAACAATGCCGTTTATGCCAGGTATGCGTGAAGAGTTGCCCCGTTCAGGCTATCACGTATACAAAGGGATATAAACACCCGGTCATCGATTACTCCAAATGTATCAAATGCCTCTGCTGTCATGAATTATGTCCATATCATGCAGTGTATATACATAAATCGCCTTTGGCAAAGATGTTCATCCACTAACAGGGAGTGTCTGCTATGATACATATCCAGTATTTTGGTCATTCCTTCTGGAAGGTTTGGAATGAAGAGGTTGCAATTGTCATGGATCCTTATCAGCAAATGGGATATCCTCTGCCAAAGGACGTGCACGCTGACATCGTCATGACAAGCCATGATCATTTTGACCACAACAATGTCGGACTGATTCATGGGACATCATTAGTCATCAGGACAGAAGGGAAATTCGATTTCAAGAATGTTCATATTCAAACCTACGGTACTTTCCATGATGATGAACATGGAGCAAAAAGAGGAAAGAACCTTCTTATGCAGTTCACAATGGAAGGAAAAACTTTTCTTCATTGCGGTGACTTGGGTACTTCCCCGACACCGGAGATCATGAAGATGATTGCGAAGCCAGATGTTCTCTTCATTCCGGTAGGCGGATTCTATACCATCGATGCAGCACAAGCACACGATCTTGTAAGGCAAATAGAACCGGTATTGGTCTTTCCGATGCACTACAGGTCAAAATTAGTTGACAGCAAGATAGCGCCTGTGACAGATTATCTTTCGAGAGTTGATGATGCAGTACAGATTGAAAGCAATGTGCTCGATCTGACTGCTGATTTATTGAAAGAACATAAAACCATACTCATGCAATTTTAAGAGGAAAACACAATGCTGAAGAAAAGAAGGTCAGGTGGTAAGATACACCAGTATATAATCCTGGGAGGATTAGCATTTCTTCTGCTGTATATCACAATTTTCGACAGCAGCAGTTTCCTGAAAGTGATCAAGTCCAAGATACAGAACAAGAAATTGAGTCATGAAGTAAGTACCGTACAGAAGCAGAATCGCAGTTTAATGGAATCAAACCGTAACCTGAAGGATAATCCTGCTGCCATCGAAAAGACTGCCAGAGAGAAAGTCGGCATGCAAAAACCGGATGAAAAGGTGTATCGCTTCTTTAAGGAAAAGAAATAGTCATTTCATTGTTTTCATAAAATATATCTTAGGATCACAGGAGGTATTGGTTGGCATCGCAGCATGAAATGGAAGCCACATCTGAGAAACTGACACTTGATGAGGAATGCATGCAGTCTTTAGTGGTTGATGCATTGAAAAAGATCCAATCGAATACATCTCTCACCCCAGAGCAAAAAGAATTATTGAAGAAACTTGGCAAACCTGAATCCATACCAAAATCTGAACTTCTAATAATCAATGATATGATTCATAACAGGATCCCCGAGACCAAAGGCAAGGAACTCGGACTTCTTGGAACAATTTCCTTTCTTCAGTTATACCATCATGTGAGTATGTTGCCCACGTATATTCAGCATTTCAAATCGACCCAGGTTTATGATATCATGCGCTTGGCATTGGACCTTCGATTCCATTATCCCGCCCAAAGCCCGGAGACGCTACTCGTCGAATTGAAAGCATTCCTTAACAAGGCGAATCAGCCCTCGCTGAATTTCCAATATCTTGCTTCAGCAGTCATCCTCGCACAATTCCAGGCTTATGACCTCACAGAGAAGTACCTAAACCTTCTCCTAGACGCACCTTTTGAAAATCAAAAACCCATCATTCATATCATGGTCGATTTGATCAGGGCTCTCATTTTCCGCAGACAGGGCAGGTTCGGAGAAGCACACTGGCATTTCTCGAGAGTCTGCATCGATCTTCTTGAATATGAAGATATTGAATCCATGCTCTATGTCCTGAATGAATGGTCCTATGTCCTATACCGCATAACAGACCTGAAGAAAGCATCATCCTTGCTCTCCCTGGTTCGTGATAACATTAAGGACTGCTCATGTGCCAATGTGGCAAAAACACTCTATTATTTGTTTTATATCACAAAATATGAGAAACCACGGGCAGATAAGATCCAATACATGGAGAATCTGCTGCAGATACAGAACACAATACTTCAGAACAATGAGCTTCTACATCTTCATTTTTATGCGGGGAATTTCTATTCAACGATTCAGGTGAACTTTGCAGAATCCATCAAACACTTCAATGAATCCAACTACTATCTGATGAAAAGTTGGGAACAGCTTCTCCAGAATAATGCTTTCCTGCATGAGAACTTGCCAATGGATGAGCTGAAGCTAATACAGCCTATCTTCGAACTTCGCCTGAAAGACCTTCTGAATGAGAATAGCCTCCAAATCAACCAGTTCGTTGAATATCTTGATTTTGCATATAACGAACAAAATAAATTGTATGAGAAGATGCAGGAGTTATCACTTACGGATTCCCTGACAGGTTTACGGAATCGCAGATATCTCATGAACAACATCCCGCAGATGATGTTCCTGGCTCGCAGACATCAGAACCCCATCAGTTTTATCATGCTTGATATTGACGATTTTAAAAAGATAAATGACATTTATGGACACGTGGCAGGTGATAGAATCCTGCGTGATCTTTCCGATATGATACAGCCGATGTTCCGGAAAAGTGATATCATCATTCGCTATGGTGGTGAAGAGATACTCCTTGTATTATTCGATGCGCAAACTGATGATGCCCTTCGCCTGACAGAACAGTTACGCTCCACGGTGGAGAAAAAAACCTTCGCCTTCCAGGACTTCCACATCCATATCACCATCAGCGGGGGTATCAGCACTCATTTCTTTGCCGAAAAGGAAAAAGAGGATATCAAGCTGGAGGATATGATCGCTCTCGCAGACCATGCCCTGTATTATTCCAAGAAGCATGGGAAGAACATCATCACGACTTCTGAACAGATGGCGAATAAATTCCTGAATCCTTGATAAAAAAATGATCGCAAAGTTATTAGAACCGTACAAGAATAGAATTGTGTATTTTTCAGGCGATAAGACCTTGGATTATCGTTCTCTCATCGTGAGTGAAGAGGATGTGAATCTTGGACGTGTCGTGGTTCCCAGGAACCGAATGGTGATTGGCGAGCAAACCCAGTCCGATCATATCCATCCAGCAGTTGAGAAGGATTCAGGCTCAGGTTTCATCCCTGGAAAACCCAGGATCCCGATCGCAGATGGCTTTGTCACACAAACGGAAAACCTGTTCCTATGTGTGAGGTCTGCCGATTGTGTACCCATCCTGCTCTTTGATCCGGTAACGGTCACTGTGGGAATTGTTCACTGCGGACGTGAAGGAACGAGAAAAAATGCGATTGGTGCTGCCATACGGTTGTTTTCAACGGGATTCAACGCGCAAATGACAGATATTCTTGCGGTTGTGGCACCCATGATATGTGAAAAACACTACGAAGTGGATGAATCTACTTTCTTGAAATTCGAGCAGGATACGGGTGTGACTCAAAATTTTCCTTGCCTTGATTTGCGTGGCACGGTTCATCAGCAACTACTCCATGCTGGAGTTTTGGATAAGAATATTGAACATCAGAGAATTTGTACATATGAGGACGAAAATTACTTCTCTTACCGTAGAGATGGAACAAAGAATCGCCAGATTTTCGTGATAGGGATATATAATGAGCAGAATATTCGAAAGTGAAAACCAGATATTGCACCTCGAGATTCCTGAAGATCGGATGAGCGCAATGCTCACCATTCACAAGGGAAATGGCATGATCGATCAGAATGCCATCATCGATCTCATCCAGGAAGCAGGTGTAACCAATGGTTTTCTCGAAGCAACGACCTACCTTCTGCGCAATAATTATGAAAAGAACTATGAAATCCCCTTCCCCATCGCCATGTGCAGGCATGAAGCGAAAGAACCTGAGATCACCTTCCTCTTTGACCAGGCTCATACGTACACACCCGGTACCCCACTGAGTAAGAAGCATACACAGCAATGGAGTTATGTGGAAAAAGGTTCAGCCGTCGCCCGCTTTTCGATGGAAACAGAAGTGGGAAGAGTCTTTAACGTACATGGCGAAACCATCAATGGCGCATTCGATATGCAAAGGATCATCCATACCTACGAAGGCAACAATATCACCTATGACCATATCAATAAGCAATTCGTGGCAACTCAAACCGGTTATCCTTACCGTGATGAGGATGGAATGCTCCATATCGCATCTGACTTTGTGATCGACGAAGACCTGACCCGCTATTACGGTGATATTGCCCTAGCTGGAAATCTCTCGATACGCGGCTCTGTGAATGACGGTTGTAATATCTCCGTATTAGGCGACTTGTTCGTTTCAGGTAATGTGACAGGTTCCTCGCTTCGCGCAGGTGGCTCGATCACCATCCAGGGATTGGTCGCTGACTGTAATGAAGAAGGCATCATCGCCCAGGGAGATTTGAATCTTCATGCTGCTGAACGTGCAAAACTCATCTGCCGTGGTGTTGCCCATTTTGAAGATACGCTCGACGATTGTCGTCTGATTGGTGAAAAAGCCATCAAAGGTGACCCACAGGAAAGCCGTATCATCGGCGGACTCAGCCAGTCGGGTGGTTCCATAGAGATAGGCAGTGCCGGAAATGGTGTTGGCATTGATACGGAATTGGAAGTGACCATCAGTCCATATCTAAAGGAACAGATGATCAACACCATGCGTGAGATATTCCGTCAGAAGGAAAGACCCGAACCCAACTGGGATATTGTGGAACAACTGAATAAGAAGATGCAGGACTTGGAAGAACAGCTTGATCATGAGATTGACCGGATTCTTGTTGGTGTTGACCAGTCCACACTCTTCATTAAGATAAATAAGAAATTATACCCCAATACCTACCTCAGGATATTGAAAAAATCATACACAGCTAATGAAGAAAAGGAATCTTTTACATTGGCTGAAAACTAACCGATAGGAATTTCAAATGCGTAGAATCCCTTGTATTCTCTTCTTCCTTGTCACGATAGCATCCATGCTTGCCCTGGAACCGCACTTTATGTCAGACCCCGCAATCTCTCCTGATGGACAGACCGTTTGTTTTGTTTACCAGGGCGATCTCTGGACTGTTCCCTTTGAAGGCGGAACTGCCTCACGTCTTACATCCACGCCATCCAATGAATGGGGACCAATGTATTCACCTGATGGAAATTATATCGCCTTTAATTCAGATCGAGAAGGTCAGGGTCTGATATTCATCATGCCGGTGACCGGAGGAAATGCTGGACCTGTGATTCGGGAACCATATTCAGTTACAGATTGGTTTGCAGATGGTAAAAGCATACTTGCCACTTCTTCTCAACTTGGCTTTGGGACAACCTATTACCGTTTGTATCTTGATGGAAGCAGACCTGTTGAAATTACAGGTGCCGGTGATTTCTATGGAAGCTTGAATGCAGATAATTCAAAGATCATCTTCAACCGCAGAGGTTATCCATATCGTCCCTCATATAAGGGAAGCGTGAACGGCGAGCTCTGGGAATATGATATCAATGCCAAAACCTATACCAAGCTGACTGACACGGATATTACGGAACGTTATCCGGTTTGTTCCAAGAAGGATGATATCATATATTATGCAAAATCCGATGGTAAAAACTTCCAACTTGTTAAAGTAAAGAATCATGATTTTTCAAAACCCGACACACTCAGCACTTTCAGCGACTGGTCATGCAGGGATATCTCCATTGCCAAGGATAATGACAGCATGGTCTTCGAATACTTTGATTCATTATGGAGATTCGATTCTTTCAAGGTATTCGGGAACAAGGTTGAAAAGATAAACATCAACATACCCGAGGATCTTTGGCAGGATGATATTGTACGCGAAGACGTTACCAACAAATTCGATAACTTCACAGTCTCGAATGATCAGAAGTGGATTGCCTTTATGTATAAATATGACCTCTTTGCCGTTCCCACAAAAGGTGGTGAGGTAAGGCAACTTACCCATGATTTGCGTTGCCCGAGTGACATGGTGATCCTTCCGGACAATCGTACCATCCTCTTCAGTGCATACCAGCATGGGGAATATAAGCTTTTTACCATTAACATTGAAAATCCCGGGGATATCAATATCGTTCCCTGGTCAGAAAACAAATATATTGAAGGGATCAGCTATGCTCCAAAACAGCAGTACATCATCGGATATTCCAGTGGTGTCGACCAGGGAAGAATTGCCATAGCCGATTCCACAGGTCTGAACATCAGGGAAGTCCTGACCGATGAAGTAAGCTCATCCAACTTTGCCTTGAGTGATGATGGAAAATATGCACTCTACACCAATTCACGACCGGGAATATGGACAAGCAGGCTCATCGTGATGGATATGGCGGATAAAAAGAAGCATACGATCTATTCTGATGATTCAAGCATTGGAAATGCATACTGGGGAAAAGATGGGAAAAGTATTTTCTTCGCTCGTGGTGATGGTATCTGGAGAATCGACCTTGTGCCCAGAAATGACTTCGAATGGGACAAGGACCAATGGAAGGATATCTTTACAACGACTGTCCGTGATTCATTAAAGAAGAATAAGAAAACAAATCAGCTCCAATTCGATTGGAACCTGATCGATAAAAGACTCACACAAATTGTGAAAAGGAATAACTGGTGCAGTATTCTCCAAGTCGCCGATGATTCCACATTTTTCTACGTATCATGGGATGATAAGAGACCCACGATCTATAAGGTTAATTATAATGGAACAAACGAAGAAGAGATAGCTTCTATCGAACCCCATATGAACAGCGACTTTTTCCTTAATGACCGTTCCACATACTACTATGCAACAGGTGGTGCAATTAAAAGCATCAATCTCAAGACACATAAGAAGGAAGAATATTCCAATTCCTTCCACTACGAATTCAGCAACCTGGCTTTGAACAAGGAAATATTCAAGCAGGCTTGGGGTGAATTCGGAAGGAACTTTTATGACACCAATTTCCATGGTGTGAACTGGAATGCTTCTTATGATAGATATCTTCCCTATATGGATTATGCAACGACTCCTTCATTGATGGGTAATATCATTGAAGAAATGATTGGAAATCTGAATGCATCCCATACGGGCTTCACTCCCCGTAAGGACAATGACAGATATTATACTCCTGTTGCCGCTATCGGTGTAAACTTTGATTACAGGCAGCTTCTGAACAACGGCATCACTATTCAGAACATTTACCGTGAATCCAAACTTGCTGAAGTTTATGGGATCAAGGCTGGTGACATCCTGATGAGCGTTGATGGTATCAAGATCGTGAAGAATACACCTATCGATTCTTTATTTTTCAACAAGATCGGAAAGCGAATCAAACTTAAATTCTCCCACGAAGGAACCACGATAGATGCCGAAGTTAAAGGTCTTTCCTGGGGTGAGAATTACCAGTTGTTCAATAAGGAAAGGATAGAAAAGAGAAGATCCATCGTGGAAAAGAATACCCTCGGACAAGTTGGTTATATTCACATCGATGCGATGAGTGAGCCTGATTATAAGCAATTCGTGGAAGACCTTTTTGCAGATAATTTTGATAAGGAAGGATTGGTGCTCGATGTTCGCGGCAATAGTGGAGGTCACATCCACGACAAACTGATCGAGGTACTGACAAAGAAAGCGTATGCTTTTTCCACGAACCGTCATTATAATGCCAAGTATCCCACACCCACATCTACGTTCCAGAAACCAATCGTTCTTCTGATTGATGAAGATTCCTTCTCTGATGGCGAGATTTTCCCTCACCTTTTCTCCCAGCTCAAACTGGGAAAGATTGTTGGAATGCCAACCAGCGGGTCTGTGATCGGTACAGTAGAATACACTTTGAGAGATAGATCTGAAATGAGATTACCAACATCAGGATGGTATAATCCCGATGGAACGAATATGGAAGGTTCGGGAGCTCAACCGGATATCCAGGTGGATAACACTCCCGGTGATCTGATGAATGATGTTGATGCTCAACTGCTGCGAGCCATTGAAGTGATACTGGCGGAGATACCGGCAACAAAATAAGCGAACTGAATTTCACTTTCCAAAACGATTGTAGATTCATTACGAGATCTGTAGCCTGAGGTTACTCAAGGCTCACTCAGGGACATACCTGCCCCTTTCCCGCCTGTTCCCTGTAACTGGCAACCTTCCTATTTCAGATCCTTGTAATAATTCTCGAGTTCAGGTGTAAGCCCGCCCAAAGATTTACGTGCTCTTTTCAAGAGTGGAAGTATGGCTCCACTCTTCCCCATACGATCGAGAAGTCTTGCCAAATCTTCGTAGTATTTCGGGATATGAGGTTCCATTTCAATACATCTATTGAATGCTGTTTCCGCTTCTTCGTATCTTCCGATTTCCTCACTGCAAACGGCTTTGGCATGATAGAATGCAGCAGAATGCCAATTGCTCTTTTCTGACTCCCTAAACAGGACATATGCCTTCAACCAGTTTTTCTGATAATAGAAACAGAATGCTTTCATCATTTTGATGCTTGGACTCTGTCCGTATCTTTTTTCTGCTTCATTGAGCACTTTCAAGGCTTTGGCATATTGACGAAGTTGAATCAGTTGCTCAGCAAGGAAAGTATAGGGTAATTCGGAAAACGGATTGGTATGCTTCAGCATTGATGATAGAGCATCGATACTTTCTTCCAGCCTTCCCATCTGCGTATAGGCAATGGCTTTGTTGTAAAGGGCTTCCGGTATGAAGTCATGAATTTGGTCGAAATAATAGAGTGAGAGACGAGGTTCGTCGAGTGAGAGGTATGCGTTACCGATCTTGAATAGATATTGGGCATTCTTCTTATCGAATGTCAGTGCTTTCTGGTAATTGTCGATCGCTTTTTGGAATAACCTTTCCTGGATATAGATATCACCCAGCATCTCGTAAATATCCTTCTCGGAAGGATGATCCTTCAAGGCATTTTCAAGCAGATTGACTGCGCTGATCCAATTGCCTTTCATGAGATGCTCAGCTTGGATCAATAAGTTCCTGATGTTCATTCTGATACTCCAGGAGAAGAAAAAAGATGGTCGATTGCATTCATAATGACCATTTCATCTTCTGTATGATTAATGATGTCCCTCACTTTCGCTCCACCGGGAATTCCCTTTGTATAATAGCAAAAATGAGACCTCATTTCCAGGATTGCCTGTCGGCGGGATACATGCTCGTCCTGTATTACATATTCAAAATGCCGCTTGATCAAATCTTCCTTTGCCTGATTTGAATAAGTACGAATCGAGGCATACCCCAAGGCATTTTGAATTTCTGCAAAGATCCAGGGGTTTCCCAAAGCACCCCTGCCAATCATAATGCTGTCACAATGTGTTTCTTCGAGCATTCGCAACACATCATCGGCATTGAGTATATCTCCATTGCCAACCAAAGGTACGGGTAGGATTTTCTTCAATTCACCAATTTGTGACCAGGTGCTCTTACCCGAGAACATTTGGCTTCTAGTGCGTGGATGAAAAATGAGAAAATCGACTCCAGACTGCACAAGTTGTTCTGCAAATGGCAGATAGTTCAGACTATTTGCATCCCAACCGGAACGGATCTTAACGGATAGGGGAACACCGGCTGAACTGGTGACACTCTTCAATTCCCGAACGATCTCGATCGCAATCTCCGGTGTCTTCATAAGAGCTGAACCTGCACCAACTGTAACAACCTTCTTCACGGGACAACCCATGTTGATATCGATGAAATCAGGTTCAAGTTTCAGTATGATCTCTGCAGCCTTAACCATGATATCAGGTTTCGTCCCGAACAATTGAATTCCGAAAGGTCTTTCATCCTCGCTGAATCGGGCAAGATTGAATGTTTTGATCCCTTCATGAACCACTCCATCCGCACTGACCATCTCACTGACAAGCACATCTGCTCCACATTCCCGGCATATTCTACGGAAAGGCTGATTGGTATAGCCGGCAAGTGGAGCCAACCATGATTTACGTTGCGTTAGAGATTTGACCTTGTCTTGTAAGGATGGAACCATATCAGGAAGAAATCTGGTTTTGAAGAGTGAAAATGGAAATCCCTGCGGTCACGGAAACATTCAATGATTCCATTGCTTGAGAGATGGGAATGCGAAGACGGACATCAGCCCATTTCAAGATATTATCCTGAATTCCATGTGCTTCCGAACCGAGAATGAGCAGCAGGTTCTTTTCTTTATGCTGATATTGGAATATACTCTTTTCACCATCCATGCACATGGCGATTCTTGTACCGTTAAATTGTTCTACATATGGCGAATCATGAATTTCAGTGGGAACAAAGAAGACTGCACCAAGTGATGCCCTGATGACTTTGGGATTGAATATCTCGCAGCAGGTGGTGGAGCGTACAATCCCTGAGATTCCGGCAGCAGCGGCTGTTCGGAAGATGGTTCCGAGATTGCCGGGGTCTTGGATGTTATCGAGAAACAGGACGAACCTGTTTTCTACAATATTCCGATTTGTACAGGGCATGACTGCTGCCCAGGTTTGAGGCTGTTGAGTATCACAGATCTGTTCCATGTAAGAAGGAGTTGTCTGCCAGATGGTGCCTGAGAAATCACCTTTGAAAGGCAATGTTCCGCTGAAGTTTTCGTCGCAGGTTATCAATTCCTGCGGTTTGATGCCATCTGTAAGGAGTTGCTCGATGAGCCTGATTCCTTCAACAACGACTTTTCCTTCTTCTTCCCTGAATTTTTTTTGCTTGAGTTTTGCCAGTTCTTTGGCATAATTCTTTGGTAATTGTTCGATCTTCATATTATTTTACAAATCTTTCCTTATGTATTATATTACCAAGTTTCAAGGGTACCTTAGCGCTGAGGAGCACCCGCTTTTAACTTGTATATCAAGAACTGTGATATATCTTTTTCATCTTGGGAATATCCACAGTGTCCAGCAGCTTTTTAGGCAGGAACATCTCCCCGTATTCCTTGTACATGCCTGAATCCAGCAGGAAATCGAGAAGGTCTTTGTCGATTTCATTATTCTTTGCCATTGTAGCTAGGATGTGGATGGCTTCCGACAGAGTCTTGGGCTTCTTATACGGACGGTCGGCTGCAGTCAAAGCCTCAAAGATATCGGATAGGGCAATGATGCGACCCTGTAGAGGTATCTTATCACCACTGATGGCAAAAGGATATCCGCTGCCATTGAGTTTCTCATGATGCGTTGATGCATAAAGGGGAACATGGCTGAACTTCTTGGGAAATGACAAGCGGGAAAGCATATCCCACGTCACACTTACATGATCCTGCATTTTCTGGATCTCATGGCTGCTGAGTGTTCCTTTCTGGATCAGGAGATTGTTCCTTTCGTCCTCGTTGATCAGGATATAGTGTTTACCACCAAGTTTGATTTTGAAATCAGCAATCCTGTTGATTCTGAAACGATCATCATCTGTGAGGAATTCCTCAGTATCATTGATCATCTCTATGAATTTCAGGTCATCACTGTTTTGTTTGATATATTCATTCAGTTTTTGAATTTGTTTCTTATTATCTGCCGCCTTGCCATTCTCTGATAAAGTGTTGATTTCTCTTTGAATTGCCATTTCCATGAGTTCAAAACGAAGTCGTACCTTTTCGATTCGATCCTCGATGGTTTCCAGCTTTGTTGATTTATCCATGATATGTTCTGGTGTGACGATCTTACCAATATCATGCATCCACCCGGAGATGGAGATCTCTTCCAGTTCATCTTGAGAAAAATGAAGTTTTCCAAAGTAGCCCTTCGTTGTTTGATTGATCTTTTTGGCAAACATTTCCGTGAGTGTGGCAACCCTGGTAATATGACCGCCAGTGTATTTGGACTTGTGGTCAAGTGCAGATGCAATCGCCTGAATGAATTGGTGCAACAGTTTTTCCAAATCCTGGATGAGTTTCTTGTTAGACAGTGCGATTGCTGCTTGGGAAGCCATGGAATTCAGCATGGCAATATGTTCAGGAGTGAAGGCTGTGATCTTCCCCCTTTTCGTTTGGGCATTTATCAGTTGGATAACACCCAATACTTCATCTTCATGGTTTTTCAAAGGAAATGCAAGCATGGATTTTGAACGGTATTTATTCAAGGTATCCCGTTGACGAGTACCTGAAATGTCGATGATGCTCTGGTTGTAGATGTCATCAAAGCATTGGCTTTGCTTGGTATGATAAACATAGGTGACCATATTCTTCAGCCTGGGAGACCCATCTTTTTCAAATAGCGGAATGCTGGGCCAGGCAATCGTGCCATGGGTTCCACCCATATGAAGACCGAGAGAGCGATTATAAACCACCTTGAAATCAAGATTCATTTTATTCGTCGATAATGTATAAATGGTTGCACCGTCTGCATGGGTATAATCAAGACATTCTTCCAGGATCAAGTCAAAGATGCGATCCAGGTCATTTTCAGAAGATAGTGCCTCCCCGATGTGTGTGAGTTTGCGGATATGATTAATTTGCTGGTCAGTGAGAGACTGGATTTTTTTGACCACATAATTCAGCATTTCATTGATTTCTGAATTTTCACTGAAGGGATATTTGGACATGTAAAGCCTCCGTTCTCGCTACACTTAAGTTGCATATTGGGAATTAAGAAGGTTTAGGCAAGATTTTTCTCTGATAAAAGAAAAAGTACCAGGAAAACCTGGTACTTTTTTCCATACTGGGGATTACATTACGAAATCAAATCCCACTTTTGGGAGGGATTACCTCCATTCGTAATATCTCAAGGACTTATTTCTTTTTGCATATCTTGACGATTTCATCTACGATTGCTTCAGCCTTTGTTTCCTTGATCGTATGTGTGGCACATTCCTTGTAGAAGGGGACCCGGGCTTCCCAGAGCTTTTTGAGGTCGGCTTCTGTTCGATCTTTAATCAGGGGACGAGTCGATTTCTGCATTCTTTTATACATGGTTTCCCATGAAGGATTGAGCCAAACCACGATGTTCTCGGGATTCTTCAGTAATTCCCTATTGGCTGGAGACATGATCAAACCACCACCGGTTGCATACACGCCTTCGTCCTGCCAATTATTGAGTACTTCGGTTTCCATAAGGCGAAATCTATATTCGCCCCATTTTTCAAACACCTGCTCAATTGTCTTACGGCTCTGCTGTTCCACGATCTCATCAATATCAAAGAACGGTAATCCCAACTTCTTAGCCACTTCCCTTCCGATTGCAGTTTTTCCACTACCCATGAATCCAATTAAGTATACAGACATTATTACCTCCTAGATTTCCTTCAACTCATGCTCCATATGAATGAAGAATGGCTGTCTGTGCAGGGCTTTCTTTATCAATTCAGAATTTCTTACAACTTCTTCATTACCTGTTTTTCGACATTTATAGCTTTCCGATTTACGGCTTTGAGAATTTGATCTGCTTCAACCATGATCTTGTTTGCAGATGTCTTATCATCTATACCATGTAAATTGATTCTGACATTGTAATAGGCAGCTTTTGCGGCTGCATTCGCTGTAACTGCTCCTGTAGCTGCATCGGAAAGAGCATTGGTATTGCCAATCAGGGCAATTCTTCCTGATAATTCAACAGCTTCATGAGCAATTCGCAGAACTTCAAGCGGAACCAGAATGGCTTTCATGGTAGCATTCTGGATTTGCATCTGACGATAATCCTTTTCTTCCTGTGTTTTCTTGGGAAGTTTCATGGCAGACATCATCTCATTAAAAGCCTGCGTATCTTTATCTATCGCTTGGATAGCACGTTCTTTGATGCTTTGACCAAGATCAGCTATCTCAAATACTTTTTTCTGTACTTTCTCGTATCCCTTTTTATTCACAGTCAGGTTCGCCACCATGGATGACAAAGCACCTGAAATGGAAGCGCAAAGGGCTGCAACGCTGCCACCGCCCGGAGCAGGAGCATCCGTAGATAACAGGTCGGCAAAATCGGTGATGGTCATATTCACAAGATTATCAGCCTTGGTGATGGCATATTCAATGATTTTCTTATCCAATTCGAAGGAGCCGACTTCCGCTAGTCCCATTGACTGCACCGCAGTCTCAATGATCATTCTTTCGGGAATGCCTGTACTTTCATTCATTTGCTGAAGATAGTATTTCCCGGCATTCAGCATGGCTTCCTTGGGAATTAATCCAACCACTTCCGAACCTGTTACGATGATGCCTTTCTTCAGAGCTAACTCACGAACCTTTTCCAAGACAATATGGGGTGGTGTGACTTTATAATTCGTTAAATTGATACTAATTTGTGCTTTCTTATAGGCATCGATATACCATCCAACAGCCTTGCAGTAACTGAACAAACCGGGTATCGTGATTTTGTTGCCTGATTTGTCTTTAATCAGAGTCCCCTGCTTGTCTCTTTTTGGGTAACCACTTTCTCGAATCATCTGTGCCAGTTCAGTGGCTTTCTTTTCATCACGGGTATTCAAATTGATATTGTATGCTATCAGGAATTCGCGTGCACTAACAGCAGTGGCACCTGATCTGGAATTGAATGTGTGTGGACCGTAATCTGGTTTCCAATAGGGATCCTTAGCTTTATCCGATAAAGCTTCATATTCACCCTTACGCACTTCAGCCAAGTTCTTCCATTCGGGTTTTGTTGCAGCATATTCATACATATAGATAGGTATGCCTAATTCTTCTCCTGCCTTTTTACCAAGTTTGTGGGCAAGAGCAACACAATCTTCCATTGTCATTTCTGAAATTGGAATGAAAGGACATACATCGGTCGCACCCATACGAGGATGAGCACCAGTATGTTTGCTCATATCGATGAGATTGGCGGCTGTTTTCATTGCCTGAAACGCTGCTTCTACAACAGCATCCGGCTCACCGACAATCGTAAATACCGTTCTGTTCGTGTCAGACCCCGGATCAACATCAAGAAGACTCACGTCCTTGACAGCACGAATCGAATCAGCGATCGCATTCAGGATCTTCTGGTCTCTGCCCTCACTGAAATTGGGCACACATTCCACGAGTTTCATTCAACTCCTCCATTTATTTTTATTTTTGATATAAGTTAATCAAATTGAAAATAAAAAACAAATTTAATATTGGTATTAAATTTCATATGATGAAGAAATGTGAAATATTAATCACTTTATCTTATATAAACAGCATTTTATATAGGTTCCCCAGAAATACGTTTTTATTGAATAATCATCTTTTATGAGATTAAAAAAAAGAGTGACCAACTAACGTGTCAAGATAATTAAAGTGAATATTATCCACATGCATGATTACAGCTTAACCTTTTGTTTTGTGAACTTTTAGAATCATTATTGGATATCTCAATAAAAAAAAACCCGAGAGTAATCTCGGGGTCTCATATTACTCAATGAATCACTTTAACATGATCATCTTTTTCGTACTTGTATAACGCCCGGCCTCCATCTTTGTGAAGTAGACTCCACTACCAACAGATTTACCGTTATCATCCTTACCATCCCAGCGGACATGATTCATACCTGCAGGTAACTCCCCGTTCACCAGTGTTTTCACTTTCTGCCCCAGGACATTGTAAACTGCGACGTTCACATTTGTTCTTTCCTTCAGAGAGAAGGAAATGCTTGTCTCAGGATTGAACGGATTCGGGTAATTACCAATCAATTCGGTAACAGCAGGAATGACATGAGGATCGTTGTTGCCCACCGGCATCCCTTCTCCGCTCACATTCACTGCTGTTGAAGAGTGATTTTGATCATCACTTGTGATGGTTACCTGTTGGTTATATATCATTTGTTCAGCGGGTGTGAATATGACATCATATGTTTCAGATTCACCAGCTGCGATCACATAAGACATCTCAGTGGATGCATCAGTGGTTTCCGTGGGTGCTATCTTGAATATCTCACTACCGGTGATTGTTCCAAGCATGATCGTATTACCGTTATTCGTGATCGTAATCGGTAAAACAGCATGACTTGCAATCGTGACCTGTCCAAATGGCATATTCTGTGTACTTACTGCAAATGAAGGTGTTCCCTGCGTACCGCCGACAACTGGAAATACGATGTTGTCAAGCCATGCACAGTCACTTCCGCTTACTGAGGAGCCATCCTTTATATATTGCCATTTGAAAGTTACCTGACCTGGACCCACTGAATATGTGTGCTGTGCCCAGGCAGCTTCCCCGGACCATTGTTCCTGTTGTACGTTATTGATGAAGAATTTCAGATAATCATAGTTCGCTTCACTGGAAGTTTTACTGTAAAAACTGATACTTCCGCTGGTGGGAACAGTCAGGGTTACCTGCATGGAAGCAGAGGAGCTGTTTGCCACAGTTGGCGATTTGGCACAATGTGTACCAGCATAGGCACCAGAGGTTGCATTTGTCCAATTACCACCGGTGAATGACCACGGATAGGCTGTCATCGTACCGGATTCAAAGTCTTCCATAACCATACCCACAACAACATCCAAAGTATTTTCCAAGGTATAGGAACCGGATGTAGCTGAACATATAATCTGTTCGTGTGAACCTGCCTGGATCTGGCTACTGAATGTCACCTGGAAGGTGGCATTAACAGAACCATTCACTGCTACCGATGAAAAAGTATTATCCATAGGTTGGATAACAATATTTGTGGCTTGAGTTTCAAGAGAAACTGATGTAGCCGATGCATTAGTATGACCAGAATTTGTTATCGGAATCGTCAGAAGAACCGTCTCGCCGGCATCGACTCTTCCATTGTTATTACCCTGTGTATCATTGATCAGTAAAGAACCGTATTGGAATGCAGGAGCATTGATCGTAATGGTCGGATCATATGTCCATGTTGTATTGTCAGCATTGGTAATGACCACATGGAGTGATGCAACATGCTGATCCGGTACAGTATTTGAAACCTGCAGACGAATTGCATTGGAAAGAACTGCATTACCCTGAGGAATAATGCTGCTCACATTAGCTGTACCATTCAGAACTGTCACAAACTCATCGGTTGTACTAACAGTAGCCGTGATATTTGATGCGTCTTCGCTGCCAACATTAGACAGTGATAAATTCCAGAAGAAAGATTCACCAAGATCAGCCTGGTGGTTATTTCCGTCAGAAATCGTTGCCCCGGAAAGGACAATGTAAGGTCCGGAACCTGCAATCATCTGAACTGTAGATACATTCGTAACCTTATTTGTTGCAGTGACTGTAAGCGTAAGATCGACAGGTGTCTGTGGCGGATTGGTTAAGCTCAGAACTGCTTGTCCGCCTGCATCTGTGTAGCTTGCTCCATAGATCAAACCATTATTGGTCAGACTGACAAGTGCACCTGGAACACCGGTATTCACTGTAAAAGTATTCATCCCGATGACAAGTGCCGGATCATGGGTGACTGTCATGGCAACAGGAACGTTCGTACGTACCTGTAATGAAGCATCACCAAAAATATGCCATGTTTTGAACATGCTAATTCCATCAGCTGAATATACTTCGATCATCTTACAGGACGCATTGTAGAATAATCCGCCAATGGAGAATTTCTGGCTTTGGGTCAGCAAATCAATAAACTCATCCTGTGCACGCATGGGTGAATTCCATGACTGATTGATGGATGACATATAGGTTGCGATCGCACCGACTGGATTGTTGTTGTGTGTTGATCTCAGCCAGGCTTCAGCAAAACATGTTTGGTTGGTAAAATTACCATTCACGCAGGCAACGGAGAATATGAATGGAAGCATATTATCGTTGGTCAGGGCGGATACATTACTATTGGCGAAACCTGTAGTTCCCCAAGATGTATCAGAGCCATGTCCACAATAATCAACAATACTTCTTCCGGCGTTCAACCCATTGCTTACCTGGGCAATGGTGGCACCGTTATTCTCATAGACCTGATCCACAGTTGAAGTACCGGGAGTAGGCAAAGTATGATAATTATAGGCTGTCAGGTCTGTACGAAGATTTTCAATATGAACCTGATCCGATTCACCATTATCTCCTTGAGAACCACCACCATACATGGAGGCAATCCCCATTCCCTTGTTTAACCAGGATGCAGTTGCCGGCATGTCTCTTTCATAATAGATTGTCCTGTCCACTTGCGTTTGCAATTGAGCAGTGGTTTCAGCGGAGAATCTGCCTATGAAGATATCAGGATAACTATCGCTTCCGGCAACGAGTGAATAGGAAGGATCCGAACCGCCTCCACCGGAAGACATGGAGGGCATCTGGGCAGCATCGCCAACAAGTTGAACAAAGGTAAGGGAATTATCCTGGGTATATCGAGTTTGAATAAAACTCTGAACTGCTGTTGCAGTGGTACCTATTGTCGATAATTCGACTAAATCAGTCGTGATACCCTTCTGCCGTTTCCAATTTACATACGGCTGAATGGTCGTCATATAAGCAGTTGGACATATAACGAGAAGTTTCCCTATTTCATTTACAGGTGTGTATTTGGTTGGATTGAAATTCAAAAACTGGTTTTGATAGATCGTTTCAAAATCAGGAGAATAGCGATTACCGGTTCTTGAAAGAGTATTGATCGTATCGAATCCTACGTTCTCAACCTTTACCATGATATCGGTATAAACACGAAGTATTCCGGTTTTTGGATTGAAGACAAAAGGTTGGAATGTAACTGTAATACCTCTATAATCACGAAGTATGAATGGATCTGACAAATAGGCTATATTAGCAGGATAGCTCGTATTTTGATCATATATTTCTGAAAAAGTATAAGGCACTGTATCGGGATTGATATCCCTGGTAATCGTCCCTTTGGAAGGCGCCACCGCCATTGCATATTCCACATACTGACTGGATGTCACTCGCAGAGCATATTTGGCATTTCCGGCAACAATGATGCTGCGGCTTACGGTAGGAACTTCCGGATAACCTTTGTCGTAGGTAAGCGCTTCATTTTTCATATGTAATTGATAATATGTGTTTCCACCAATTGCAACAGGTACTCTATCAAAAGTCCCCATCGTAAAGTGCATGACACTCTGGGAATCATCAGATATTACCAACTGAACTTGGTTGGCGTTGCCATTCATCACAACTGGTTCTGCAAAAAGACAACCCATCAGGAACAACGTAGCCAGAACAGTCAGAATAAGTGATTTCATGAAACCTCCTTGAAATCTGTATCAAATGGGCAACCTCTTTCGAGGTTGCCCGATCGTTCTTATTTAAGCAGCATCATCTTCTTAGTTGAAGTGACCTTGCCAGCCTGGAAACGATAGAGGTACATACCGCTTGCAACAGTATGACCTGAATCATCCTTTCCTTCCCATAATATCTTGTGATTACCTGCATTCAGATTCGAATGAACAAGCGTTCTCACAACCTGTCCCTTCACATTATAAATCACAAGGGATACATTCTCGTTCTGGCGAAGTGAGAATGAAATATAGGTGCTCGGATTGAAAGGATTTGGATAATTACCCTTCAATTCG
>DAONDQ010000013.1:23836-38612 GCA_035402645.1 Candidatus Cloacimonadota bacterium | reverse complement strand
CACGCCGCCAGCGTTCGTCCTGAGCCAGGATCAAACTCTCCATTATCCTAAACTCTTTTTACTCTCGCAAATTGCTATCATTCACTCCACTTCTATGTTACTCTTCAAAGATCTGCGCCTGCAAAAGCAGGCAGGTGGTCAAGCTATGGATGGCTGGTTTTCCGGTCAAGGAAAAAAGATCATCCTTGATCTCTTTTTTTCCTCAGCACCCATTATTTATTATGGTAATTCTACAAATTCTGGAGACTTACCTGTCATTAATGTCCAATATGGTTTCAAAGCATCCGGTATGCGAACCCTGCCATCAGCCTCCTGGTAAGTCTCTAAAATGGCAATGAATGTGCGTGGTGTGGCAAGCCCTGAACCGTTCAATGTATGAACGAATTTCACTTTTCCGTCAGCATCGCGGAACCTGATCCCGGCTCTACGTGCCTGGAAATCCACAAAATTGCTCACTGATGATACTTCAAGGTACTTGCCTGTTCCCGGAGCCCATACTTCAAGGTCATATGTCTTAGCTGATGCAAAGCTCAGATCACCTGAACTCAATAACATTAATCGATAATGCAAACCCAATGACTGCAGAATTTCCTCTGCATCTTTAACCATTTCCTCCAAAACATCGTATGATGAATCAGGATGAACGAGTCTAACCATCTCGACTTTATTGAATTGATGAAGGCGCTGAAGACCGCGTGTATCCTTACCATAAGAGCCTGCTTCACGACGGAAGCAGTTGGTGAAGCTCACCATTTTCACCGGTAGGCTGGATACAGGCAGAATCTCATCAGCATACAGGTTCGTTACCGGTACTTCAGCGGTTGGAATGAGGAACAGGTCGTCCTCATCCACATGATACATATCATTTTCGAGCTTCGGAAGTTGTCCGGTGCCTGTCATTGTTTTACGATTCACAAGACTGGGAACGCCCATTTCACGATATCCATGCTTCTGGACATGGAAATCTATCATATAATTGATCAAAGCTCTCTCAAGAATGGCACCAGCACCGCTGTATACAGGGAAGCCGCTTCCGGAAATCTTCGCTCCACGATTCAATTCAAGCAGGTTATTGTGCTCTGCGAGAAATACTTGATCCTGCGGTTGAAAGTTGAAATCCTTCTGCTTTCCATATTCCCGAACGAATTTATTCGTTGTTTCGTCTTTCCCAACCGGAACTGACTCATGAGGAATGTTCGGTACACGAAGGAGTAAGGCTTCCAGGTTCTTTTCGACTTCACTGATTTGAGTTGCCAAGTCTTTATTCTGGTCAGAAATAGCCTGCATATCCTTCAGCAACTGGTCAGCGTTACCGCCTTCCTTCTTAATTTGTGCAAAATCCTTTGAAACTTTATTCTGCTGCGCTTTGTTATTATCAAAAGTGAACTGAAGCTTCCTGCGATTTTCATCCAGGTTCAGGATTTCATCGACATCCACCTTGTCATTTTTCTTGGAAAGTTCCTTTTTGACCAATTCAGCGTTATCGCGTATAAATTTAAGATCCAGCATCATTACCTCTCAGTATATTCATGTGCGGTTTGAATCATCGAAATGAAGGAATCAGCATCGAGTGAAGCTCCTCCGATCAATCCGCCATCTATATCATTTTGTTCCAGCAATTCCTTGAAGTTGTCAGGTTTCACGCTTCCGCCATAAAGGAGGGAAATTCTTTCCGCTACTACATCGGAATAGTGTTCCTTGAGAAAAGAACGAATCAGTGCATGAACTTCCTGTGCCTGTTCTGGAGTTGCAGTTTTTCCGGTACCGATTGCCCATACTGGTTCATAAGCGATCACAGTATTCGGATCGACCTCAAGATCCAGATCCCGGAAGCACTTTTCCAATTGTTCAAGCACTACGGCTTGCGTTTGGTCTGCTTCCCGCTGTGCAAGCGTTTCGCCGACACAAATGATGGGCATGATCCTATGATTTCTCAAGATTTGTGCCTTTTTATTAATAATCTCATTCGTTTCACCATAATACGCTCTTCTTTCAGAATGACCTATGATGCAGTAACTGATACCAACCGATTTCAGCATGGCGGCAGAGATCTCTCCAGTATATGCACCCTGTTCGTTGTCATTAACATTCTGTGCCGATAGGCGTATTGGTGTTTGTTCGCACATCCCATTTGCCCTATCCAGGAAAAGGAATGGTGGTGCTATTACGATTTCGCAATGGCCAAAGTCCTTACCCTGAGAGAAATGAGAGAGCTTTTCGATAAAAAGTTTGGTTTCATGTAAGTCCTTGTTCATCTTCCAGTTTCCTGCAACAATGATCTTACGCATGAATCCTCCAATATTTGATATTATAGTATGAAATTTAATGATTAGGGTATTTTGACAAGGGATTTATGGAGGAAATTAAAAATTAAAAGTTAAAAGTGAAAAATTAGGGAGATAATATTAGGAAATAGAAGTTCATCGTAGAGACGACCGATCCGGGCGTCTCATTTCTTATCATCTCACTCGCCGGGCTTACGCCCGAGCGTTATCGCAGAACATCCCGATGGGATGTACAAGTTTGGAGTTCAGATATCCAAAATAGACGAAAAAGAATATTCATGCGAAAGGATATTTGGACTTCAAAACCGGATTATCTTTCTTGCCCCATCGGGGTAATCTTACCATAACACTCGGGCGGAAGCCCGGTGATAGTATAATCCCCCTTCCATATTAGTCCCGCAGGGACGACATATCATAACCTAAGGTGAAGCGAATAGTACCAGAGGTTTCCCAACCCACGAATTGCATACTATGCGGCGTTGCTGTGAATGATTCATAGGATAGACACATGGGTCTATCCCTTCTTATCACTTTTAACTTTTAATTTTTAATTTTTAACTAATATCACTGCCGCATTTTCTGCAAGTTGTGAACTTCCACCCTATTCTTTCTCCACAATTGGCACAAGTATATTCCTGATGCTGTTCCTTAAGCCAGGCTTCTTTTCCGATTTCTCTGATGCGGATCAGATTGGGAATGGTGGATGCATGATATCCAATCCCATCTGCAGAAAACTTCCTGAGATTCTCACATGGCATTTCAGTGCATTCAGAACAGTTATCGATTCCCTTTGCCGTACAGCAGGTAACGAAACAACAATCCTGGTGATTGGCAATCTTGCAGTCAGGGCATGTCAATTGCTCTGCGGTACGACCCGTCAGCTTCATCAATTCATCCAGGGAATCTGTTTCCCGTGCTATGTTACATAGGCATGCTCCACAATATAAACCGCAATAGGATAGATAATGTGACATTGTATCACCTCATACTGTTTTCATAAAATGAGAAATTCCATGAAACAATATTCGTGTCAAATGATTATCTTGGCACCTTCTCTCTGATATTCGTTTTCATGCTCACTCATTGCGCAGTGTCTAGTCTTAAATGTCATCCTTGCGAATGCGAGTTGTCATCCCCGACCTGATCGGGGATCCATGCCTCTGAATTTGTAGAGACGCCCAAATTGGGCGTCTCATTTTATAGGATAAGATTATCTGACCATGTAAGGGTAACATTTATACAATGTTCTTCAGGACCTTTGTTGTCTTGCTGATGAGATAAAGTGGGTTTGAAGAAGTGAAAAGCTCCCAAGAGTTATGAAGTGTATTCACAATCAAGTAATTGAATAAAGGCTATTGACAGATGCGTGATGTAATGCGAGTTAATAAAACGATTCATTCCTTCTCTTTACCAAGTATGACCATTTTCATTGCATTTTCTTCATGGAAATTTTAGAGTAAATGGTGTTTCTTCTGTCAAAAGATGGAATTTATACTTCGTTAAAAAAGATTTTTTTTGATTGGTAATAGCATTTGAAGATCTTGTTGTTATTTTAGTGTGAATTACATATGCAAGTGAAGAATTATTTATTTCAAGAGTATCTGTATCAGTTTTCCCGAAAGTATCAAAAGCTTTCGTGAATTCATTTACAGTACTTTTCAATTGCTCTATCCCATCAATTATCGCTTCACCTTTCAATTCCACAAAGATAAAGCTATTATTCAAACTTCTTTGAAAAGCATAATCGCACTTCTTTAATCTCTTGAACTTTGGGATTTTAAATAGACAATCATCAACTTCAATCTTTAGGATATCCTCCATATAGCCAGGATCTAGCTTAATCTCAAAACTTGTTTTGTTTTCAACAGCTAATGTATTGATTGAAAAACACCATTCTTGCGCTGAAAAATATCTCATTAACACATTCTTAGTTTCCTCAAACATTTATCTTCCAAGCTCAATATCCAGTAGTTTCGAATATTCTCTATCTAATTCAAAGGACACATCATCTATATGATTTGCATCTATAATGTGATTCTCATCATTCAAGATATGTTTACAAACTCCATCATTCAAATAGTAAGCTTGGACGGAATTAAAATCTATCCAATATTTTTTCTCTATTATTCTACTTGTTTTAGTAGTATTTCTAAGACTTGCATTATGCGCTTGCATCAGGTTAGAAAATGATGACAGTATATAGGGGCTGTGTGTCGCTATTAGTAAACTATTTTCATTTTGTAAACAACTTTCCGCCAAAAATTTTACTAACTTATACTGTGTCTGGGGATATAAATTTTGTTCTGGTTCTTCGATTATAAACTGGTTTTGCTTATTTTTTGAATTTCTTATACAAACTAAAGCTAGCGGTATGGATGATTGAAACCCGCTAGATCCTTCTGAAAGTTTTGTAGTAGCTTCATGAAAAATTATTTCATCAAATGCTTCACCTTTAACAAATGAGAGACTATCAATAAATGGAATTTTTACCACATCATTTTGTTGATATGCCTTTGTTGCTTCCATATATAAGTCACCAAATTTGATTATACATTTTGGAAGACTAATTTTATCAATCCATTTGTATATATTCTCATTCACTAACGCGAATAGATTTCTTTCTGATGGTATATAAAGACAATTTGATAAATGTTTTTTCAGTTTAATCTTACGATAAAGTGAAAGTACTTTACTGTTAAAATCATTAGAAAGCTTATTCGCTGGTTTTGTGTTTTTCAGGAACGCATAAACTACTAAATCGTTAAATGATAAATCTTCCTCCCTAATTGCATCAAATAGAATTTCTGCATTACATTCAAAAATACTTTTTACCATTTCTTCAGTCGACAGGGTGTTTTCTTCCACTGAGAAATGATCTTTAAGCTGATTGTTAGTAAATTCATAAAAATAATTTTCACTTTGATATTTAATATATGTATCTTGAGTAATTGGAAAATCTATATTATATACTTTCAAATATGATTTTAAATCGGTTTTCCCAAATAGATCAATATCATTGAATATCGCCACAAGTTTTGCGACAATGCTTTTCCCGCTTCCTTGTGATCCAATAAGAATAGTTAGCTTTTTTATCTCAATCTCTATGTCTTTTATTGGGCCAAAGTTCTTTATTGTTAAAGTCTTCATTTTACCTTTTTCGCTTTTAAAAAGCTTAGCAATTTGTATTTGTGAACAACTTCATTTTCACATGATAGTTGGATTTAGTCAAGTAGATAATGTAAAATGGCCGATGATTCCATCGCGATGATAATAAATATGCTTTCGAAAAAAATGTTAAAAATGCTTTATCTCAATTAATCATGGGCTAGATTCTCTAAGAATTCTCTTTCAATCCATAGAATCTATTTTATGGCTTATTCATCTCAGCGATATAATTATCGAAATCAGTATAAATTCCTTCTGCAGAATCATTTAAAAAATTCTTACCTACAACACCTAATCTGCTTTGACAAAACAAATAAGTCCCATCGAGTAACTTAATTAAAATCGTGTAGTGGAATATTGTTGCTTGACCCTCATTTTCACCTTTGAATTCGTCCATAGTTTCTATTCGTAAAACATAATGAACCGTTTTATCAGAGAAATTTAAATCATAAGCTGGTGATTGTCTAATCAAATCACGGACTTTTGATACAAGTATAGTTCCATTATCATCGCTCGCACAATTAAGAATTTCAATTGATATTTTCTTGGCATACAAAGCTAGAGAATATACAAGAACAATCAATATTAAGAGTATTTTGCTTTTCATAATCATCTCCTGATACTAGCTTGTATAATTTAAGATATATAAGAATTAATACAGGTTGTCAAGTTTTATTTTACATTCGTTTTAATATTTGAATGACATTCTATACAAATTGTAGATGAGCGGCTTAGCCTTGAAAAATAACCGCTTCTCATCGCAACAAACACCCTTAGTCGATAGCCTAAATTTATGTCAATCAATTGCTATCGTATCATTGATGTAACTAAATTAAACTAGATTTTTCAAACGATGCAAAAGATGTAACAATCAGAACACTCGAAGCAAGTGCAAATACAAGTGGCGATCATATAGAGCACTTCTACCAAGGATAGCCCCATGTATCTCTCCTCTGACTTTGCCTGAATGCTTGCAGAGACGCCCGTATAGAGCGTCTCTACCTAGGATAAACACATGGGTTTATCCCTACCATAAGGCTTGAGGTGAAACCTTATTTTACCAGTATAGCCTTCCTGGTTGAAACCACATTTCCAGCCTGTAAATGAAGGAAATATATCCCCCTCGGTACTCTTTTTCCATTTTTATCAGTTCCATTCCAAGAGGATTGATATGTTCCGACAGCCAATTCTTCATTAAGGATTGTTGTGACTAACTGGCCGAGTACATTATATACATCAATTTCCACTCTCTGTTTGTCTGCATTGTGATAGTTGATGGAGAGAGCATCTATGAACGGGTTCGGGTACAAATTAATAAGTCCCGTTTGTGCTATTGGAAGTGCACTATCATGATTACTGACGATCGACACACTTACTTGATCTGAAGGAACATACTGATCAACATATATTGCAGCAACTGTATATGTATAAGTGCCTGATGCTGTAATTATATCGTCGTAATTGGTCGTTGTTATAAAAGGCACAATAGCAACAAGGTCTCTGTATATTAAATATCCATCAGGAACAAGTCCATCGGGAGCTGTCCAAGATAAATGAACCACATTTCCTTCCGGGATGGCAGTTAGATTTGTAGGAGGCAGCAGCATTATAGGAGTAGCTTCTAAGATCTGAGACGGGCATGTTTGGATATTTCCTTCATACGCAGCGGTAATAAAATAATGATAGGTTTGACCATTCGTCAACCCTCCATCATTCCAAAATGATTGATTACTTGTATCTAGATATACTGGGTATCCATCCCGCCAAATTGTATAAGAAATTGGGGTTGGAGGTGTAACAATATTTGTCCAGAAAAAATCTATTTCATGATTCCAGGGCATGAAATTCAGATTTGGTGATTGATAAGTAGTATCACTAAAACGATTTTCAAATACGCCTTTACCTTTCGTTGCAATGAATACTTCGTTTGTGCTGCTTCCCCATGCCATTTGCCAGACAGTTGTATTTGTCAGGTTTTGATTTAAAGAAGATGAACTTACTGCTTCATTTGTACTATAGCCCAAGCCATTTTCCTTTCCCGAAATCACCTGCATACCCGGACTGGTCAGCACGCTCCAGGAGAAGCCAGTCAATCCTGATAAAACGAAAGTTGCACCATCATCAGTAGATTTGTACACTCCCAGGTCACTTGCAGCATAGATGATTTGAGGTTGGTCACCAATTTCCGGTCTCACGGCTACCATAGGCTGATAGGTTGTGGTTTCCATTCCTGTTGATGCAGTGAATGTAGCCCCATCATCGTCGGAATACCAAACGGCTGTAGCACTGCCCTGGTAGCAGAGGAACAATCGCAAATTCCCTGTAGGACCTTTCCCGAGTTTAAGCCTGGGGGCAAATCCAAACTGGTTGCCGGTGGCAACTCTCCAAGTGAGTCCCCCGTTGTCAGTGTATTTGATTTCACCTGATGAAGTACCTACCCAGAATTTATTCGGGTCTGTAGGATGCACTTCTAATGCACAGCATTGAGAACCTGCATCAGTGAGATAAGTCCACGTATGTCCGTTATCCACAGAAGTGTAAACTCCATTTAATGTCCCCGCCAGCATTCTGCCTGACTGATAATACTGGTGATTGGTCGGCGCAAATTCATACACCATCCAATTTCCCAATCCCTCTGAGCTTTGCTCCCAAGTGGCACCGTTATCCGTACTTTTATAGATGCCGCTTCCCTCTGTACCAGCCCATAATTCATTCGTATCTGAATAATAAGCAAGCCCATGTACGAAAGCTGCATTCATGCCTTTATGTGACACCAGGACAGGTGTCTGAAAGCCAGTTGCCCGGAATACACCACCCCAGTAACCTAACAGAGCTCCTGCCCCGGAACTTGCTCCTGCTTGCCAGGTTGATTGTACAACCGCGGGTGTGTAGCCTACCCAAGTCAAACCCTGATCATTGCTCTCGAAAATACCACTTTCATTGTTGATTGCATAGAATATACCGTTATACTCGACAATGCTTCGGAATGTTCCTGATTGAACCACATTCCAGTTTACCCCACCATCTACGGTACGATAAATCCCATTTGCATGTGCTACCATACTAAACAAGCTGTCAGTTGGTGAGCAGTACATACCCCAACCATCTCCAGCGGGTCCGTACGAAGTCCAGGTTGCTCCGTTATCGATACTGGTTAATACAGAGCTTGTGGAAGTCCCCATCACCACGAACATACGATTGGGATTGATACTTGAATAATTAAACAACCGCATAAACCCTGAGTTAACACCCACAGTATTAAAACTTTGTCCGCCATCGGTAGAAACATTGATTCCAGTGCCGCCGGATTTACCGACTATAATTATGTTTCCATTATTTGCCTTCACCCCAATACTAAGAATAAAAGTGGTTGTCAGTCCAGCCGCGGTCCAAGTCACTCCGTTATCAACTGTCTTATATAGACCATTGCGGGCTCCCGCATAAAAGGTATTGGGTTGTGATGCTGATGCTGCCAAAGCATAGAAAGGCTTTCCCTGCAGAGAAGTAGCAGACCAGTTAATGCCTCCATCTTCGCTTGAAAAAACACCTCCCACAGTGGTTGCCTGATTAAAACCGCAAGCAGCTAATACATGCATGGAATTTGCAGGATCGGTGATTATGGAACGGACATTCCCACCCCAGGGACCGGAACCCGTCCAGGAACCAACATCTCTAATTGCAGGTGCTGGGGTAGTTTCGTTCTGTTGGTAAGCTGGGTTTGCGTAAATGTAACCGGGTATGATTTCGCCAGTTTCATGAGAAATTTGAATCGCGTAAATGATAGTAAATAGGGAATAGATGAGAATCATCAGTAGCATCGTTTTTTTCATTTTTGTCTCCTCTATCTTGTATTAGTTGTTTTATATTGAGTTAATTAAGATAAATAGACGTTAATGTCCCTAAAATACTGACTTTCGCATGCAAATATGAAATTATGGCAGCATTGAAACGTAAAATATGTCAAGATGTAATTCGCAAAATTTAATCTGGGAATTTATTTTTGCCATTAAAAAGAATTGAGGATAGTAAGACCGGAGTATTACTACAGGCAGAGGATAAACATGTGGGTTTATCCCTACTTTAATTTCGAATCACCTGAAGGAAATTCTCATCTAAACCCATAGCTTAGAATTAGAGAAAAAACCTCAAGCAAAAGTCAACCATCTCTCAAGCATCCGCCAAGCATCCCTCAAGATTTGGGAGATGGTTGGGATTTTGTTGGGTGATTGTTTGGTATCGTTTGTATTATTTTCATCGGGTAATTACTAAAATGAGGCTATGCGGACTTCACAAAGAAGGTAATTTATGATATGAAGTCCGCACATCCTATCATAATGTGTAATATACAATCCCGAAGGATGTTTGAACTCCATATCTTGAATGAGACGCCCGATCGGGCGTCTCTACATCTAAATATAAGTTACTGTCTCATCCTTGCGCGGAGGAGCATCATTAGGCTCATTCATTGGATGACCGAAGATGACTGCATAATAGGGTTTATAATTTTCAGGAATATGCAGTTTCTGTTTATATTCGCTGCCTTGTTCACCCGCGAACAGGAAATAGACAAAGCCTATCCAGCAGGAGCCGAGTCCCATGGATTGGGCAGCAATCAGCATATTCTGAGAAGCAGCTGCACAGTCTGTTTCCGGCATCATGCTGTTTGTATCGCCTGAAACGATAATGGCAACAGGTGCATTATAGAAGATATTGAATTTCTCGTTTTCAGCTACTTTTGTGAAGAACTCGTTGGAATGCTTTCCAAGAGCTTTCTTGGTATCGACATTGATCTGATTCAGCATATCAGGATTCCGGATAACGGTAAAGTGCCAGGATTGGTTATTATGCGCACTCGGGGCATAAAGTCCAGCCTGCACAATCGCATCAATCTGTTCTTTTGTAATGCTTTCATCCGTATAAGCTCTGCACGACCTGCGTTTCATAATGGTTTCCAATACTGGATTGGTCATAAGTTCCTCCCGAAACATTCAGATTTGTGATTTGAAAATGTATAATAGGAAAAAAGGCAATAAAAATTTATTGTACTACATGGTATCGTCCTCCGGACTCTATCTTTTATCATCTAATCCCCAGGAATTAATTCCTGGGCTAAGTGATATCGTCCTCCGGACTCGTCTGTGCTATTTCCTATTTCCTGTTACCTATTTCCTTCGCTTTTGCATCGCTTGTGGAGCATTAGGACATTACCCAAAGGCAATTATATATGGGTCTGCTGACACGGGAGAATCAAACTCATCCGGCACAAGACCTCCCTTAATCCCCCCTTCCCAAGGGGGGAAGTGCCACCTACCCTTTGACCAAAGGGAAGAAAATCTTCAATCTTAATTCTTCAATCTTAAATCTCTTCGCTTTTGCATCGCTTAAACAGCGAACTATCCACCTTTTAAACAAAGGTGTTGCTTTTTTCACTTGTCCGAGCTATTTGCTGTTGGCTATTTGCTTCTGTATCGCTTGTGGAGCATTAGGACATTATTAAAAGGAAATCATACCTGGGTCTGCTGACGCGGCCCCCTACTCCCTGTTCTCCGTTCCCTGTTCCCCGTTCCCTGTTCCCTGTTACCTGTTCCCTGTTACCTGTTACCTGATTTCAACATCTTCTTGACAAAGGATGGACTGTTTTCGTATTTAAGCAATCACCAGAGGGAGAATTTATGAGTAAAGTAAAACTGCACTTGTTCTTCGCAGTCCTGTTGCTTTGTACAAATCTTCTCAGTCAAAATGTTTCCATCGAAACCTATCAAATTTGCCACGACAAAGAATTATGGTCAGTCCTGAAGTCAAACGAAGCAGATTTACTCAGAATCCAGCAGGAAACTCCCCGTGATGCACGAATTTATCCAATCTTGAGTGATCTTGCCCTTAGTGAACAGGATACTCTGAGAGCAGTCACATTCCTGGAAGCACAGGCAGTATATACAAAAGACCTCGATGCTGCAAGCAAGGCATTAGGAATGACACAGAAATCACATGATCCCGCATTACTGGAAAAAGGACGGGATATCACAAGCAAACTTTTGGAAATATACAAGGATCCCGCAGACACGCTGTATATTCATTTCATCAGTTGGGATACTGATGAAGAGCAATTTTCAAAATATGTTCTCAATCTCGATCATTATTCACCCGAAATCGAACGTGATTTCTGCAAGGAAGATATAGATAATGTTGCAGTGGAAAAGAATGACAGCCTGCGCATCAACCTGATCGATGGCTTCATTCGGCAATATCCTCATTCGAAGTGGATCAATACGGCTCTTTATTATCGTTTATCGAGCATGGTTGGAAACAAAAATTATGATGATGCTGTCGATACCATTCTCTCCATGCGCAATGAAGATCCTGAAATGTCTTACCTGACGACAAGCCTGCTGCTAGACCCTGATGTTAGGAAGAACTATCATGGTGGGAATGCGAACAGGGAATTACTCTTACTCGTGAATAATGCCATTGAGTCCTTGAAAAAAGTCAAGATCGACACAACCATCAAAATTTCCTATGAGGATATCGATCATAAGGAATGGCAGAACCGATTGGAATTCCTGGGTGCGAAAGAGATATATTACAATATTCTTGCGAATCTGAATCTTTATGGCAACGAAGACAGCCTATATTTCCTTATACCAAAGGAGACGAAGGAATGGAAACAGGGATGGAAATCCCTCAATACAGTTAAATTCACTGATAATGACAGTGGCAGACAGGCTGAACTCGCATTCTGGAAAGGAAAATACAACCTTCTGATCAACGAATCGAATGTATCTGAATCGGCTGCATATCAATTTGCTGATTGTCTTTGCCTTGGTTCACCCCGTAATCGCTTTGACAAAGCATCGATCAAATACCTCGAGATTCTAAAACGTAAATATCATGTGAACAAGAGCATCCAGGATTGGTGCAGATCATTGAAAATGTACACCGGTCCGGTCTTTCAGGATGTGACAAGTGAGTATGGATTGGATTCCCTCAATTATTCCCGTGTTGCATTTGGTGATTTTAATGAAGATAATTACCCGGACATTCTTTTCAATGGATGCCGTTTATATCAGAATATGGGTGGTATGCTGTATCAGAATGTCACGGAGAAGGCAGGATTGAGCCGATACAACGGAAACGGGGGCTTATTCGCCGATTTCAATCAGGATGGTCTTCTGGATTTCGTGATGATTTCAGGTTCTGATAATGAGAATGGTGACAAATTGTTCAAGAATATGGGAGGCGGACGTTTTGCCAATGTGAATGAGAGAGCTGGGGATATCAACGATAAGTCACCTACCGAAGGGGCTGCCTGGATAGACCGAAATCATACAGGTTACCCAAGTTTGTACTTTGCCAATTACGAAAAATGGCAGGTTCAAGACGGTTATCCAGACTACTACTGGGATAACAAGAAAGGTTATTTCAATGACGCTTCTGTGGAGTTAGGCATTCGGACACCTGCATATACGCATGATTATGGTCAAGCAGGCAGAGGTGTTTCGCCTGCTGATTTCGATAATGATGGCGATACTGAGATATTTGTGAGTAATTACCGTTTGGATCGAGACTTCCTGTGGGATTGGCAAAATGGCAGATATGTTGATATTGCTGCTCAGGATGGATTGGCAGGAGTCAATAAGAAAGGGTATTACGGACATACAATCGGTGCTGACTGGGGTGATTATGACAATGATGGAGACTTGGATATCTTCATAGCCAACCTGGCTCACCCGCGATACATTGATATATCGGATAAGAGCATGCTCATGCGCAACGACGGTGTGAAGTCAATAACTGTTGGCGATCAGATTGTAACTTATACTCAATTCACAAATGTAACCAGGGAAGCGGGAATTCATTATGATGAACTGCACAGTGACCCTAATTGGTTCGATGTAGATAATGATGGTGACCTGGATTTATTTGTCACTTCGATCTACGAAAATGAACGTTCCTATCTCTATTTGAATAATGGGGATGGGACATTCACAGATGTTACATGGCTTGCAGGCTGCAGAAGTTATAATAGCTGGGGAAATGCCACAGCCGATATAGACCGTGATGGGAAACTCGATTTGTGCGTTGCCAGTACGAGTGGAGTGCATCTTTTCCATAACATAACCGTGAATGGTAATTCCTCTGTTGAATTCAGACCCACCTGGGAAAACAATAAAGTCAGGCTGATAAAGATGCAAACCGCAAAACCAACCAACAATCGCGTTGCGGTCATAGGGAATCCCTCTATCACAAATTCTCCTGCCTTTGGTACGCGTATCCGCATTTCAGGAAGTATGAATACCGGGAAACCATTGACCTGGATTCGTGAACTGAATGGGGGGAAAGGCACAACATCACAGAATGAAGAAGTATTGCACATAGGGTTGGGAAAAGCGAATTTCATGAGAGATGATATTGTAAGATACACTTCTGATGTGAATCGAACCCTGAAATCAAAGAATAAAGATTAGTTCTATTTACCTGTGTTATCCCTCATATAACGGAGTCCTATGGAAGCAATAGGCATTACATTTGTTTTTCCTGTAAATAGTGGAGATACTTCCAATCCGAATGAAATCACCAGTGCATCCTTGACATCCATACTACCATAGATACCGGCTCGCCAATTGCATTTATCAATTTCGTACGTTCCTTCAGAAGGATATTTTCCATCATAATACCGAATCTTCATATAGTCATACGAAATACGCCCAATTAGTGAGTAAGAGTCAGATTTTTCATCAAGTGTCTTAACGGTGTATATAATTGGGAGTTCGCATGAAGTATCCGTACTGATGAAGGTAAAATCATGTTCGAAATCATCCCAAAGAAAAATTTCGTGTGCTTTTGAATTTTCCTGGGCTTTTTGATAACCGATGGTCGGTTCCAAAGCAAGAGATACTGTTTCTTTTGGATGATAGACTCTTATTTTCAAATATGTTTTATTACTGACGTAACGATTTGCAAAAAAATCAAAGAACTTTGATCCTAACTCCATCTCTTTCCCAAGACCTATATTCATCTGAATACCGGATTTCAGTTCCGCATTCTTTTTCGCTGCAGTGCTCATATCAATATCCGGTATCGAATCCGGTCTCTCCCTGATCACTGTCCATGGATCCCATCCTATCGTGTTGTAACCTGTTAATGTCATTACATTTGCTTTCAATGGCTCTGCTTTATCAAGCATGGACATATCGATCGTAGCACAACCCATAAAAAATAACATGCTTACGAAAATAATAAAATATATAAAACGCATAGATACCACCTGACCAAATAAAAGATACCCATTCTTGAGAAGTCAATATTTATTTATGTTTATAATACTC
>DAONDQ010000013.1:0-23736 GCA_035402645.1 Candidatus Cloacimonadota bacterium | reverse complement strand
TTACTTCTTAACTCTTACTTCTTAACTCTTACTTCTTAACTCTTACTTCTTAACTCTTACTTCTTAACTATCCTTTTGTTTCTTCTTCTTCGGTTTTGGCTCAGGAAGTTCCATATAAGTGATATTGATCAACTTGCTGATCTTCTCTACATCTTCGAGGTCATCATCCAGTAGGAAGCAGAGCTTTGCCCCCGGATAAGGCTCACCTTCTTCATATTCACCGAGGAATTTCCTGCCACCTTCCGTTTCTTTGACAAAGAACTGATTATCACTGATAAGTCCTACAATTTTATTATCACAGTAAACTCCGTATTCACCGAACATTTTCTTGACTGTGATCATACCGACACCTTGTATCTGGTTCATTACATATTCTGCAAAGTCCTGGCTTGAAGCCATAATTGTTACCTCCCTAAATAAGGATACCTTATCTCTTTTCCATTCCAATTCTTAATTCTTAATTCTTAATTCTTAATTATTTTAAGCTCTTACTTTCTGGCACAGCTTTTCCAGATATACTGATTTCATTTGCTTGCTTGCCATAATTTGCTTCATTGGTGGGAGCTTGAGAATGACACCAAAAATGGCTGCCAACGCTCTATGGCTGGCAAATGCCTGGTTGTCGAAGAGAAGGTTCTGCAGTTTGCCTTTTTCAATTGCCATTAGGACGATTCGATGTACGGAATTGACAGGAGTTATGACTCTCTCAGGTCTGCTTTCCAAAGAAAGGGAGTGAGTTGGACAAGCTCTGACACATACGCCGCAGCCCAAGCATATTTCTCTATCAATTTGCACTTTGGATTTCATTTCAGCTTTATTTGCATTATCTTCAAAGGAAATCGCTTCTATCGGACATGCTTTGATACACTTTCCACAGCCAATACAGGTCGATTTATCAGTAATGGAAATGAAATTGGATGTATGGATGGGAAGCAGGGAACCGAATTTCCTCGCAGCTACGAGGAATTCACAGCAGCAGCCACAACAATTGCAGATGAAATTAACTCCTTGCTGAACGTTCTCTCCGCATTGGACAAGATTATGTTCATAAGCTTGGTGAAGCAGTTCCATACCTTCAGATACTTCAACTTTTCGAGCATATCCGGCTTTGATTAATGATGTGCCGGCAGTATTGAAAGTCATGCAAATCTCCATTGGCGCATCGCAGGCTTTGCCCAAATGCTGCATCTTGTGACGGCAATAGCACATCCCGACACCGATGCTTGTAGCTGTTTTCAGGACATTGCTGGCTCTTTCAAAATCCAGGATATGAATGGCATTCTCATTGCTCAACACCTCTTCCTGCACATAGACCCTCCCGAGACGGGTCTCACTTCCCACCAACAGGTCTCGAACAAAATCCTCTTCCACATTCAAGTATTGATAAAACAACTCACTAAGAAGCTTCTGATCGATATCTCCCCTGGTGCGCATCATGGAGAACTCAAAGAATCCAGCCATCGGAGGAGGAAGTGTATATTTGGTAATTCCATTGAAGTCAGCATCCACGAGTATGGCACGAGAAGCAAGCGTTTCCAGCACTTTCTGAGCTTCGAGAAGTGGAATCTTCCATATTCTTGCAGCATCTTGAGCACTGAAGGGTTTGATGGGCAATTGTGCAACCAGTTCTGCTTCCTTCCTGCTGAATAAAATCTCCAGTATCTTATAAAGAGTCTCTGATGGAGGTGCACCCTGTGGGAAACGGTCCAGCCGTTCCTGCAATTGCCGATAACCTGACTTCATGGAATGATGTGACATATTAAATACCACCTGAAAGATATTTATCGATTTGAGTAACTGTATAACATAATGCTGTTGTCAATGCAAATTAACTTGACAAATAACTACCAGTGCCGTTGATAATTATAAAATTAATCAAATACACAGGAATATAATAATTCGAGATTTTACTTTTGAGGGGAATTGTTTATGAACTTTACTTATATATTGTCTTATACAAAAAGGAAAATTAAAAGAATCCCAATTATAATGTGGATTTATGAAAAATGGTATGAGAATAAATGTTCTAGAATTCCACGAAAAACGCAATTTGGTTTTCAAATATTTGGTGATCCATATAACATGGAAAACTCATATGAAAAAAATGAAACTAACTTAGTATTGCATTACCTTGAAAGATCTGACTATATGATGAATATTGGTGCTAATGTAGGCTATTACACATGCCTAGCTTCATCAAGAGGAGTAAAGACAGTGGCAATAGAACCTTTAGCCAGAAATCTGAAATATCTTTATACAAACCTCGAAACAAACGGTTTTAGTGAAAATGTGGAAGTGTATCCTATCGCCCTGGGTAATACTATCGGCATTCAGAGCATCTATGGCAGAGGAGGATTGGCTTCCTTGATTCAAGGCTGGTATGGTCAACCTACTTTTATTAGAGAGCGAATAACAATCAATACACTTGATAATCTCTTTCATGATAGATTTTCAGGCACAAGACTTTTGATAATTATGGATGTTGAGGGATATGAAAAAAAAATCCTTGAGCAGGCATCCTTACATTTAGACTTATCCCCGAAACCGATTTGGCTCTTAGAAATTGGAATATATCCTTTAATAGGTGATAAGAAAGTCTTTAATGATGGTATCTTCGATACATTTGATTTCTTCTATAATAATGGATATAGAGCTTGGATCATATCTGAAACGATTCAAGAAGTAACAAAAAAGACTCTCCAGGAAATGAAAGAAAAGGATAATTCATCAACACGAAATTTTATATTTTTAGATGAGAATGAAATACCTCCAAATCTAGCCTAAGACATAAAATACTGACTTATCCTCGAATTTGGAGAGAATTAATTGATATTTACTTGACAGCCTATCAGTGTTTTCAAACCTTGCAACACATGGAGCGGGGTGTAGCGCAGCCCGGTTAGCGCACTGGTTTTGGGAACCAGGTGTCGGAGGTTCGAATCCTCTCACCCCGACCATCCATTATTCCGTGGGTGCGTAGCTCAGTTGGGAGAGCGCTTGCCTTACAAGCAAGTGGTCAGGGGTTCAAGTCCCTTCGCACCCACCATTTTTTTATCCATCTTTTTTCTTGCCATTTCGCATTTATTTGAAATATGTACCATAAAATCTGAATAAGGGACAATATTTTGAAGAAAATTCTCATCACAGGTGCCAATGGTTTTGTCGGTTCGTATCTCGCCCAGTTCCTATCCCTCCAAGGATATGAAGTTACAGCCCTCGTTCGTCATACTGCAAAATGTGAGCTGTTGCCTGCAAATGTCAGACTGATCAGGACAGATTACTGTGCGTATGATCTCATCAAGGCTTTTATCGGACAGGATGTAATCATCCATACTGCTGCAACGGTGCGGGCAAGGAAATGGGACGATTATTATGATATCAATGTAAGCCTTACAGAAAAGATGATTGAAGCTTATCATCAATCGGAAGACCCCACACATTTCATTTTCATGAGCAGCCAGGCTGCTGCCGGAATGGCACAAACTGGACAGCAGAAGCATGAAGATGACCCGTGTACTCCCATATCGGATTACGGTAGAAGCAAGTTACTCGCTGAGCAAAAGATCAGGGAATTATGTACCAAGCCGTGGACAATAGTCCGCCCCGCTTCTGTTTATGGTCCGGGTGATAAGGATTTCTTGATATTCTTCAAGACCGTGAAGAACCATTTTTCCCTTCATATCGGCAATCCCAACAAGAATATTAGTCTTATCTACGTGAATGAACTAGCAGAATTCATTCAAAGAGTGATGGAATCCAAAGAATCCCACAACCAGATATTCTTTGCTTCAGATGGTCATACCTACAAACAGGATGATTTTGTGAATGGATTGGAGCACGTGATCCCCACATGGACACTTGAAGTCCACATACCTGATCTGATTCTCTATCCTGCCGCTGCATTCTCAGAGATAGGTGGTTTCATCACCAAAAAAGCACCTGTTTTGAACTGGCAAAAGAAAGATGAACTCTTGGGAAAGAATTGGGTTGTTAGCATCGAAAAAGCAAAAAACTTGCTTGGTTTTGACCCTGAACCAAACTTGATCAGTAATTTACAAAACACATATAAATGGTATAAACAGAAAGGCTGGTTATGAAGAGTATTTACCTGTTTCTATTCCTGTTCTGCAGCAGTGTTCTCCTCGCCCAGACTGCTGATTCACTCAACAATGCGGTCAGACAATCAGAAGTTGTTGATACAACCAATGTGAGTGCTCATCATACATTCAATGCCCAAGTCATGAAATCCTCCATAGATTCTCTCTGCCTTCAGAATAGGAGTAAAGAACCGGTTTCAGATCTGAATAAAACATTGTTTTTGTATCACTCAGCTTACCATTTTGTTGCTTTACCAGACAATGATATCTATCTCCAAGACCATGGCTTTACAGTCAGGCAAACTCCATTCGGACTTGGCTATGAAATCCAGAAGCGCGCAGCCTTCACTCCCACTACCATAGATGGAAGAACCATTTCATTCGATGAAATCTCATATAATTACCCGGCAGCCTTGACTTCCTCTGAATTTGGAATTGGAGGTCAGGATATGAATATTGCCAACCTGAATATTCGTAAGAAGAATTTGCTCACTGTTGAGAATCTCTATGGAAGATTCGGCACCCTGCTCCAACGTGGGATCTGGGCAGATGAATATGACAACAGCACGCTTGAGGATATTTTTCTGAAATATGACTTAAAGAATGGGAATATCCAATTCCACGCAAATTCCATGGACTGGGACATTCCAAAAATACAGCATTTACTACTCGATCAGGAAACACCTTTTGTTTCCATACGGGAAAAAAGCACGTTGGCTTCCCTCTACTGGCAGAACAAATGGCTGAATGCAGGAGTTCAGATTTACCATGTGAATTGGGGAAAGCCCGCCCTTACATTCAGTGGAAATCAGGATTTCTGGCAAACCCTCCTCGAGAAGGAACTTCAATTCAATGATCTCCAGATCCAGCTACGATACGAACATTTCAGCAGTGATGATATCAAGACTGCTTATAGTCAGTACATTACTCCCACTGACCTCAGGGATCTCGGTACGATTCAAATGAAGTATCAATCGGGAAAATTCGACCTGCATAGTAAGGTCTTTATTTCGAATCCTTCGAGAATTGGATATGACAATACATGGGATGTACAAATTTCCAGAAGCATTGACTTTGTAGCCTGCTCTTCCGGTATGAATACGATCAATGATGCAACGGATAAGAATGCGACTGTCTATACTGGGATTTATAACAAATCGACTGGCGGCATCCGGTTCAAACAAGCCCCTGATGCAATGATTCAACTAAATCTGGGCATGAAGACCAAATATATTTGTTATGATGACACAGAGACTTCCCAACACATTACCTTACATGACAACACCCCCTGTTTCGATGCAATCGTACAGGTCCCCTTCACATATCACCAGTTCACCACGAAGATCAGCAGTAAGCTCGAGGCACCCTTCTTCCAAGCAATAACTGATATCAGGTTAACTTACGGACTGCCATATAACAATCTTATCCTTGGTGGAATCACCCATACTTATCGGGATAAGTCATTTTTAAACATGAACATTGATGAATCACCCGTATTCAATGATAAATATGAAAACAAGGATAATCTCCTGGATGCCTATATCGGTTTGCAGATCACGAAGCAATTCGATATTCGCTTCACTGTGAAGAATATCATGAACCAGGATATCATTTTCAATTCTTACCTGATACCCAACACATATCTGTTATCAATGAAGTGGGATTTCATTAATTAGAGGCGAAAGCAGGATTGAATTATGGAAACATATCCCTGCAAGATAAGAAGTAAGAATTAAAGAGGGGATAAGCTTTATTTAAGTTCCTTTTCAATCTTCTCATATACCTTTGTTGGGGAGTTGCGGGTCAGATTTGTAAAAATCTGCATGGACAGTTCCTTGGGCAAGGGTAATTGTTTTAAGTTGTTATCCATATAGCACTGGTAAATACTTTTTGCACATTTTTCACAGAGAATACTGGTTTGAGGTATCGCAAAAACTTGTCGCATTCTCATGAATATGACATCAAATTCTTCATCAACGATGTTTCCGAAAGAGGCATTCAGAAACTCACAGGGTTGTACATCTCCCTTGGCATTGATATAGACTCGATCTGTCCCACCTGCAGTGCAACCGAACATATCCGGATCTTCTTCTATGATCTGGGCAGAAATGGCAGGGAAATCCTTGTATTCCCTTTTCAGGTTGTACATATTCACTTTCTTCTTAATCAGTTCATAATCTTCGTCAGTGTATTCTTCTACTCCTTTTTCCAACCAACCACCAGAGGGTTTGGGTTTGATTATCTGGATGAGAAAGCCCCCAAAGTCTTTTGCTTGCTGCATGACCTTTTCAAAATTGCCGTTCCTGAAATCTGCAAGTGGCAGGCAGGAATTGAAAGCTACTGGGATACCGACTTCATGGCATAATTCTATGGCATTCACCATATTCTGCCATGCATTCTCATTCCCCATAAAGGCATTCACATCTTCCATTTTGTAGGAATGTAAAGAGAACATGATGACTGTAAGATTAGTCTTTTTCAATTCCATTAATCTTTCTTTCGTTATCCCGTTCCCGGTCGAATTGACCCAAATCTCTGATCTGTCATCGATTTGCCTGCACAAGGCAAGCAATCTGTCATACGTTAGAAAAGGCTCTCCACCCTCAATATTAAAAAAAGCAACACCGCTGTTCTGGAGGCTTTCCACTGCCTTTACAAGTTTGTCCAGATCAACATCCTTGCCGATATCATACCGCTGATAACAATGTTCGCAATGGTAAGTGCATGCAGAGGTGACGGATACCAGAGCAACGATGCAGGGCAGTTTTTCATTAAAAACTGAGAACTTCTTACATGCTGAATAAAATGCTTTGGAAGGAAATCCCGGTACATACATATCCAGTCGTACGTTTTCGCCGATCTGCGCAAATTTGCTGTGACTCAACTTGCTGATAAAGAGATTTAATCGCAAAAGAGTATAGAAAAACTCTCTCCACTTTTTATTATGCAGATAGATTTTGAAGAAATAGAATGCAACATTCAACTTCACCTTTAAAAGAAAAATAGATCTATGTATACCGTATAATTTCAGCTTTTTCATTTGTTTGCTCCTGTCTTTTTTAAAAATCCATTTTGTATGTACCAATCCACTGTATGACCGATACCATCCTGCAGGGAAGTCTTTGCTTCAAATCCAAGAATCTTCCTTGCCTTATCGACAGAAAATTCAAATCTATCATACATCATATTCACACGGGATCTGGATAATAGGGGCGGTTCTTTTTTTGAAAATAGAGTGGCAAATAGTTCCATCCAGAACGCAATGGGATAGATGAGAAACTTGGGAATCAGTATAGGTGGTTTGAGATTGGCAGAGACACAAAACAAAGAGTGGATGTCATTCAATCTTTCTGCAGTGGCATTCCCAATTATCACCCTATTTATTCCCTTCAGGTTTTTATGATATGCCTGTAAATAAGCTTCGGCAAGATCATGGGCATAAATTACATGGAACTTATTGGAAGTGCTTCCGGGAAAAAAGTTCATCCCATCCTGAACAGCCTTAACATAAGAATAAAACCCCGTGTTGAACTCACGCTCACCATACACCCAGGCAGGTTCAATCACTGTCAGGTTCATCTGGTGATCCTTCGCAAATTCACAGGCTTTTTGCGTTAGGATTGCTTTGGTATCTCGATAGAAGTTCATGGCAGATGGGAATAATTTGTCGAGAAAATATGGATAATGTGAATCATAGGGAGAGTCTTCGTTTTTTATGATCCGGCAATCCTCTTCCCCGTAGGATGAGATCGAGCCGGTTATGATTAAATTGTTGATACCTGCTGAATTACAAGATTTGAGAACATTCATTGTACCAAGGACATTCGCCTGATAGAAATCCGGGTACTTTCCCCAGTCTGATGACTTTCCGGCAGTATGAATAACAAAGTCCACATCACCGAGAGCAGTATAGATGGTTTCAATGTCTGTTATATCTGCATAAACAATCTCGACTTTCAATTGCTTCAGGAATGATATATCGCTGGAAGTTCTGACCAGGCACTTCGTGGGAATGTTTTCCTTTGATAGCAATTCAGCTATATGGCTTCCAATGAATCCACTGGCACCGGTCAGTAAAAGCTTAGCCATGGTATTTTCCTAACAGTAAACCTGCATTATGCCCACCGAAACCGTAAGACAAACTCACTGCCTTCCCGACATGAGTATCCAAAGTCTCAGATGCAAGATTGAGATTTGGAATCGGATGAGCAGCAAGGTTCACGTGGATTTTGTTTGTTGAAATGGACAGTGCCGTAACTGCCGTTTCAATAGCACCGCTTCCACCGATAGTATGACCCAGTATTCCTTTTGTAGAATTGAGAATGGGTTGTTTATTTTCATCACCGAAATAATCGATGATGGTTTTCGCTTCAATTTCATCATTTGTTATAGTAGCAGTACCATGGGTATTTATGTAATCAATGCTTTCATTACCTACTAACTTCCGTATCAACCCAAGGATTTGTTCCCCGCTCGGTTCAATATGAACAATGTTATATGCATCACTGTTGGCTTGATAATCCAATATCTCAGCATAAATATTTGCCTTTCGCTTCCTTGCATGCTCGAGTTCCTCTAAAACAAGTATGCAGCCTCCACCTTCTGCAAAAAGAAATCCGCTTCTTTCTTGAGAAAACGGTTGCGGATAACCCGTTTCTGATAAGGTTAATGCTCCCAGCACATCAAATCCCCTGAAAATCATGAAACTATCATCCTGTAGATTCTCGACTCCACCTGAAAGAGCAACATCATAATAGCCGTCAGCAATATTCCTGAACGCCAAGCCGATACCATATGTCCCTGATGCGCAGGAAGCGCTTATGGTATAACTCTCATTCTTTAATCCAAAAAGAATTGATACCCAGGCAGCAGGTGAATTGTTCATGGATAAAGGAACTACCATTCTATTAAACATAGGTTTTTTACGATCACGGGGGCAGATATTATTGATCCCCAAATGTGCCAGATACGAATGGAATGCTGTTCCAAAGCCAGTCAATCCGATACCTATGACGGTTGCAATGCTTGTTTCTTCTGAAACGACGAATTTCTTATTGTTGCCGATAACCAAAAAACCTGCATCATCGAGGGCAAGTTTTGCACCAATGATCGCAAGTTTGTCTTCAGGATGCAGGAATTCATAATACTGGGGAATCTCATAATCTGTGATCCTGAATTCAGGGAAAGGGATATACACCTTTGATTTTGTAGGAACCCTCATTTCAGGGATTTTCCTTATCTCCGGCTTTTCTCCGGCAAGGATGCGATTCCAAAAATCAGTTTTCCCGATTCCCAACGAGGTTACAGGACCGATTCCAGTGATCACAACTCTTCTTTTCATGAGATTCTTCCCTTATTTATAACCCATTCAATCATTTTCTGAACGTATTCCCGGATATTAGAGTAGTCCCGGGCTTTGAAGTTGTATCCGGTAAAATCATAATGGTTTTGCTGATGAGTTACAATTTGGGTTTCTGCACATCCTGTAATGTTTCCCACTTCGTAGGCTTCAATCTCATGTTTTATCAATTCTGCTTGTAGATATTCCCTGTTTCTGCTGCTGACTGTAAAAAGTATCTCATATTCTCCACACTCACCCAGGAAAAACAGTAATTCAGGTATTTGCAGAAGATTGGCAGCAAGAGTGCATTTCTTCTGAAAATGCAGATTGTTGATCTGGAAGCCTGTTCCGTTCAATTTCGATATCGTTTGCAGTGCAGAAAATACTCCGTCACTCGTGTCAATAGCGCATGTCGCATATTGAGAGATGATTTCTGGCAGTCTTTCATGTGTGTGGAATTTATTGATTGAACCTTTGTGCAGTTGCTCAATTCCAGAATTGCCTGAGAACAAATTCATAACGGCTTGGAAATTCCCTTCCCCGATCTTGCCTGTGAGAAAAATCGAATCACCTGCCTTGCAGCCCCTGCGGTTAATCCCTTTTCCCACTGGCGTGCCAATCACGGAAGCCGTGTATCTCCAATGTTCTCCAATACCAAGATCACCACCTATAAAGGAAACAGGGTATTTCTTCAATACCTTGGAAATACCTTTGGAAAATTCCCTGACATACGCTTCATCCCACTCCTGGGGAATAACCATTGAATGTGCATAGAGGAGTGGCTTCCCTCCCGCAGCAATAATGTCACTGATCGCCCCACAGGCAATATTCCAACCCAGGATGTTGGGATTGTCTTCCTGCAATAAATCCTCATGAGAAAAATCATCTGTAGTGAATAGGTGTTCATTATCTCCGAGTAGGAATACTTCAGAATCCACTTCCCCCAAGACACTTTTCCTAAGAGGTGACTTCGGCATCACGCTATTGATCAGATGTATGACTTTCTCTTCAAAATTCATTTGCAATCAATCCCAATTTGTCTTCTGCGATTGAGATCCGGCATGGTAGAAAACCCTGTGGATCACCATCGAATTCCACCCGATTATTAATTTCATCATTCAATATATCTATCGATTTTACATAAGTGAAGGAGATGTAGTCGTTGTTTTGAATTGGTTTTCCAGAGTATATTGCCCTGATGGCAGGTACGATATTCAGCAGATTGAACTTCTTCATACTTAATACATACAAGCGGTTATCATCATCCTTCAGGTTATGAGCCACTTTCATTCCGGAAGCAATGAAAGAGGTCTTTCCTATGAAGGTATTGAAATTCTTTTCCACAGCCAATTCTCTTCCATCACAGAGAATTTCAATATCTGAAGGTCTGTATCCGCTTAATGATATGATGATGGATGCAAATGTACCAAGTGCATCCCCAAGATACTTTCTGATACCTGAATTGGATGTTTGAGCCACTTGAGCACCTACACCGATGCTGGCACAACATGTAAAGTATCTGATTTTGCATTCTTGGCGTTGCGTGTGCAACTCAATTCTTGCCACTGAGATTTCCTTTGTAAATCCTTTCAGCAAAGTCTCCAGAGCCAACGAAGATTGAATCGGGATTCCGTAACTTCTGCAAAAGTCGGGACTTGTTCCTGTGTGGATCACACCGAGTTTCGCATTTGAAATCCTTTTACCAGTCTCATCATAAAAGCCGTTTACCACTTTATTGATTGTTCCATCACCACCAACTGCGACTATTACTTCAAAACCATTGTTATTCGCTTCCCTTGAAAAAAGGTACGCATCTTCCAAAGAACTTGTCATCCTATATTCAAAATCAATATTACGCTGTTTTAATTCATTCATTAACAGCGGAATGAATTTCTCTGCTCGCTTCTGCTTTGAACCTGGGTTTAGAATGAAAAAGTAAGACATTTACCTGAATAATTCCGGATTCAATTCTTTTGTCATAAACAAAACGGAAATAACATGATCCATCTGGTCTTGGGTCAGATCTACCCTTGGAATCATTCTAATAACTCCATTGTTTTTGGAAACAGAGGGATAGATAAATGGAGTTGTCAGTATCTTATTTTCAAATAGAGCTTTGCATATTCTGAGCGTGTTTTCATTTGAACCTGTTAAAAGTGAGCAGATAAAAGCTTCACTTTGAAGTATATGAAAATCATTCTTCCTGAGATTTTCATACAGGTAATTCTTATTAGATGATAGCACTTTTACAAGTTCAGCACCATCTCTTGCTACAATTTCCAGAGCTTTCTTCGTCCCGGCTAATAAGGTTGGTGGTAAGGCTGTAGAGTATAATAACCCGGGGCACGAATATCTCAAAAAATCGATAATCTGTTCATTGCTGCTTACAAAACCGCCTGAAACACCAAGCGCTTTTCCCGTAGAAGCAGTGTATATTCCTCCATAATTAGTGATTTTCTTCTCTTCCAGGATACCTTTTCCAGTCTTTCCTATCACACCGATACCATGTGAATCATCAATGATGGGAATGACATCGTTTTCCAGAGCTAACTGGTAGATTTCATCGAAAGGAGCAATGCTTCCTTCAGTTGAAAATACTGATTCTGTAGCCACGAATCGATTTTGGAAATTCTCAGATTTCTTTACCAGGTCTGACAGAAATTCAACACTGTTGTGTTTGAATGGCATGATTTTACATCCAGTCGCCCTGATGCCTTCAATAATGGATGAATGAGCTTTTCTATCCACAAAAACAACATCATTCGGTTTGACTAATGCACTGATGGCGGCAACATTTGCCTGATAGCAGGAAGGATATATGATGGTATCTTCCATTCCCAGGAACTTTGAGATATAATCCGCAGTATCCTGGTAAATGTCCACAGTTCCGCAGGCAACAGGAGTTCCGCACATTGATGCACCATATTGATCCAGGGCTTTCTTCATCACCGCAATAATCTCTGGATGATTTGCAAGAGCCAGATAGTTATTGGAAGCAAGATTCAGGTATTGCTCACCATGAATCTTCACATGCAGATCAGCACCGGAATCAATCTTCTGGTAATATGGATTGAAATGGATTGTTTTCACCAGTTCATATTCTTCTGCTAATTCAAAGACGAACTTATCACTGAAATTCATCTTAACCCGTACTTTTTTTGCAGGAGAGCAACAATCTCCTTTGGTGTGTTTACTTCCTTGAAATCGTCTTCGTCGATGGAAATGGAGTACTCATCGTCAAGGGCATTCATGATCATCAACACATCAAAAGAATCGATATCCAGGTCTTTTCTTAAATTCGTGTTTTCTTCGATTTTACCCTCGGACTCAATATTATTTCTGATGATATCGATGATTTTATTGATCATACTCGCATTGACCTCCACAATTTGATTCAGTATTCATCTTTTATAGCACCTGGTGGAATTCGTTGAATCACACATGATGGCACACATATTGCAGTTCTCGCATTTCGAAATGTAATGCTCATCTACATCAAATTTCCTGATAAGATCAGGTTCGCAGATAAATGGTCTGCATAAGCTCACATAATCAGTCTTACGCATAGCAAGAGCATTCATTATTGCTATCCCATTACGAAATCCGCCAACGCAGATAATGGGAATGTCAGTAAGACTCTTTGCCAATTCAGCGAATGATAAATTGTAATCCTCTCTGAATTCCACGAATCTCTTTTTCATAAACGTAAGAATCATCAATTTCCATAGTCTTCTACTAAACTGACTATCCTGTTTATATCGAAAGTTGTACTTCAAAATCGTATCAATTGGAATTGATTTCCCCCTAAAGATACTAAGGGCATCTTCCATGGTACCGTAACTGATCTCAATGGCAAAAACCTTTTCGTTATGAAGCATCTGAATCAAAGAGCTGAAATTACTTTGCGAAAATGGTATCGGTAAATCATCTGAAGCGCTGATCTTGACCAGAATGGGAAAGCAGTCACCACATTTTTCTCTCACTGATGAAATCACCTTACGCAGGAATAGATCACCGATTCCAGTACCTTTATTGATTCCATATTCATCAGTCCTGTTATTGATGTAGGGGTGAAGAAACTGATGAACTAAATAACCGTGTGCTGCATGTATCTGCACACCGTCAAAGCCGGATTGCTTTGCACGCAAAGCAGCATGGGCGTAAGATTCGATAACATGGTCAATTTCTCCGATTGAAAGGGCTTTGGGTTTGCTCATGAAGTATGGGGACTTTTTTTCTGATGCTCCAACAACCTTCATCCCTGTCACTGTGGAAGACGTTTGGCGTCCGGCATGTGATATTTGCATATATATTTGAGAATCATATTCATGCACACAAGCCGCTACTTTTGTGAAGTGGGGAATCATTTCATCGGAATCAATCCCCGCCTGACCGGGTTGAACCATCATCCCTTCCCGTGATATGTACGTGCATCCAGTGATAATTTTTTTTACGCCATTCTCCGCTAATGTTCGGTAAAGATTGATATATTCTTCACTGGGAATTCCATGGCAATCTGCCATTCCTTCGAAGGTTGCTGAACGGAAGAGGTATCTTCCAAAAGTCCCGTTTGAGGTTTTCATCAGGATTTGCTATTACGATGTAAATGAAAAAGAAATCCAACAAAGACATAGGATATAATAAAGAGTATTAATCCCAATTGATTATTGAATAGCGCAACAAAAGTAGCCTGCCCGCAGGTACATGCACGAAAATTCGCTTCCAGTGAGTAGTACGTCATCTCACCAATCGGATTTTTGAAATACAGCCAACCCGTCTGGATTTCCAGAAAGAGAGTCAGGATTCCTAAAAATATGAATGTTGTTGTTATTGGAGCGTCGATCTGACCAGCAGAATAGAGGATCAGGAACAGGATGGCAGGAAGGAAAGAAGAGAATATGGAGATATACCTCGATACCCTTAGCCCGTATCTGACAATAATCGTTTTCTTTCCTGCCCTTCTGTCGCCCTTATAATCCTTAAAATATGTATAGAATGTCATCAGGCCATTCATGAGCCAGACAAGTGCAATTACCGATAATCGACTTTTCGTGAAATATGGTGCCTGGGTCGGACCTGCCGCCAGAAATCCGAATGCACAGCACATGGTGATCATCAATCCGAATATGATATTTCCCAATATACCTCGAGATTTTGCATATTCATAAACGATATTAAGAATAACACCCAGGATCAGAGGAATCAGCGCAACTTTCTCAAGATAAAACCATGTGACTACCAATGCAATTAGCATAAGGAATACTGAAACCAACAGCGCTTTCATGTGATTTAATTCGCCAGTCACCATTGGTCTTTGGGGAGCATTTATCCTGTCTTCCTTAAGCCCGAGGAAATCGTTGATGATCTGATTGATGCCCCAACTCAAGAAGAGAATTACAAGGATCAAAACCTGTCTTGGGACAGAGGGCATGATCTCAACAGTTCTATAATCTGTGGCAATATGCTGATAAAAAGCAAATCCAAGCCAGCCGGCAATACCTGTTACAAAGGAATAATACAATCGCATCGATTTAACATATAGTTTGATGAATTTCAGCATGATACCTTCATATTTCTACAGCGTTGAAACAGATTTCAAGCAACATCACCAGTACATTCTTACCAGCAAGTCAAATAGTTGTCAATACAAAAAAGTACCCAACAAAGTCAAAAATATACTTGCCTAAATTAACGATTTTGCTTAAGATTACATACATAAGATGGATCGCGTTATCTATCAACTTACCACATACTGTACTAGCTTACTCCCGATTCTCTCCATCGCAGAAATGACATATCCGGGATGATATGCATCGTTCTCTACTTTCATATAAACCAGCAACGAAAATCGATAAGCTATTTCCTCTGCAGCCCGGCATCTTCTTCAAGATTTTCCTTGCCTTTAGAGTACATCGTTTAAATTTATCTCAAATTCAAATTAAAAAAGGAGAGCGACATGGCTTTTAACCTTAGAAACCGGCACTTTCTTACACTTATGGATTTTACACCAAAGGAAATCCAGTATTTGCTCGATCTTTCCGCTGACCTGAAAAAGGCAAAATATGCAGGTACTGAACAGCAGCGTCTGAAAGGCAAGAACATTGCCCTGATTTTCGAAAAGGATTCCACACGTACACGTTGCGCTTTTGAAGTGGCAGCTTATGACCAGGGCGCACATGTAACTTATCTTGGCCCATCAGGAAGCCAATTCGGCAAGAAGGAATCGGTTGCAGATACAGCCCGTGTGCTGGGTCGCATGTATGATGGTATTGAATACCGCGGATTCGGTCAGGAGATCGTGAACGATCTTGCGAAATATGCAGGTGTTCCTGTATGGAACGGTCTGACGACTGAAGACCATCCGACACAGGTTCTTGCTGATTTTCTCACCGCTGCAGAACACCTTCACAAACCATACAATGAAATGGTCTTTGTGTATGCTGGAGACGGCAGAAATAACATGGCAAATGCCCTCATGATCGGTGCAAGCAAGATGGGAATGGATTTCCGGATTATCACTCCGAAGTCATTGAACCCTGACACCAAGCTGGTAAAGGCTTGTAAGGATGTTGCAGTGGATACCGGTGCCAAGATCACCATCACTGACAATGTTGCGAAAGGTGTGAAAGATGCTGATGTCATCTATACCGATGTTTGGGTATCCATGGGTGAACCGGATAATGTTTGGGAAAGCCGTATCAAGTTGTTGAAACCCTTCCAGGTCAATATGAAGATGATGGCTATGACGGGCAAGGCTTCTACTCTGTTCATGCATTGTCTGCCAGCCTTTCATGACCTGAATACAGCCATCGGCAGAGATATCAACAAGAAGTTCAAGCTTCCCGCAATGGAAGTGACGAATGATGTGTTTGAAGGACCTAACTCAGTTGTATTCGATGAAGCTGAAAATCGTATGCATACGATCAAGGCTGTGATGGTGGCTACTTTAGGAGCATAATTTTTTTAAACCACGAAACACACGAAAGGGATTATCCTGAAGTAATTAGAGAGTGATTCACTTATCGTGCTGTTGTGAAAAAATATATTTTCGTGGTTGCTTAATTGAATTGAATACACGAAAGGGAAAATCTTGAAGTAATCGGAGAGTGATTCACTTATCGTGCTGTTGTAAAAAATATATTTTTGTGATCGCTGATTTGAATTGAATACACGAAAGGTACGATGTTCATTTGCTTGATGATGCGTCTTTCGTATTGCGTTTCAAAGATAATTTCGTGGATAATATTTAGATAATCTATACACGAAACATGCGGTATGCTTGAATAGCAACCGTGTGTTTCGTGGTTTTATGCTAAGGGAGGGCAATATGAATAATATTCGGAGAAGTGATTTGCTTTATCCTGAGGAAGTGTTCAAGATTCAGGGAGCCATTTTTGAAGTATATAAAGAACTTGGCTGTGGATTCCTGGAATCTGTTTATCAGGAATGTCTGCAACGAGAATTCACATCACGTAACATACCTTTTATCGCTCAACAAATACTAACTGCAAATTATAAGGGCAAGTTATTAGAACAAACATATAAAGCTGATTTCATCTGTTATGAAAAGATTGTCATAGAGCTTAAGGCTTCAAAGACCATCATTCCAGAACATCAAGCTCAGATTATCAATTACTTAAAGATATCAGGCCTTCGTTTGGGACTATTAGTCAATTTCGGACATTATCCTAAAGTAGAGATTAAAAGAATTGTTCTTTAATCGATCTATAACCACGAAATAAACGAAAATATAGATTAATTCTATTACAATTATGATATGCGAAGACATAATATTCTTTTCGTGTCTTTCGTGGTTTAAAATTACTTCTTTGTTTTCGTGTGTTCAACTTCCATTTATCCAATTCATCTATGGATAAACAACTCTACTAATATATAATTATCATCTGTTAAGACATAAAAATACTTTTCGTGTTTTTCGTGGTTGATTGCTTCGTGTGTTTCGTGGTTATATATTCTGCTCTGCTATTTTTTACCTGACTTATCGTGAAGTTCACGGCATATAGTCTCCACTTCCCTGAAATTCACTTTCCCGCTACCCATGAGCGGCAGTGAATCCATGACATAGAACTCCTTCGGCATGGCTATGGGTGGAAGTATCTTCTTCAATTTTTTGTGAATATCCTTGGCAACCACTTCCTGTGTCGTAAGTGCTACTACGATGTCTGCTCCCTTAGTCGGGTTGGGAACTTCCACAACACAGCACAAGGTTCCTTCAGGAAGGAGTTTCTCCATCTCTGATTCCACATAGACAAGGGATATCATCTCTCCCCCGATCTTGACAAAGCGTTTCAGTCTGCCTTTGTGCCAAAGGTAACCATCACTGTCCAGAGTCCCCATATCACCGGTATCATACCAGCCGTTACGGATACGCACGGAAGTTTCCTCAAGATCGCCATAGTAACCGACCATGACATTATCGCCTTTCACAAGCACTTTACCAACCTGATCCGGACCTAATATCTGGTCTGTTTCCCTATCGACGATCCGCACCTGAACACCCGGTATGGGTTTCCCGACGCTACCGAATCGCTTGGCATTGGGGGTATTCACGGCAATCACAGGACTGGTCTCAGTTGCTCCATATCCTTCCAAAATCTCTATATTGTGCATTTTCAAATACTCATCTCGAATCTGCGAAGTCAGTTTATCTGCACCGGCCATAAGGTATTTCACCGATTCAAAATCCCCGGGTCGTGATCTTCTCAGGTACCCGTGCAAAAAGGTCGGAGTGGCGACAACAAGCGTTGCCTTGTACTTCCTGATGGAATCGACGATCAGTTGATAATCGAGCGGATTGGCTACTGCAACGACAGTTCCTCCCAAAATTAGGGGAAGAAAGAAGGTGACGGTCAGACCAAAGACATGGAAAAGGGGCAGATTCCCAAGGATGATGTCTTCGTGGGAAAGATTGAATATTTGAGGGAAAGTACTGATATTTTGAAGTATGTTCTTATGAGAGAGTTGAACTGCCTTGGGGTCTTTTTCGCTTCCGCTGGTAAACAGAATGACTGCCGCCTCATCCCTGGAACCCTTATGGACAAGATTCTGCAGAATAGGCAGGGGTAATTTAGATTTTAATGCAGCCTGTAGTTTCTCCAATGTATGAACAGAAGACATGATATCTTCCAGGAAAACCATGCCCGGAATTGGCGTCAGGTTCAGCTTATCGAGCAAAGCCTTGCTTGTGATGATGGTTTTGAAGTTGCATTTTCTCTGGGCATATTTGGAATTATCGATCGCTCCTGTTGAGAAGTTGATCATGGCAGGCGTCTTGCCACACATGAGAACACCCATGACAGCAGCCATACAGCCAATCGAAGTGGGAACCATGATCCCAATGTTCGTTTCGGGGAATTTTCTGAACCTGTTAGCCAGGATCAGCGATGCTATCAGGAGCTTATCAAAATTGAGTTCCCTATTCATCACGACATCGACCACTGCCAGTTTATTTGAAAATTGTTTCGCTGTTTTAATAAATTCCTGATGCAGTTGCATAATATCCCTTCCTTTGTAGATACTGAATAATGTTCAACTGTAGAACGTAGTAACCATCATTGTTTTGCTTATATATTCTAAAGTTTCTTTATTAATTCTTGTCAATCTGAATTATTCAGTTTTGCATGAAGTGAGCTTTGAACACAGTTTTTATATGCGTTAAAAGATATATTCATTTCCACGATGCAACATCTCAAATTGTTCATTAAGTGATCCATATGCTTCAATAGAGCCTATATTATCAATCAGGAAAACATCCATTAATCCACACTTGTCCATCCCTTAAATCCTAAGGGTTGTTTAAGAGAGGCTTGGGAGAGGCTTAAGGGTTGTTTAGGTTCTGCTCATCGGATGTGCTTTGAGCAACCGGATAGAAATCAGAGTGTTGTGCGATATTGCTTGACATAACCTTACCCACTTCGTGGCATCTCAAGAGCAAAGGAGATACTATGAGTCATAGACCCAACAGGCAGCATAGAACGATCCTGAAACAGATCGCACATAGAGTACTAAAGGAAAACACCCTTTTATATGAATTTTCGGAACAGGTGTGGGATGAAGTACGACACATGCACAAGCAGCAGGCATTGGGTAATGCGGTTGTCCATGACATGCGGAATCTGATCTGGTGTTCCATCGATAATGATGATTCTAAAGATTTAGACCAGCTTTCCTATGCTGAAGAACTTCCCGGCAATAAGACCAAAGTGATCGTCGCCGTTGCTGATGTGGATGCATTGGTCCAGCTTGAAACTGCGACCAATGACCATGCGCTGCAGAATACAACGTCCATTTATACGGTTCCCGAAGTATTTCCCATGCTGCCGGAACAATTATCGACGGATATGACATCTCTTAACTTTGAATCCGACAGGCTTGCCATCATCATTGAGATGGTCGTAGAAGAAAATGGAGCTGTGACTGATTATAAAGTCTACCAGGGGTGGGTACGGAATCATGCCAAGCTCGCATATAACAGCGTAGCTGCCTGGCTCGATGGAACAAGAGAAATGCCGGATGAGATCAATGCAGTTCCAAAGTTGAAGGAGAATCTCATTCTGCAGGATAAGGTTGCACACGCAATGAAGGAACTGCGGCATGAACATGGCGCATTAGAGTTGGAAACACCCGAGTCAAGCGCTGTATTCGACCAAGAAGAACTGCTTGACCTGGTACCTGAAGAATCCAATCGAGCAAAGAACCTGATCGAAGACTTCATGATCGCGACAAATGGAGTTGTCGCCCGTTTTCTTGCTTCGAAAGGGATTTCATCCTTTAGAAGGATCGTGAAGACGCCTGAGAGATGGGATAGAATCGTTGAGATTGCAGCCGAGCATGGATACAAATTACCAGCACAAGCTGATTCCAAATCATTGAATGAATTCCTTCTTTATATGAAGAAGAAGAATCCTCTCAATTTCCCCGATGTGTCCTTAAGTGTCATCAAGTTGCTCGGGCCCGGCGAATATGTAGTGGAACAACCGCATCAGGAAGCAATTGGGCATTTTGGTCTGGCAGTGAAAGACTACACGCATTCCACTGCTCCGAATCGAAGATATCCAGACCTGATCACGCAACGGTTGGTAAAAGCTGCACTAAATGGCAAGGCAACACCCTATGGTACGGAAGATCTTGAAATGCTTGCAACACACTGTACTCAGGTGGAAAACATTGTAAAAAAAGTGGAACGTCAAATTGATAAATCGGCTGCCGCATTACTTCTTGAATCAAGGATAGGTCAATACTTTGATGGTTATATCACTGGTTCTGCACCAAAAGGTACCTGGGTACGAATTCTTCATCCCCATGTGGAAGGAAAGGTCATTGAAGGTGAAAAAGGGTTGGATGTAGGGCAACATGTAAGAGTTCAACTGGTTTCCACCGATGTTGAGCATGGACATATCGATTTCAAAATATAACAAATTGGATCATAGGGGAAATATGATGCGAATCATCATGTTAGCATTACTTTTACTACTGCCATTGTCTTGTGTGATAGCACAGGACATATCACAACAATAAATAGATTCTGGAGGAATTTCCATCATCCCGTTTTTGAAGGATAGGCTTTTAACCTATCCTTCTTTTCAGGGATTTCTTAATGCGAAGCTGTACACTACAGCATTCAATTATCAAAAACTATCTTTTAGAAATACAGGTCTCTTTCACCTGTACGTATCTTATCCATTTTCTGGAGTAACATTGTCTTCATGGGTGAATCTTCCATATCTGTCAGTTCTGCCTGTATTCTCTGCAGTCCGAGTGTTTTTGTTTCAGGAGAAGCATAATCCTCAATATATTCAAGGAAAGTGAGGACAGCATTGGGTGTGCAATATCTCTTCACAAATCCGGGAATGGCAAATTCCATGAAATGCTCTCCGGTTCTTCCCACACGATAGCATCCTGTGCAGAAGGATGGAAGAAAACCATCACGAGCAAGTTCGCCAATCACTTCATCCAGTGACCTTTGGTCTCCCAGAACAAACTGACTCTTCTTATAGGATTCATCATCATGTGCTGAATATTCACCAACACCGATACTGGAACCTGCATCGATCTGCGATACACCGAAATTTATGACTTCGTTGCGTACCGCCACTGGTTCTCTTGCTGTCAGGATCATTCCTGTATAAGGGACTGCCAGGCGAAGGATTGCCACGAGTTTTTTGAAATCTGCATCACTGACGGCATAAGGTGGGTTCACGGCAAAATCAGTGCCATTTGCAGGTTCCATGCGTGGGAAGGAAATCGTATGCGGACCGACACCGAATCTTTCTTCCAGGTGAATGGTATGATACAGTAAGCCCATGACCTCGAAACGCCAATCAAATAAACCCATTAGCGCACCAATGCCAAGATCATCGATACCCCCGAGCATGGCTCTGTCCAAGCCATCAAGACGCCAGAGGAAACTGCTTTTCGGTCCTCTCGGATGGTATTTCTCGTAAGTTTCCTGGTGGTAGGTTTCCTGGAAAATCTGGTACGTGCCGATGCCTGCTGATTTTACGATCCTGAAGCCTTCCACGTCGAGGGGAGCTGCATTGATATTCACTCGGCGTATTTCGCCTTTTCCTTCCTTCGTGGCATATACTTTTCTCACTGTTTCAGCAATATAATTGGCATCATATTTAGGATGTTCACCGTATACAAGGATGAGTCGCTTGTGCCCTTTTTTCTCCAGTTCGCGTGTTTCCTTGTCCAACTCGTCCATCGTAAGAGTTTTACGGAAGCACTCCTTGTTTGAAATACGAAAACCGCAATAAACACAATCGTTAATGCATTCATTTCCGATATACAGGGGAGCAAAAAGAACGATGCGATTCCCGTAAATAGTCCTTTTCAGGGTTCTTGCACCTTCAAATATCTCTTCCAGCAGTTCCGGATCATTCGTGTTGATGAGAGTAGCTACTTCATCGGGTTCAAGACGGTTTTTTGCAAGTGAGCGGGCAATGATTTCCCGTACTCTATCCCTGGTGGGATTTTTCGTGTTTTCAAGATGCATCCAAATCTCATCATCAGGGATGAATGATTTGATACCTTCTACATTCATGTTCATGATTACCTCTTTTTATCTTATATTTTTAATGTTGTTACTTTCACTTTAACGGATGGAATCTGTCCGAGCTTTCCTGAGAAAGAGCCCATTTCATCCAGCGATAATTCAAGGATGAGAAAGATGATATTAACGGACTTATCGGGTATTGGATAACCGACTCTCAGGGAAATGTTATCTGCATATTTATGCAGCAGTTCATTCACTTGGGCAATTGCCTTATCGCGATCGGTGATCACGATGGAGATGATATGCGTATGTTTTTCCATAAAAAAATCCTCATCCGCGATGAGAGGATGAGGATAAGATTATCCTATTGCATCTTCCCTTGATGACAGAACGTATCCCTCATCGCAGGTGCTTAATTATTTATTTTTACTTTCTTGGATCAATTAATGTAGCACTTAAAAATTCGTCCAGTTCTATATTACGGGTCATTTCCACAATCCCGTTCAGGATCTCTACCATATGGGGAAATCCGACATGCATGATGAATGCCTTGTATTGGTCCGGTGCGCCTTCAAAGATAATTTTCACTGCCCTTGGTCTAACTTCGATCATTTCCATCTTCTTGATCTGATGATAATAGATTGAAAATGGTTTTCGAAGCATATAGATAAACTGGATACGATCTGTATCAAGTACGATCTTCTGCAGTGATAAAAGGTTTCGAATCAGGGTTTGCGCAGAGATGATGGCGATAATCACGGGTAATATCTTGAATAAAAGCTTGGTATCTGCATTGATATAGGAGAATATGAACCAGACTGAATAAATAAGAGCAAAGGCAGCAATCAGCATCGTGGAGAAGCGAACAATTGGACTATAAACATATTTCCTTGGGAAAGTGCTTCTCGAGTTGGCTTCAAGAATCTTATCGAATTCTTCTTTCTGATCCATCTAAACCTGCTTGATAATATCTTTTAAATCTTCAAGAACAACTTCGGGAACTGAGAATGTACCGAAAGTCGTTCCTCTGTTGTCTTCTCCATGAAAATCACTTCCACCAGTCCGCAGAAGACCGAATTTACGTGTAATCATCTCATAGAAAGCAACCTGTTGTGAACTGTGATCCATGTAAAACACTTCCAAGGCATCGATTCCCATCGCACTGAAATCCTCAATGTACTGATTCCTGTACAACTTGTAGGGATGCGCAATCGAAGTGATTCCCCCTGCATCATGTACGATCCTTACGATATCAGGAACTTCAAGAGAAGGTTTTGAGA
>DAONDQ010000012.1:0-40678 GCA_035402645.1 Candidatus Cloacimonadota bacterium | reverse complement strand
GCTATTTGATTATCAGATACCATGGTTGCAGAGAAGTTTGATTGATCATGACCGGTATAAGTGGTGATAGGCTTTCCGTTGGCAGGTAATAACAGGGAATGCTCAGGAGTAACAATCTGGAAATATATCCTATAGCCGAAATAATACTGACGGGAGTCTTTCCATACCAGAACAGCATTATTCGATTGCTTTAATAATATGGGATCGATTGCATCTCCGTCCATACCACGACAAACCAGTTTTCCATTCTGTTCAAGAAGCGGATTCCCGGTATGGGAGAGAGCCTGGTAATAAATGTCGCATGAGCCTGTTCGATAATCTGCCCAACTGATGAGCAGTTTATCACTTGCCCTTTGGATACTGGATGCAAACTGGTCAGATGAGTTGTTACATATGCAACAACCATAATCATTCCATAAGGTGGTTCCGCTGTTTGTAATATGCTGGGCGTATATATCCCGAATATAATAACCTCCGTTTCTTGTATCTTCCCACACAAAGTAGCAGCCACCTGCGTCATCATTAGTCAATCTTGGATTTTGCTGATCGGATTGTGATTGAGAAAGGGGAACACCTTCACTGTTCCAAACCAAGTCACCATTGGGAGATATTTTTTGAGCATATAGTCTTGAATGTTCATATCCATCCCTAAAATCACTCCAGGCAACGATCACACCTGAATCACTGGCACCGGTTATCTGGGGCAAATTCTGGCTATAGGTTGTTAAACCAGTACTCACAAGGATTGGTTCATTCCAGAGGAACTGACCATCTCTATTGATTCTGTGTGCAAATATCTTATGAGAATTAAGTTCTCTATTATCTCTCCAAGCGATAATGAAGGAACCGGTACCATCCGAGGCGATTACTGCCTGATCCTGGTCACGGACTGCATCTGACACCACGATTGCACCATTCCAGGCGGAAGAGCCATTGAAGAGAATTCGATTCAAATAAAGATCACGTTGATAGTTGTTTCTTCCTAAATAACCAAAAATAAATCCGCCTGCACCATCTGCGATCATGCAGGACAAATTCCTATCAATGATGGAATCGGTGAGCTGAATCCCATTTGGATCCCAGGTTTTGCACCCGGATGCAAGTATATGAGCGGCATAGATATTGGCAGAATCATTCTCATAAGCATTCCAAGCCAGATATACTCCACCTGCGTTATCGGAGCAACCATATAAGGGGTCTCTGAAATCCATGTCTTCGCTTATCACAATACCATTTTCCTGCCACAGAGCCTCACCATTCTGGTTGATTTTCTGTGCAAGCACGGGATCCTCACTGGGATAGTAAGTGCTGATCCAAGCGATAACCAGGCAATTGTCAGTAGTTGGTATAATGATAGGGTTGATCTGAAGGTTTGAACCTGATGTAATTAGAAGCGGATTTCCGCAGTTCCAAAGGAAGTTTCCTTCGCAATCGACTTTCTGAGCCCATAGGTCTCTTTCACCGAATCTTGTGTCAGACCATACAATGATCATAGAACCATCGGGATTGGCAGCAGTGGTCTGCGTCCAGTTGATGTTCATTCCCTGCCTGATCGCAAGTTCATTCTGCCACATCTGAGGTGCAGCAAATAACAATTGAAGTCCCAAACTGAAAAGAAAAATACAAAGAAATACACGGTGTTTCATCATTACCTCCGCCAAAAAAGATTCACATAATTTACAATATGCATAAACCCTTCCAAAACCATTATTTATTTTTAACAAGGTTAAATATTATGTATATGGAAGAGAAAATACACTCCTGATGCAACTAAAGTAAAATCTTGATAAGAGTAAATATCCAAGGATGTGTTTTCATCATTAAATTTCCATTGACAGCATGTGAACTCAAATACAAAAAACTGTATGAGCGATTTACAGTCTGATATCCAATTCCTGAAAGGCGTCGGTGAACATCGAGCCAGGCTTCTTCGTCACCTGGATATTCGTACCATTGGTGACCTGATGGAGTATTTCCCGCGTATGTATATCAACCGCCAGGTCAATACTTCCATCTATGAACTCATGCCTGGATTGCAGGCAGCCGTTGTGGGTAACATCATTGATTTCCAGATAAGGAAACTCTCCGGTGGTAAATCCCAATTGAATGTTGTGATCAGCGACGGCAAGAGCAGCCTTCTGTGCACCTGGTTCCGTTATGGGGAGTGGTTGACGAAGCAGATCAAGCCCGGTGCACGAATGTGGGTAAGCGGAATGATCACTGAATTCGGGGGAAGACTGCAGATCGTTCATCCTGAATACGAAATTCTGGAAGATGAAGAAGAGGAAACAGGTTTTTGGAAGAACCGGACCACACTGCCCATTTATTCTCTCACGGAAAACCTGAATATGAAGATCATGAGGAACCTGGTCGTACAGGCTTTCTCACAGTATGCAGATCAGATCGAAGAATCATTGCCGGAAGAGATACTAAAGAAGTTTGAGTTCATACCTCGTAATGTGGCACTTCAGAAAATGCACTTCACCCAGCCCCCTGATGAAATAGAACAGTCAGGCAGCGCTTTGTCTTTGAGGAATTCCTCTATACCCAGTTGTTATGGGCAAGAAGCAGATATCATATCCAGGAAGAAGTGCAGGGCTATTCATTCAAAACGCAAAAGACATATACTACAAAACTGAAGAATACACTTCCCTTCCAATTGACGGCTGCTCAGAAGAGAGTCATCAACGAGATATTTACCGATATGGAAAAGCCAAGACCTATGCAGAGACTCCTCCAGGGAGATGTGGGCTCTGGTAAGACAGTCGTAACTCTTTTTGCCATGCTGCTTGCCGTGGAGAATGGATACCAGGCTGTGATCATGGCACCAACCGAGATACTTGCCGAACAGCATTACAGGAATATCCAGTCTCTATTGCAGAACCAGCCCGACATTCATATTGCCTTGCTGAAAGGTGGTTCCTACAAGGGGAAGAACCAGGTGAAGGAAGATATCAGGAATGGCAGCATACAGATCATTATCGGTACCCACGCACTCATTCAGAAGGATGTCGAATATTACAAAATTGGTTTTGCTGCCATAGATGAACAGCATCGCTTTGGTGTTGAACAACGGGCTGAGTTATATCGAAAAGCCGGGACTCATCCTGACCTTTTGTATCTTTCTGCTACTCCCATTCCCCGGTCTTTGGCGATGACTGTATTCGGTGATTTGGAAGTCAGCCGCATCGATGAAATGCCTCCCAATCGGAAACCGGTCAAGACTATATGGCATAATGCGAAGCAAAAAGGGGAGATGTACGGTGAACTGGAAAAGGAACTGGTGAAGGGACGACAGGTCTATATAGTCTGTCCCCTGATCGAGGAGTCTGAAAAGAGTGATTTACTCGATGCAGAGACTTTATTCAAGCAAATATCAGAAGAGATATTTCCCCAGTATCGATCAGCCATCCTGCACGGCCGAATGACCAATGAGCAGAAGAATGAGATCATGCATGGTTTCCAATCCAATGAGATCGGGATACTTGTTTCCACGACCGTAATCGAGGTTGGAGTGGATGTTGCCAATGCCACGGTCATGATGATAGAGCACGCGGAGAGATTCGGTCTGGCGCAGCTTCATCAACTGCGGGGGCGTGTTGGACGAGGGACGGAAACCTCTTATTGCTATTTGGTATCTTATCCTCCCATTTCCTCCATTGGCAGGGAAAGATTGAATACCATGGTATCTACACAGGATGGTTTTGTAATAGCAGAGAAAGACCTCGAACTGCGCGGACCTGGTGAATTCTTCGGGAAAGAGCAATCCGGGATGCCTGTCTTCAAGCATGCAAACCTGATCAAAGACCAGGAGATGCTGCGATTGGCAAGATTGGAGGCATTTGAGATCATTTCTTCTGATTATTCGTTGGAAAAACCTGAACACCGATTACTTCACAAGAAGTATATGGCAGAGTATCTGGTGCGGGAGAAGATGATTAGTTATTAGACCCCCCTTCCCAAGGGGGGAAGAATAGATGACTGGGTGATAATTTAATAAATAAGATTTACTCCAACTTTCCCTTGGGAAGGGGAAGATATATGATGGGACAAGGGACAACTATCAGTTAGACAGTATAGAATGACAACAACCACCCATAATCCCCCCTTCCCAAGGGGGGATTTTAGACGAAGTGAAAATTCATCTATTCTTTCCAAGGGGGATTTTAGTCGAAGTGAAAAATCCACTATTCTTCCCAAGGGGGGAAGTGTTAAATAAGGAATCTAATCGTTATTTGCTTCTTCCCATCAACTCCACTTCTGCACAACTGCTATGATTTCATCTTTCGAGAATGGTTTTGAAATGTAGTCCTCAAATCCTTTTTCCAGCAGTGCTTCCTTATCTCCAATCATGGCATAACCCGTGACGGCGATAATGGGTGTCTTTTCGTACCCGGGCATTTTGCGGATTCTTTGGGCTGTTTCCACTCCATTCAGACCGATCCCAAGGTTTATATCCATCAGTATCATATCAAAATGTTTCTGGGTTGCAAGATGGATTGCCATCACCCCATCACGGGTATAAACGATGGAGTTGCATTCCCTGAGATAATTGCGAATGACTTCTGAATTGAATGGATTGTCTTCCACGACCAATATCTTCTTGTTCAAGTACGCACTTTCACTGACTTTCGATTCTGTGAGATCTTCCTGCATTTCAACTGGTTCTATGGTTATGTAAGAAGAGGGCAGTATAAGAGAGAAGGTGGAGCCTTCGCCTTGTGTGCTTTGAACTTCCAACTTCCCGCCGAGTAATTCAGCAGATTTTTTGGCAAGACTTAATCCGAGTCCCACTCCTTCGAAATTCCTCCCGTAGCCTTCACTGACCTGCCTGAATTCATCAAAGATCAGTTTCAAATTTTCAGGTGCAATCCCAATACCTGTGTCATGTACACGGATGATGACCCATTCTTTCCCGTCTTTGATTTCCTTCCCGTTGGAGATGTAGATTTCACCTTTTTCCGTGTATTTGATGGCATTTTCGATCAAATTATCCATGATCCTGGTGAAGATACGCTCATCCACATTGACCTTGAAACCTTCCGGTACTGAATCGAAGCGTATCCGCAAATTGCTCTTTTCTGCATGACTCCGATGATTCTTGATGATGGAGGGTAGGACTTCGCCAACCTCGATGATCTTGTATTTTGGTTTCACGCTTTCCGATTCCAGCATGGCAAGATCGAGGATCGAAGTGATGGTGGATATCAGACGCTGCGCAGAGACAATGATATTCTGCACCATATCCAGTTGGGATTCCGTCAGGTTCTCCTGTGTCAGGAAATCGGCAAAACCGATGATCGCATTCATCGGTGTTCGTAGTTCATGGCTCATATTACTGAGAAGGGATTCCTTCAGCCTGGATGATTCTTCCGCCTTTTCCTTTGCCACGATGAGGTCGTGCTGGATATTCTTTCTTTCTGTGATATCTTCCTTCACAGCCAGGAAACTGACCAGGTTTCCATTATCATCTTTTACAGGTGAAATGGATACGGATTCCCAATACAATTCACCATTTTTCTTCTTATTGTGGAATTCACCGTGCCATTCATTTCCTGCGATAATGGTTTGCCAGAGTTCAGCATAAGCGTTTTGGGGTGTCTCTCCTGATTTCAGGAAACGGGGATTGTGACCGATCACTTCTTCCGAAGAATAACCTGTGATCTCTGTGAATTTTGGATTCACATACTCAATCTCTCCATTTGCGTCCGTCATCATGATCATGACGGGGCTTTGCTCCACTGCACGGGATAGTTTGCGGATCTCTATCTCTGCCATTTTCCGGCGAACTTCTTCCAAGTGGTGCTGGTGTTTCAGATCATATTCCTGCAACGCCCTCTCCACAGCGGGAATAAAGCGTGCGAGATTGTTTTTCAGTACGTAGTCATTGGCTCCGGCTTTGATCATACTCACAGCCCTGTCTTCACCGATCAGTCCGGACACAATGATGAAGGGAATCTCGATTTGCATGTCGTTATAGATCTCGAGTGCTACGTTTCCATTGAACTGAGGAAGAACATAATCACAGATGATGAGATCCCATGTATTGGTTTCGAGTTTATTCCTGAAATCCTTTTCAGATTGAACCTGGGTATGCACCACTTCATAGCCTGCAACCTGCAATTCACGACGCATCAGCATGATGTCATTTTCATTGTCCTCGATGAAGATCACTTTCAGATTCTTTTTCATATGCTCTCCCCTTGCATTGGCGGAAGCTCATTGATCACCAGCCAATAACTTCCGATTTGTTCAATCGCATACATGAAATGGTTGAAATCGATAGGTTTCCGGATATAGCTGTTGGCACCGAGCGAATAGGCAACAAGAAGGTCTCTCTCTTCCCTGGAAGAGGTGAGGATAACAACCGGCAGAAGTTTGGTACGTGGATGCGAACGAATGCTCTGAAGCACTTCCAATCCACTCATCTTCGGAAGTTTCAGGTCCAGGAGAATCAATGCGGGCATCGGTGTTTCGTCAGCATTGGCATAGCTGCCTTCGTTATGCAGGTAATCGATTGCAGTTGCACCATCCGTCATGACGACGACTTGGTTATCGATTCTGTTTTTTTTCAGGGCGCGGATAGTAAGATCGATGTCATCAGGATTATCTTCAATCAGCAGGATAGTCCTTTCAGCCATTTTTACCCCTTATCAGATGAATTTTATATATTTGACCAATTACTAAAAAATAAGATTAGCAATGAAAAGGAAAAATGTCAATAGGAATCTGTCATATCTGCTAATTAAGCTATTTGGAGCCATCCAATGTCATACGTATGCAATCCGTATCTCATACCAATGCCATTCCAATCCCGAGAGATTGGTATGAGATTGGAATCCGATTGGTATGGGATTGGAATCAGATTGGAATCACTCATGAGACACAGGGAACTTTTAGAGTTCAAATATCCTTCGAGACTTTATAATAAACAGGATTAGGGGATGTGCGGACTTCAAATAGGTGAATGTAGAGACGACCTATACGAACGTCTCCATTGTCCTGGAAGGACACAACATATTAGCGCTCGGGTTTCAACCCGGCGAAAAAAAACACATTGAAGTACAGTCCCGTAGGGACGAAACGTGAATCATTAGCATGTGCCGTCCCCATGGGACTTATCTTCATTATTATCCAAACGCCGGGTTGAAACCCGAGCGCTATTACATATCATCCCATTGGGATGAGGAGGATATGAAGTCTTCACTTCCTTTGAGATTATTCTGATTTTCTGTCATGAAGCATGTATGAACTTCACATCGTTTTTAAGTTCGCATACCATGCGAATCTTCCGCCGTATTCATTGCGGCGTTGCTCTTACTGCAACCAGTAACCAGTAACCTTCCTCCCATGATGCTTAATTGATTAGATCTCAAATAATTCGTTAGTGCTTGACAAGAAATCCGTGTAATAAATAATTCGTTTCGCTATTGAGTAAATATGTAAGGAGTTAGTAATGAAGACATGGACACCCAAACCAGGTCAGATTGACCAGGGATGGTATTTGATCGATGCTTCGGACATGACTTTAGGCAGGCTTGCCACTCAGATAGCTTCCATACTCAGGGGTAAGAATAAGCCATATTTCGTACCCAATATCGATACCGGTGATTACGTCATCGTTGTCAATGCTGATAAGGTGAAGGTATCGGGAAGCAAGTTCCAGCAGAAGTTCTACAAGGATTACAGCGGTTATCCAAGCGGGTTGAAAATCACTCCGTTTGCCCGTATGTTCCAGCAGAAACCTGAGCAGATCATCCACCGTGCAGTCAAGGGAATGCTGCCCAAGAATACATTGGGTCGGCAAATGATTTCAAAATTGAAAGTGTATAGTGGTCCGGAACACCCACATGCAGCACAACAGCCTGTTCCGTTCAGACCCTAGGAGGAAATTGGATGCAATATTTTGATGCAGTGGGCAGAAGAAAGAATGCAACCGCTCGTGTTCGTTTGACACCGGGAACCGGCAAGCGAATCATCAACAACGTTCAGATGAAGAAGTATCTTCAGCGCGAAGTGTTGGAAATGGTTGTCGAGCAGCCCTTTGAAATTGCAGAATTAAGCGAGAAATTCGACATGAAGGTCAATGTTGCCGGTGGTGGTCTTAGTGGACAAGCCGGTGCCATCCGTCATGGTATTTCCCGTGCCCTGATCAAATACGATGAAGCTTTGAGAGAAGGTTTAAAGAAACACGGTTTTCTGACTCGTGACCCGCGTATGGTCGAACGTAAAAAGGCCGGACGTCCGAAAGCGAGAAAAAGATTCCAGTTCTCTAAACGTTAATGGATTTTTATCCTTCCATTTGGGAGTTGCAAGGCGGTGTTTCAGAAGAAACTGGATTGCGTATATCCCGATTGGAATATTAACCGTAATTAAGGAGTAATGAATGTCAGTTGTATCTATGAAGCAACTCTTGGAAGCGGGTGTTCACTTTGGACACCAGACCCATAAATGGAATCCCAAGATGAAGAAATATATCTTCATTAAGAGAAACGGGATTCATATCCTCGATCTGAAGCAGACAGTTGATTCCATCAATGATGCTTATCAGTTTGTGAAGGACATTGCCGGCAAGGGTGAATATCTCCTGTTTGTCGGTACCAAGAAGCAAGCACAGGATGCTGTCAAGCAAGCTGCCGAAAAAGCCGGTGTCTTCTATGTCAACAATCGTTGGTATGGCGGAATGCTGACCAATATGTTCACCATCCGCAAGAGTATCGAAAAGATGGAATATTTTGAGCAGATCGTTACCGATGGAACAGTCAGCAGCTACACAAAGCTCGAACAGGGCAGGATGAAGCGCAAGCATGACAAGATCGAAGGTGCCCTTGGTGGTATTCGCGGTATGAACAGACAGCCCGGTGCTGTGTTCATCGTTGATACCGAACATGAAGAAATAGCCGTGAATGAAGCACGCAAGCTTGGTATTCCAATCATCGGTATGGTCGATACAAATTGCAATCCGGATGTTGTGGATTATGTGATCCCTTCAAACGATGATGCGATTCGTGCCATTTACCTGATTGCTGATATCATTGCCAATGCAGTCATCGAAGGGAAGCAGTCCCTGGCAGAAGGTGTTGATGCAGCACCGCTTGCCGAACCTGAAGTTGAAACTGAAGGTGAAGAGGAAGAAGAAAAGCCCGTCGTCGATGTTGCCTTGGAAGAAATGATTGAATCAGTAAACGACGAACAATAAACGATTTCCAATCCGGGGGAGATCGTGTACGGTCTCTCCCTTTTTTTATCTAAGATTCTCTGTAAGTAACGGAGAACATGTATTTACAAAGGAGTTCCAATGGTAGAAATCACTGCTGCAATGGTGAAAGAGTTAAGAGAGAGAACTAATGTCGGCATGATGGAATGCAAAAAGGCATTAGTGGAATCCAACGGCAATATGGAAGATGCCATTAAATATTTACGTGAGAAGGGAATCAGCAAAGCTGCTGCCAAAGCCACACGCGAAACCAAAGAAGGACTGGTTTTTGCTTATATCCATTCCAACCACAAGCTTGGTGTACTGGTGGAAGTGAATTGCGAATCCGACTTCGTGGCACGTACCGATGCCTTCAAGACTTTGTGCAAAGACATTGCGATGCAGGTTGCTGCATCCAATCCGATTGCTATCGAGCCGGCTGATATCGATCCGAAGATCATCGAAGCCGAGAAAGAAATTGCCCGCAATAAGGCACTGAACGAAGGGAAACCAGCCAATATCGTCGATAAGATCGTGGAAGGTTCCATTCAGAAGTTCTGTAAGGAAAATTCACTTCTCGATCAGGAATTCATCAAAGATCCACAACGTACTATTCGTTCTCTTGTTCATGATGCAGTCCTTTCCATGGGCGAGAATATCAAGGTTGCACGTTTCGTTCGTTACTCATTAGGTGAATAACCGGGAGTTTGTATGTTTACCTATAAGCCGGAAAAGATCCATAGAATCATACTGAAACTCAGTGGAGAGGTCCTGGCGGGGGAAAAGGGATTCGGTTTTGATGATGCAGTCATCGACCGTTTGACAGATGATATCATTGATTTAAGAAAGATTGGCTTGAGCTGTGGAATTGTACTCGGCGGAGGCAATTTCTTCCGTGGTGGTACCTGGAAGAACAAGTCTCTTGACCGTGTTGTCCTCGATAACATCGGCATGCTGGCAACCATCCAGAATGCGCTCTATTTATCGGAGATACTTCGGAAGAAGAATTACAGCACAGATGTCTTTTCTGCAATCAAAGCCGACAAGATTGCCAAGTATTATACACCCATCAGGGTGGAAACTGCATTCCAGGAAGGAAGGATTTGCTTCCTTTGCGGTGGAACGGGAAATCCGTTCTTTACCACGGATACTGCTGCAGTACTGAGAGCGATCGAGTTAAATGCCGATATCGTCTTGAAGGGAACCAAGGTGAACGGAGTCTATTCTGATGACCCGATAACCAATCCCAAAGCAGAGTTCTATGCAAACATCAGTTACGATGAAGTGCTGAAGAAAGAACTGAAAGTCATGGATTTGACAGCTTTTTCCCTTGCAAAAGAGAATAACATTCCCATCAAGGTCTTCAACATCAATGCGAAAGGCAGTATGAAGGATGCTGTTCTGGTTCGTGATTCAGGAACATACATACATCGTTGATAGAGGTGATCATGGAAGATTTCAAAAAAACAACTGAAGAAAGAATGCAAAAAACACTGGATTCATTATTGCACCAGTTCTCAAAAGTAAGGACAGGTCGTGCAAGTGCTTCCATCCTGGATGATGTGAAAATTGATTATTACGGTTCTCCGACTCCGGTGAAGCAGTTATGCAATATCACGATCCCCGATGCGAGGATGATTGTTCTCCAGCCGTGGGACAAGACCAGTTTGGGCGAAATCGAGAAATCGATTCTGGCTGCCAATCTCGGTATCACACCGGAAAACGATGGTAATGTGATTCGCCTTCCCTTCCAGGCTCTTACGGAAGACAAACGTAAGGAAATCGTGAAGCAGATCAAGAAGACCTGTGAAGAAACACGCATTTCCCTGCGTAATGTTCGTCGCGATGCAAATGAAGCCGTGAAGAAAGTGAAGAAAGACAGTGAGATCAGTGAAGACGATGAGAAGAGATATCTCAAGGATATTCAGGATGTCACGGATAAGTGGATTCAGAAGGTTGATGAAGCTGAAAAAGTAAAAGAAAAAGAGATCATGGAAGTATAACTTCCAATCATTTATAAAAGGACATTCAGATTGAATGTCCTTTTTTTATTTCATGAGATAGGAATAGTATACCCTTTGTTTCCTTATCTGCATCTTTCAATGGTAATAATGAGATGAGAAAGAGTTTGTCGATGGCAGGATTAGGACTCTTTCTTTTAAATTGTATCATATTCCCCGAAAAAAGAACGCTTTCAAAGTAATGTTTCAGATCAGATGCAACAGGCAAGACTGCAAAGATATCCTGACCAATGGGATTGCCTTCGTATCCTGCTGATTTCAGATGACGCAGAAAGGCGATGTTCATGTTTCTTATCACAAGATTGGAATCAATCTCGGCAATATTATCTTCCAGGTTGTCAATTAAGGCTGGAAACATAGCAAACCTACTATTTTGAACCTGTTGTAAAGCACCAGACAGGTACATCAACCGCATCACCACTTTCTTTCGAAGAAAGTAATTTTCCATCGATGATGAGAGGATGCAGGCTGGATGGCTGGATCTTTGGGCTAGCCGATGTTGTGGGGATAACCTTCCAGTAATATGTTGTATTGGATTTCAGAGGCTGTATCTCTTTCGGGATATCAATGCTGAATTTGCTGCTTTTCGTCTTTTTTACGTACATTACCATTGGTTTGCTGAAAAGTGAATCGGTATCTATGACAACTCGAAAAGCAATCGGAGCCTTGTATCCGCCTACCTGGGCAAATCCCCAGGAGAGTTTATTCATGCTGTTTAGTATCCCCGTTGAAATATCTGCTGGAATAGGGTCTTTAGCAGGATTGGGTGTTGCATGAACGAGTAAAACCGGCTGTTCATTCCACACATTATTTGTGCCCTTGGGCATGACAATCGTGAAATGAACAAATGCTCCCGTACTATTCTGCGTAACATCTGCCACCAGTGTATCTCCCACTTCCCAATTGGATGGGAATGCGGCAGGATTCAGCATCACATAAGAACCTTTACGGATTGAATCCACATTCAATAGCTTGAAATGCTTTGGGCGTTCAAGATTTGTGGATACTTCTTCAGGTCTTTCCTGGAAATAGGCACGAATTAGCACATCTGACGGTTCGAGAGCTGTACCATCGGCAGTCTGTATCTTTTGAAAGATGGGTCTTGGTAAGGCTTGTGCAAAAAGAGATAAGCACACTATCATGAGTACTGCAACGAGAATATAACGCATTTTATTCCTCCAGAAGGATCATGAACTTTTTACAATCTTCATATGAACGAATCGGTTGTGAGTCAAGCATTTTCACTTACTCAATAAAACAGACACTCGTCTCATCATATTCCTGTAATCTTTTGTCTTGACATTCATACGATCATGGCAAGGTTCTTGATCATTCAAAACGTGAAAGGTGAGTATGAATTCATACCCGGTATGATCTCCCGGAAAAAGCAACTCCTTCCCGAAATTCTTCGGGTGTTGGAAATCTTGCATAAGGGAAACAATATCGCTTAGCAAATTCATCTCGCATTCAGATATCAACAATTTCCTTTACAAATTAAAAGAAGGGTAATTAGCTGACAATCGACTTTGCGTAAGGAGATATTATATGTTCAATTCAAGAATCACTTTGCGTTTATTTCTACTCTTGATTTGTCTTTCCATTCCAATCTTTGCTTTTGCCAGCGAGACAGATCTGCTTCTGCCTGACTTAAGCACAGTTCAGTTCCTTGGCATGGATGGACATACGCTTCTCACTTATGGATTGCTGTTATGCGTCCTTGGTCTTGTATTTGGATTCGCCCAATATGCAGGCATCAGGAAACTTCCCGTTCACAAATCCATGAAGGAAGTATCTGAATTAATATACACTACCTGTAAGACTTATTTGGTCACACAGGGTAAGTTCCTGATTTTGTTGGAAATTCTGATTGGCATTATCATTATTTTGTATTTTGGCATTCTGAAACATCTTCCCGCTTTGCATGTCATCATTATTCTGGCTTCCAGTGTCATTGGTATCCTTGGCAGCTTCAGCGTGGCATGGTATGGTATGCGTGTGAATACGTTTGCAAATTCCCGCTCAGCATTTGCCAGTTTGAAGGGGAAGCCCTATCCTACATATGAAATTCCCATTCGTGCAGGCATGAGCGTTGGCATGATGCTGATCAGCGTTGAATTGCTGGTCATGCTTTGTATCCTTCTTTTCATACCTGGAGAGTTTGCAGGTGCCTGTTTTATCGGGTTTGCCATTGGTGAATCACTCGGTGCTGCAGTACTTCGTATTGCAGGCGGTATCTTCACGAAGATTGCCGATATCGGTGCTGATCTGATGAAAATCGTCTTCAATATAAAGGAAGATGATGCCCGCAATCCTGGTGTGATTGCCGACTGTACCGGTGATAATGCTGGTGACTCCGTTGGTCCTACTGCGGATGGTTTTGAAACCTATGGTGTAACAGGCGTTGCCTTGATATCCTTCATTGTCTTGGCAGTACCTAATGTAATGACGCAGGTTACACTTCTTGTCTGGATATTCGTCATGCGTCTTGTGATGCTGATATCCAGCGGATTCTCTTACTTCCTGAATGGAATCATCTCCAAGATTCGTTATCAGAATGCGAAAAAGATGCACTTTGAAGATCCATTATCCTCATTGGTCTGGATCACTTCATTTGTATCCATCATCCTGATATTCATTTTATCCTACCTGATCCTTGCTGATCATCTTGCTGACCCAACTCTGTGGTGGAAGCTTGCCGGGATCATCACTTGCGGGACACTCGCCGGTGCCATCATTCCTGAAATTGTAAAGATATTCACTTCAACCAAATCTGCCTATGTGAAGAATATTCTCATTTCCTCCAAACATGGGGGTCCGTCACTCAATATCCTCTCCGGTATCGTGACGGGTAACTATAGCGCTTACTGGATTGGCTTGGCTATTATCTTCCTGATGGGAACAGCCTTTGTGATTAGTACGATGGGTCTATCCTCCCTGATGATTGCCCCCGCGGTATTTGCCTTTGGGTTGGTTGCCTTCGGGTTCCTGAGCATGGGACCTGTTACGATCGCTGTCGATTCATATGGTCCTGTTACAGATAATGCCCAATCAGTATATGAATTATCCCTGATCGAGACTATTCCGAATATCAAGCAGGAAATCGAGAAGGAATTCGGTTTCACACCTGACTTTGAAAACAGCAAAGCTTACCTCGAAGAGAATGATGGTGCAGGAAACACGTTCAAGGCAACCGCCAAGCCTGTGCTAATCGGTACAGCAGTTGTGGGTGCAACGACCATGATATTCTCCATCATCATGATTCTCACACATGGTATGACCCAGAACATGGATAAACTTTCCATTCTGAATCCACCATTCCTGTTAGGATTGCTTGCAGGTGGAACCATCATATTCTGGTTTACCGGTGCAACAATGAATGCTGTTACAGGCGGTGCATACAGAGCTGTGGAATTCATTAAATCCACTCTCAAACTCGATGGTGTGACCGTTGCTTCAACAAAGGATAGTAAGAAGGTGGTCGAGATTTGCACGAAATACGCTCAAAAAGGTATGATCAATATCTTCATGGCAGTGTTCTTTACCACACTTTCCTATGCCTGTCTGCAACCTTTCTTCTTTATCGGTTACCTTATTTCCATCGCCCTCTTCGGTCTTTTCCAGGCAATCTATATGGCGAATGCCGGTGGTGCCTGGGACAATGCCAAGAAGATCGTGGAAACAGACCTCCGCATTCGTGGTCCGCTGCACGAAGCAACAGTGATTGGTGACACGGTTGGCGATCCTTTCAAGGATACTTCTTCTGTTGCCATGAATCCTGTCATTAAGTTCACGACACTTTTCGGATTATTGGCGCTGGAATTGGCACTCACCCTGACAAGATCGATGAACTGGATCCTTTCTGTTATCTTCTTCCTGATAGCAGTGGTCTTTGTTTATCGCTCCTTCACGAGTGTTGCAATTAAAGACGAAAACGAATAGAAAATTGATTATATAAGAAACGGGATCAACCGATCCCGTTTTTTTATTTTGTATGTTGAATTCACTTATTATCTTATCCTGTAAATAGCTTTCATGAAAAAATATCTTTACAACCATTGATGGATATGTATAAATGTATAAGAGTTCTTTATTAATGCCTTATTCCTATGCTGCACAATGAGAGGTTGAGATGGAAAATAAGAAATTGAAGGCTACCATCAAGAATATGGTGAAACAATTCATCTATAGAAGCCTTCTTTTCTGTTTCCTGGTTCTGGTGCTCATTTTCCTTATTTTCTCAATCCGAACCATCATTGATCCCTACTATACAAACATGTCCCTTCTGCAATTATCCAAGAAGATTTTCATGACTTTTACGTGGCCCTTTGTCTTTTTTACGGGGCAGATTAATGACAACCCGGGAATCACAGGCTTCCAGGTGCAGCCTTTATGGACTACACTGGGGATTATTTCGAATCTTCTCTATTTCATGATACTTGGGAATGCAGTTTTTTATATATTTGAAAAGATAAGAGACTTATTGAAGACATAAAAAAAGGCGACCATCAGGTCGCCTTTTTCTTATTTTACATTTATTTTGGACTAACCACCAACAGGGTATCACCCTTGCCAACAGAATCACCTTTCCCGAAAGGAATGGCTTTCACGACACCATCGCAAGGACAGGCAATATTATTATACATCTTCATTGCTTCCAATACCAAAACGGTTTCTCCATATTTTACCGTATCACCAACCTTCTTCTCGTAGCTGATGATCATGCCGGGCATGGGTGCATGAATAACCTGATCTCCGTCAGCCGCTGCAACTTCATTCTTGCTTGCTTTCGCAGGTACCGGATCAGCTTTTACCGGTGCAGGAGCAGCAGGTTTGGGTTGTGAAACAGGCTTTGCAGCAGCAGGTCTGGCAATTGCAGGAACACCTTTTTCATTTACTTCCACCTTGAAATACTCGCCATCAACGAATACGTCGAATGTACGGATATTCTCAGGTTTCTCAGGTGCTTCCTTATCAGGGCATTCCACCAGTTTACCGGCAAGAGCCTTCTCGATTAGGGCATTCTTCTTTTCCACTTCTTCAATGGAAAGCGGTTTCACATCGGCAGGAACTTCCTCCAAGCCATACTTCCATTTCAGGAACTTCGGTCCGGTTACTGGATAGAGGGCAACGATCAATTCATCATCGATGTCCTTTGCCAATCCCTTCGCCTGTTCCTTGATTCCCGGCATTTCAGGTTCAAGAACATCACCGGGTCTCTTTGTGATGGGCTTTTGACCACGCGGATAATCCTTCAATGCCTTGGCTCTCACCTCAGAATTGATGGGACGGGTGGTCTCGCCATATAGTCCGTAACAAAGGTCTTTCACCTGTTCCGTGATATGGGAATATTCACCGGGCTTCTTATCGAAAAGAACATTATTCACCGTTTGAATACCTACGATCTGGCTGGTTGGTGTGACCAACGGAATCATTCCCAGGTCCTTACGTACCTTGGGTAGAGTTTCGAATACTTCATCCAGTCTGTCCAATGCATCCATCTGACGCAACTGGTTCACAAGGTTGGAAAGCATTCCACCCGGTGTCTGATGAATAATGACATTGGTATCGATGATCGAATACTTTGTATTATCAGCATAATGCATGTATTTCGGAATTGCTTTTTCCAGTTCCTTATCGATGGCATCCAGCAGCTTGATATCCATGCCTGTGTCACGATTCGTACCCAGGAGTGTTACGACAAGCGGTTCAATGGCAGCATGTGATGTGCGATATGCATACGGCGCCATACAGGTATCGATGATATCAACTCCTGCTTCCACTGCTTTCAGCAATGCCAGGTCACCCATTCCGGAAGTGAAATGCGTATGTAGGTGAATGGGAACCTTCACAGCTTCCTTGAGAGCTTTGATCAGGTTATATGCATCGTAAGGAGAGATGATGCCAGCCATATCCTTGATGGCGATGGTATCTGCACCCATTTTTTCCAATTCCTTTGCCTTCTTCACGTAATAATCGATGGTGTAGATCTCTCCACCCATTCTCATTTCTGTGAGTGAATAGCAAATAGCTCCCTGGAAATGTTTCTTGTTCTTCTGGATGATCTTGACTGCCGTCTCAAAATTACGGAAGTCATTCAATGCGTCAAAGACACGGAATATATCGATGCCGTTATCACACGCTCTCTGTACGAATGTTTCCACAACATCGTCAGCATAATTGCGGTAACCCACCAGGTTCTGTCCGCGAAGAAGCATGGAGAACGGAGTGTTCCTGATATGTTTCTTTAATACTCTGATTCGCTCCCATGGATCTTCATTGAGATAACGCGTCATTGTATCGAATGTTGCTCCACCCCATACTTCCATGGAATAGAAACCTACTTTGTCCATCTGTTCTGCAACCACTAGCATGTCTTCGGTTCTGCCGCGTGTTGCAAACAGCGATTGATGTCCGTCCCTGAAGGTCAGGTCTTGGACTTTTACAGGATTTTCAGCACGTCTGCGATCAGTTGCATACTGCATCTGCGTCATTTGCAGAACGCCATGATTGTCCATCTTCATAACTCCTCCCGGATTATATATTATTTAAATCTTGTATAATGAATATCATAAGATTGGAATCTTATGCCACGCCACTACCGTTTAATGACTCTTCTTTGTACGAGGTCACGGTTTGCCATGATCTGCTGACGTCCATACAATGCCCAGTATGTAGGCAGTGTAGGTGCTACTGTCGCAATTCCTGCTGCTGTTGCAGATTCTGACTGCAAATAGGACAGCACAGCGGAAATGGCTGCTACTTCTTTCTTTTTATCCATTATTCAACCTTTATGTAGAGCAGGACTCCGATCCTGCTACATCGAGTTATACAGGAATATTCCCGTGTTTCTTGGGTGGCAGACTTTCGCTCTTCGTGGAAAGGATTTCCAGTGCATCGATCAGTCTTGCGCGTGTTTCGGCTGGACGGATCACGGCATCCACGTAGCCTCTCTGGGCTGCCATGTATGGATTGGAGAATAACTCCTCATATTCATGAATCTTCTCAGCGCGCTTCGCATTCTTGTCTTCCGCTTCATTGATCTCTTTACGGTAGATAATGTTTGCAGCGCCTTGTGCTCCCATGACGGCGATTTCAGATGAAGGCCAGGCAAAGACCATGTCTGCACCAAGATGACGTGAACTCATGGCGATATAGGAACCGCCGTAGTCCTTGCGGGTCACGACCGTCAGTTTGGGAACGGTTGCTTCTGAATAACACCAGAGCAGTTTCGCTCCATGTCTTATGATACCGCCCCATTCCTGGTGAGTGCCGGGAAGGTAACCCGGAACATCCACGAATGTGATAAGCGGGATATTGAATGAATCGCAAAAACGGATGAATCTTGTGGCTTTATCGGAAGCATCGATATCCAGGCATCCTGCCAGAACAAGCGGCTGATCGGCAACAATGCCAACGACTCTGCCGTTTAGTCTGCCGAAACCTACGATGATGTTCTGTGCGTAATAATAATGAGGTTCAAAGAAAACACCATCATCCAGGACTGAATGTAAAACATCCCGCATATCATACCCCATTCTTGCTGTATCGGGGATGATCGTATCGAGGTTATCACACATGCGAATTGGTGAATCGATAGGTTCGATGCGCGGTGGGTCTTCCATATTATTACTGGGAAGGAAGGACAGGAGCGTCTTGATCTGCTCAATGGCATCTTCGTCACTTTCGCAGGCGAAATGCGCATTTCCGCTCTTCGTGTTGTGAGCCATGGCTCCACCCAATTCTTCCTGGGTCGTATCTTCACCGGTCACAGCACGGATGACATCAGGACCCGTGATAAACATGAAACTGGTATTCTTGACCATGAAGACGAAATCCGTCATGGCAGGGGAATATACAGCACCACCGGCGCACGGTCCCATTATGGCAGATATTTGGGGAATCACGCCCGAAGCTCTTGAGTTACGGAAGAAGATATCACCGTACCCTTTGAGAGCATCCACACCTTCCTGTATTCTTGCTCCGCCTGAATCATTGATACCGATACACGGTACCCCTGAACGCAGAGCCATATCCATAACCTTGCATATCTTTGCAGCATGCATTTCTCCGAGAGAACCGGCACGGGCAGTAAAATCCTGCGCAAAGGCAAACACGGGACGTCCATTGACCAGTCCATGACCTGTCACGACTCCGTCCGAAGGGATTACCACTTTTTCCATACCGAAATTCGTGCAGTGATGCTGTACAAACATATCGATTTCTCTGAATGTGCCTGCATCAAACAGTAAATCCATTCTTTCGCGTGCGGTCAGCTTGCCGGTTTCCTTCTGCTTGGCAACGGCAACTGCACCACCCATTTCACGGATTTTTGCTTCTTTTTCTGCTAACTTCTTGATTTGTTCCAATGTCGAAGACATGATATCTCCTCATCATCTTTATTGGGAAAGATCGTAGGTGAAATTCTGCAATTTGTACAATATCACCATAATTATTTGTATTTCACTTTTTCATTCGGGATATTTTAAGGCAAGTTTTTTCTACCCCCCTACCCGAGGGGGGATAATGGGGGGTTGTTCAATATTATTCCTCCCTTATGGTAAGGGAGGATGTCACGAAGTGACAGGAGAGATAAGAATCTTCCTTCTCTTTGGATAAAGAGAAGGTGTCACTTCCCCCCTTGAGAAGGGGGGTAGGGGGGTCTTGTACCGGATGAGTTTGATCGTAGGGGTCCGCGTCAGCAGACCCTTTCAAAATATGTAGGGATAGACCCATGTGTCTATCCCAATAACCATGCAATGGTGAAACCTCATAGCCCATAGCGTGAGCTATGGGTATGGAACATATAACAAATCCAAACCCCTTGCGGGTGACACAGGATTGGTGCCATCCTCTGGACTCTACCTATTTTCATCCATGCCCAGGAATGAATTCCTGGGCTAAGGTAGTAGCGTCCTGCGGACTCCATGTTTCACTAATGTTTAGCAAGGGTTTATCCATAGAAAAAAACTCAACCATCTCTTAACCATCCCTCAAGCATCCGCCAAGCATCCCTTAGGATTTGGGAATTGGTTGGGGTTTGGATGGGTGATTATTATATTTCGGTTGTATCCATTTCATTGGGAAATGTTGAATGCACCACACAGGGATTACGCCCGAGTGTTATGGAGAGATTGCCCTGATAGGGCAAGGCAGATATTATCATCCCATAGGGATGCTCTAAAATAACGCTCGGGCGGGAGCCCGGCGAGGGAGACAATTCGAAAAGAGACGCTCAGATCGGTCGTCTCTACTTCTGGTTCGTCCAATTCTCACCCTCGCTTTTACTAAAGAGAGGGGGCGCGGGGGGAGAGTTCCGGAGAAAGAATGAACATGTAATAAGGAGTTCTGGATCCCCGCCTACGCGAGGATGACGCAACCAACAGTCACCTATTCAAAACAATTCTTGACATAATTGAAAAATCTTTAACTTTATGCAATTCATCCAATAAGATTTCCCATGGGTAAGGAGAACAACATGGCAAAAGTTCTGGTTCAAAATCTCAATAAGAAATACGATAACGGATTTCATGCAGTAAAAGACGTTAATTTCATCGCTGAAGACAAGGAATTCGTGGTTCTTGTAGGACCGTCTGGCTGTGGCAAGACAACGACCTTGAGACTGATCGCAGGCTTGGAAGACATCACTTCCGGTGATATCTATATCGGTGATAGAAAAGTCAATGACGTTCCACCAAAAGATCGTGATATTGCGATGGTTTTCCAGAATTATGCGCTTTACCCGCACATGACGGTATATGATAATATGGCTTTTGCACTTAAACTGCGCGGGATTGCCAAAAAGGAGATCAACGACAAGGTGCAGAATGCTGCCAAGATGCTGGGAATTGAAGGCATGCTCGATCGCAAGCCGAAACAGCTTTCTGGTGGTCAGAGACAGCGTGTGGCATTGGGAAGAGCGATTGTCCGCAATCCCAAAGTCTTCCTGTTTGACGAACCCTTATCCAATCTCGATGCCAAACTGCGTGTTGCCATGCGCGCTGAAATCGTGAAATTGCATCAGCAGTTGGATACCACCATGATCTATGTGACGCATGACCAGGTGGAAGCCATGACCATGGCAGACCGCATTGTTGTCATGAAAGATGGCGTTCTGCATCAGAATGATACACCGCTCAATGTATATAATCATCCGGTGAATCTCTTTGTTGCCGGCTTTATTGGAAGCCCTGCCATCAATCAGTTCAACGGCAAACTCATTAAGAAAGATAACGATATTTATTTTGATGAGGGTGATTTTCAGGTAAAACTGACACCTGAGCAGATGGTACGAATTGATAATTATGCCGGGAAACAGGTCATTATGGGTATCCGACCAGAAGATATCTATGATTCCCAGTATGATTCCATGGCTGAAGTACCATATAAGTTATCGGCTCTTTGTGATCTTGTGGAACCGATGGGGAATGAATTCATCGTATTTCTGACAACATCAAATTCAAAGATCACCGCACGTTTTGACCCGAAACAACTTCCAAAGGTCAACACCAAACTCGATATCACATTCGATATGAAGAAAGCCCACTTCTTCGATGTTGATACGGAGGCTTGCATCTATTAAAGAAAATAACTAATATTTCAATGACGGGCGTACTTACGTACGCCCCTACATTACTAAATAAGTTCATTCATATTGGGGGGCATCATCAGCAGACTATGGATCTGTTTTCTCTTCTTTGCTTCCACATTGGGGGCAATTGACTTGAATCTTCCTGCTGATGCTGAGGTTCTTGCATCGGCAAATACTTCCATTTTAAGTTCCAATCCATCTGCATCCTTTCATCTTCCGTCTCTCGGCACTTCCGGCTATGAAACTTCCATCATCTATCTCTATTCTGAAAAGGAATTACCGCTATATTCAGTCTTTTCGGGATTTCACATGCTGGGTGGCGTACTTTCAACGGGTGCCCAGGTTCTCTCTCATCCACTGTATCGGGAAGAGAATGTTATGCTGAATTACCACAGAAAAGCTGATATTCTCTCATTTGGTTTCAATGAAAGATATGTGGGGGCTTCTGTCGAGAATGGTGAGAAGTCTTCTGCCATGGTCACGGATATGGGGTTTGGAATCACTTCAAAGTCTATCGAAACAGCATTCGCCATCCATAATGTTTTCCATGCAAGTTATAGGGGTGATGCCCTGCCACAGCCATTTCTCGCTGAACTAGCATACAGACCGGTGGAAGGGACGGCAATTGCTCTCGGCTGTGAAAAGGAAAAAGGCTATGATGCATGCATGAAGATCTCTTCTCAATATGATTTGTCACATGCTTTGCGAATCATTGCCGGTTACCAGCATGAACCTGACAGGTTCAGTGCGGGTTTGGAGTTCCGGTGCCGGTCGTGGTTCATCTGTTATGCCATGCAGACTCATCCAGACCTTGACTTGACGCATGCCATTTCACTCTCATGGATACCATCAGAATAGTCCTTTTTCTCTTAAGTTTACTTCCTGTTTGCCTGCTGTCGCTGGAAGCGGAACTGCCATCGATCATAGCCGATTCGGATTCCCTGGATCTATCGTATTGGACTACGCAGCAGAACTTTGAGGATTCCTGGGATCTACTTCAGGATGCTGAACCCGTGAAGAAAATACAGGTAAATGAGAAACTCAGTTCGGGATGGAGAAGATCTGATGAGCAGGTTATGCTTTCAGACAAGACCGTGATCAGCTATGACAATGTAAATATTGGGTTTTGCAGTGAAAAGAGATATGGCGGGAAACTGAGGGAGATGGACTTTTCAATCTATACCGGGATGAGGGATGTGGGTGCCATCCGCAACATGCTCATCGGGGATTACAGGATGAGATGGGGAGAGGGACTCATACTGGGTAGGTTGATGAATGCAAAGGGATTGAGTGCAGTTGGAAGAGACCCCCAATCTGATGCAGGATATCTGCGTGGAGCCTCAATGCAAACTAATTACCGGAATCTTGGTGTCACGGCTTTTTCAGGAATGCATCCATTGTATGCCAAATTCAATGAAGGTAAATTTGATAGGCTATCTTCTTATTCGACAGATACCCAATATCAGTATTTCGAGGATGGATTACAATTATCAGGTGTTGCCATGCAGTACTCACTTCCAACCTGTGCAGCAGGTTTTCTTGCCATGAGACAGGAGTTTTCGCACGAATTCAGCGATTCACTCTTCAGCAGGGGAAGTGATATAGGCAGTATTATCTATTCCTATCAGCCTGGTTTTATGCGCTTATCAGGAGAGACATCCCTGTCTGGGAAACGGATGGCAACAGTCAATTCGGTTCAATGGGGGAGAGATGGGTTTCGACAAACAATTTCCTATTGCAGGTATTCTGCATATTTTCCCGACTGGATGAGAAATGGAGGATTACGGAAGCCTGAGACTTATCGCTCAGATATTATGCAGTATCAATTGGCGATCGCATTCATGAAATGCATGTCACTCAATACTTCATTCTCCTATGAAAGGAGAGATGTGCTCGATGTGAACAGGATATCGAAGCAGTTCCTGAAATGCAGATATGAGGGGGGAAGGGATGAAATCCAACTGCTTCTGCAATTCAGGCAGCAGTCTTCTGCGAATGTGATCGATTCTACCGGGTTAAGAGAAGACCTGCCTTGGCAGATGACAAGGATCGAATGGATGCGGAAAATCAATTCGTCATGGACGACGAATATATCCTATCAGGATAAGCAATATCGGACAAATAAAAATGCAAGGAAACATGGGATGATGATCTCGAATGATATTCGATGGCATGCAGGGATTGTAGAGACTGCATTCCAGGTGTCCATGCTTCAAACCCGTTCAGCATTATATGTGTATGACAGTGAAGGACTCGGTGATACGGAGGAGTGGCTTTCAGGAGAGGATTTGAGGTGCAAATTGTTTGTTCAAATCAGAAGGAACATCCCTCTCAGTTTCTCTTTTCAAGGTTCATTCTGGACAAAAGGCAAAGAGAGAATCGAAATTCAACTGGAGCACCAACTTTAAGCGGTGCTTGACATTAAACTCGTTTTTATATAATAAGTTCTTATGTTATATTCAACTAGAGGTACTAATGAATAAATCTGTAAAACAAAAGCAACTGGAAACCAAGATTCTCAATCGTCTAACAGGCAAACCGAAGCAGGTGGCAGAATATATTTTCAACAACGAAGAACTGCAACTGATGCAGGAATATGCCAATGTGGTTTCCATTAAGAGACTGGGTTATAATGACCACGGTCCCGTTCACATGAGAAAAGCAACCTACAACAGCATCAAGATGTTCGATCTACTGCACGATGCAGGAGTGAAATTCAACCTGGAAGTGGAAGGAAGCGGAACGGTGGAAGATAGCCTGGTTTGCGTGGTCATCGGCTCCCTCCTACATGACTTGGGCATGACAATCACAAGGGAAAGCCACGAGATGCTCAGTATCCAACTGGCTGAACCCTATATCAATCAGATCATGGATAAGATATATAAACCGGATGAACTACAGACAAAGATCGCAGTTCGTTCCACCATTCTCGAGAGTATTTTCGGGCACATGGCGACCAGGGCGATTCACTCGCTGGAAGCTGGTCTTGTGCTTATCGGTGATGGTTCTGACATGGAGCGGGGCAGGGCAAGGATTCCTTCCCTGTTATCGAATACACCCAAAGTGGGAGATATCCATCGTTATTCATCCAGTGCAATCATCAAGGTCCTGATTACTAAGGGAGATGAGAAGCCAATTCGTATTGAAGTGGTCATGAGTGCATCTGTCGGTTTCTTCCAGATCGAGGAAGTGTTCTTTCCAAAGATCAAGTCAAGTCCTGTAAAACCGTATATTGAACTGTATGCAGGGGTTGAAGAAAGAGAAGTGTTGCGTTATCTGTAGGTAGGCATGATCAAGGAAAAGACAAGGAAACTGGTTGATTTTCTGGGCTTGAAACGAAGCCTTGCCGCCCTTCTGTTGATGGTCATTTTTGTCGGATTAGGCGAGAGAATGGCAGAGAGGTTTCTCCCAATCTACATTCTTGCACTCGTGGGGATTGGTTCCAAAGGTAATTGGATCATCGGCTTGCTGAATGGGACCACCAATCTACTGAACGCCCTCTATTCCTTCCCCGGTGGATATTTATCTGATAAGCTGGGTTATAAAAGAGCTCTACTATTCTTTAACCTGATTGCCATGTTCGGCTATCTCATCGTCATTCTCTTCCCATACTGGCAGGCAGTGATCATCGGGTCTATATTCTTCCTTTCCTGGACAGCCATCTCTTTACCTGCATCCATGAGTCTTGTCTCCGCCAATTTACCGAAGAACAAGCGAACCATGGGTGTTTCCATGCATTCCTTCATCCGCAAGATTCCCATGGCGTTAGGACCAATCATTGGTGGGATTCTCATTCATTACTATGGGGAAAGGACAGGTGTTCGACTTGCGTTCTGCTTTGCTTTTCTAATGGGATTCATTTCTATTTTCATTCAACAGAATTTTATTCAGGAAGATAAAGAAAAGAAGACTCCTGAGAAAAGCCCATTGACGCTATTCAAATATATGGATACCAACCTGCGGAATCTCCTTGTGTCAGACATCCTGATTCGCTTCTGTGAACAAATACCGTATGCTTTCGTCGTAGTATGGGCAATGGAAATGCATCACATTTCATCCGTGCAGTTCGGGTTGCTCACTGCCGTGGAGATGGTTACTTCCATGCTGATCTATATCCCGGTTGCCTATCTTGCCGATAAGAGCTCCAAAAAGCCGTATATTGTCATTACGTTCATCAATTTTACTCTCTTTCCGCTCGTCATGATATTCAGCAAGACCTTTGGAATTCTCGTGCTTGCTTTTATTTTACGAGGCTTGAAGGAATTTGGTGAACCGACAAGAAAGGCTCTCATCATGGATCTGGCACCGGAAGGAAAGAAGGCTGGGATGTTCGGGCTTTATTACCTGATTCGTGATGTACTTGTTTCGGTAGCAGCCTTTGGTGGCGCCTGGTTCTGGAATATCAAGCCTGAGTTGAACTTTTTGATCGCTTTCATTTTCGGTCTCTTGGGAACCTTGTATTTCCAGATATTCGGGAAAGACCTTACCCGTATCGGATCCGTAGAACATAATACGATATAAAGGAGAGGATATCTATAATGCCGGCTAATAAAATTAAATATTTCATCATCGTGCTTCTGCTGATGAGTTTCGCGACTTTTCTCGAAGCGGGAATTTCTGTGAGAGTAACACCATCGACTTTGGATTTAAACAACCCGGACCAGTATTTGACAGCATTCATGAAAACACGTGGTTCATTGGATGGCAAACCTGTGGTCTATTATTGGAGTGGAGAGGTATACAGCTTTGTTCCCGGTCAGGAAAAACAGATGCTCTTCAATTTTGAAGGATTCAATATCGGGAAACTCAACAAGGTTGAAAATGGTTATGAACTACTCACAAGAGAAGCTGCTTTTTATGAAAACCCGAAGACTGGTGATATTCTTGAAAACTGGGATAATCCCCTGAACGGAAAGGCGGTCGATGTTGTTCACGTATGGAATGATCCAGTGAACCAGGATATGTCCTTCCCGCCGGAATACAAGTCATATATCAAGCAATTCCTGCCTTCAGACGATTTAGGTGACATGGTTGTTTTCTACCTGGATATTTTTCCATTCTATGATTCTCCTCTTCCGCGAGCAAAGTACCCTCAATATTCACAAAGCGATAAATATCAGGCAGCAGAACTATTCCAGTTTTTTGTTGATAAGGGGAAACTCCTTGATTTGAACACTGTCTCTGTACCTGCATATATCAGTTGGACACGATTCAGTCCCTGGATGCCCTTCATGGAGATGGGTGATGCTCCTGGTAATCTTATGTTCGTTTGCAGAGGGAAGAAGCTCGAGCATGGATTTGATGATCTGCCATTCAAGATCAAGGAATATGTGAAGTCAAAGCATCCTGAATATCAGAATCCACCTGATACATTCACGGAACCCAATGAAACCAGTTGGACATATTTTAAGAAACTTCTCGAGAAGAAATAAAAAAACCCCGAGGAAACTCGGGGTTCTTTTTAGGGTGAGAAGTGAGCTTTATTTAGAACCTGTCATCAGTTCCACTCTGCGATTTTGCTTTCTTCCGGCTTCCGTTGCATTTGATGCTACAGGATGATATTCACCCTGTCCGCTGACGATCAATCTGCGTGGATCGATCTTACCAACCTTGGTCAGGTATTCAGCGACAACAATGGAACGGGCAACTGAAAGATTCCAATTTGAATGATATTTGTTCCTCAGATTTCCACCAATCGGAAGGTTATCAGTGTGACCTACGATTTGTACCATGTAGTCGTCATCCAGGTCAGCGAAGTTCTGAATGAAATAATTCAGCACATTCTTGGCAGCCTGATCCAGTTGAACACTACCGGAGGCGAACAATACATTTTCATGGAATTTGGTCACATTACCGGTCATGATAAAGGAAGGTACACTCTCATCAGAAGTATAAACCTGCTTATTGACTTTCACAACTTCCGGTTCGGAGATCACTTCAGCCTTTGGTTCTGCTTTTGGTGTTTGTACTACCGTTTCTTCAGGGGCAGCCTGCTTTGGAGTTGTCGATTGTTGGGCAACTGATCTCAATTCGGTAGTATCGATTGGATTGTCTTGGATCGGTTGTTCATCATTTACACCGAAAGCACTTAATAACTGATTCGTCTTTGCCAGGGATATCTTGCTGCTGGCAAGTTCCTTCTGCATTTTATAATACATGATTCTTTCTTCTTCGGGAAGAATTTCATTCTCATATTTCAGCCCCATATCTTCTCGAAACAGCCCAATCTTACGCTTTAGGTCATCTCTTCTTTCCACCAGGATACTCTTGATCATATCCACAGACTGCGCCTGCATATCTGTCATACGATTCATTTCTTCTCTCTGCTGTTGAATGATATCTGAATCCTTGACCTTGGGTGCTTTTGCTGCCAAGAGACTGGCTATGCTGATAATGATGAGAAATAATAAAACACTCTTGAAACGAATTCTCTTCATATTTCCTCCATGACCATTATCCTTGTATTTGTATAGTTCCATTATTAATGCGACAATAACAAATCGACGCGCCGGTTTTCCGATCTATTCTTCGAGGTGGAATTCGGTACAACAGGATTATATTCAGATTTTCCACCCACGATGATATTCTTTGGATTCAATTTCAATGTTTCGACGAGATACTTCACAACGGCAACAGACCTTGCGACGGATAATTCCCAGTTCGACGGGTATTTCTTCTTTAATTCCCCTGTGATGGGAACATTATCCGTATTGCCGATGACTTGGATGACATATGCATCTCCCATGCTTGCAATTTGTTGGGCAAATTCCCGGAGTGCTTTCCTTGATTTCAGGTCAAGAGTAGTGCTCCCGGGTGCAAACATCACACTATTTTCGAACTTCTCAATATTGGCTCCCTGTATTAACTGGGAGAAATGGTCCTGGTCTTCCGGATTTTCCGTGCCGATCGAGCGATTATTCAGAAGTTTCTGGTACTCGTCGATCCTGGATTTTGCATTCAGCAGAGCCGTCTTTGTCGAATCGAGTTGTCTCTGCATCAGGCGAATCTGTTTCAGGTACTCTTCGGAAGAAGCACCGACGTTGGAACTTCTGAGTTTCAGTTCTGCTTCCAACTGGGCATTCTTATCCTGCAATGCTTTTTGCCTTGCCAGCAACACCTGTTTGATAGCAGACAATTCTTCTGCCTGGATATCCGTTATTCTGTATAATTCTTGTTTCTGTAACTTAATGATCTCGGCATCGGATAAATTCGTATCTTTCTTCTCGGCAAATAAGAGCATAGCACAAAAAGCATTCAGGAGCACGATCATGATTATGACTTTTGTATTGATGTTCATGACTCCCCCTTTCTTAATGTGATTCAACAACAAACGTAAATTCTGATAATTACGCTCCATCCTTGTTCAACACCTTACGGCAGGTGTCGATCAACTCACTCAGCGAGTAAGGTTTTGCCAGGAAAGTAAAATCCTGGTTTTCCAAACTGAATATCTTTGTCCGTTCTTCGGAATAACCGCTACTTAGGATCACAGGCATCTGATATCCTCTTTCCTGCAGATCCTTCAAAAACTCACCGCCCGTACCGTCAGGAAGGATATAATCACTCAACACCAAGTCAAAGCCGGCATCTTCATTCTTCAACATCAGCCAGGCTTCCTCAAGATTGGCAGCCCTGAACACCTGAAATCTGTAATGTGTAAGGGCTTCACACGCAAACTGTCCAACCTGGTCATCATCTTCCACGAGGAGGATGCGTTCCCCATTACTGAGAACCTTTTCTTCATTTTCTTGAGCGGGAGATTCATCCATTAGGTTTTCCTGGAAAGCCGGATAATACAGGTAGAAGGTCGTTCCCCTGCCAACCTTGGTATCCAGCCGTATGAAACCATCATGGGACCGAAGCAGCGAAAACACTGTTGCCAGCCCTAATCCGGTTCCTTCTCCCTTTATTTTTGTTGTGAAGAAGGGTTCGAATATCCGGTCTTTGATATCTTCTGAAATTCCCGTTCCAGTATCGGATACGGAGATTGTCAGGAAATTACCCGGATATGCTTCCTCAATATTGGGGAACTCCCCTTCCCTCACGGTTACATTTGTTGTGGATATCTTGATTTTGCCGCCTTTCGGCATGGCATCCCGGGCATTGATCGACAGATTCATGATCATCTGTTCGATCTGTGTTTCATCCCCTTTAATTGCCCAGGCATTCTCTGCAAGCAACAACTCCAGACTGATATCCTCACCCAGTAAACGTGATAGCATCTTATGCATGTTTTCCACGACCATATTCACGTTCATTGCCTTCGTTTCCACTTCCTGTTTCCGGCTGAACAATAATAACTGCCGTGTCAATGCAGATGCCCGTTGTCCTGAAGTAAGAATGATGTTCAGGCTTCTCTGAAGCGCTTCATCCTGTTCATGAAATTGAAGCAGCATTTCCGTGTGTCCGTTGATCACTTGGAGAATATTATTGAAATCATGGGCAATTCCGCATGCAAGCTGACCAACGATCTCCATCTTCCTGGACTGGTCCGCCTGTTGACGAAGCTTATGGATTTCACTTATATCCTGCCAAATCTCGAGCAGAAAACGACTTCTCCCCACCTGATTCATGACCGGTATGGCATAAACCTGGAAATGACGGGTCTCTGTCGCCATTTGCACACGATAGAATCCACTGTGTATTTTATGATCTAGAACAGCCGCTACTGAAGGTGAATTATCCATGCTGTTGTTTTTATCAGCAGGATTCAACTTCATCGATAAGGTCTGCTGACCCTTGACCAGGTTCGGAAACCAGGAAATCATATTGGAATTCCATGATTTGACCTTTAGTTCCGGACTGATCTTCAGTACACCGATACCCAGTTCATCCAGCAACTGGTTCCGCAAAGCATCCTGCAGGTCCAAGTCTGAAGTGTTCCGGGCATTCTTCCGGTAAAGGATCACGATAACCAGCAGAAGCAAAATTAAGACGCAAATTCCAAGAAGCTGCATCAGCAGTTCACTTGAATCCAGATTTAGAAATTGCATCCTGATGCTCCTTAGCCAACCTTAATGATTAGATTTAAGAATGTTACGTAATCTTGTCAAAAGAATTTTCATTTTGCGGACAAAAAATGAGGTAAACGAGTCGCTAAAATTATGATATACAGTATGATATGAATTCAAAATAATATTTTGGAGTTTAGAGATTTATATTTGTAACTCAATGAAAATTAGGGTGTAAACACCGTCCATGTTCACCTCATTTTTACTTCTTGTGAACCACCACCACCAAATGCCTAGAAATATACTTAGCTGATACCTATCTCATACGTATCAAATACCAAGCCCATTCCAATCCAAAGAGATTGAAATGGGATTGGTATCAGATTGGAAAGGGATTGGAAAGAGATTGGAAAGAGATTGGAAAGCGTAAGGGTGCACTGTTCTATCATTCAATCCATTGACAAAAAGATTCAGTCATGGCATTTGATACATAATAAAAGATTATAACAATAAATGACATAAAGGAGAAGTTATGAACTTCGATGAAAAAGCTTTTCAGGTGATTTACCGGCTTTTCCGTGATAAAAGCGAAGCAGAGATCAAGCAGGATTTGGATCTGTCGGATGCAGAATATGACGAGATCATGAACCGATGGAATTTTGATGAAAAAACACATGCTGATTATTCGGAGCAATCAAAGGGAATTGGCAGGAAATTCATGAATCTGACCCGTTATCCTTTCCTGGGCCAATCTGACCAGGAAAAGGGTATGCCCTGTCCACCTGCTTTCAAGAAGCATGAAGGACCAGAGTATTCACTCCCGGAGCCGAATGAGCTCGATAAACCTTCGGTTTCACTTTCGGATATGATGGAGCAAAGACGAAGCGTACGGGTTTATGATGAAAAGCCACTGACTATCAATGAACTGTCATACCTGTTATGGGCTACGCAAGGTGTCCACCTTTATAAGCAGACTCCAAAGGCTTCATTCACCATTCGGACAGTTCCTTCTGCGGGAGCACGACATGCGTTGGAAACATACCTGATGATCAATCGGGTGGAATGAATCCCCACCGGACTGTATTTTTACGATGCAGAGCATCATAAACTGGTGCAGTTGGATACACGGGAAGATATGCTCGAACATATTTCGCAAGCATGTTTTGAGCAGCCGATGATCAGGACATCAGCCGTCACTTTCATCTGGGTTGCTGTTCCTTATCGGATGAGCTGGCGATACAATGAAAGGACATGGCGTTATCTACATTTGGATGCAGGGCATGTCTGCCAGGATCTGTATTTGGCAGGAGAAGCGATCCATGCGGGAACATGCGCGATAGGTGCTTATTCAGATGAATTGTTTGCACTTGCCTTGGGTTTGAATATTGCTGAAGAATTCGTGATTTATGCGGCTACGATTGGGAAAAAGCAATAGGCGGCAAAATTTCGTTGACATGAAAACAGCCCCCTAATACGTTGACCAAACGTTCTGCCAAATTGGGCCTGTAACTCAGCGGTAGAGTATCTGCCTTTTAAGTAGAGAGTCGTTGGTTCGAGTCCAACCAGGCTCACCAATTTTGCGACCCCTTCGTCTATCGGTTAGGACTCAAGATTTTCATTCTTGCAAGAGGGGTTCAACTCCCCTAGGGGTCGCCATTTTTTATATCTGGTAGAACGGATGATTCAGTGTCCCCTTCGTCTAGGGGTTAGGACACAAGATTCTCAGTCTTGGAACAGGGGTTCGATTCCCCTAGGGGATGCCAACCTAACTCATCAATTCAATGACATCAACTGCCGACAATAAATCCTGTACTACGAAATCCGGTTTGATGATCCAGTTTTCCCGATTCTCAAAAAATTCTTTTTTCCCATTTCCCGAAAGCACCAGGATGGTTTTCAAACCTGCGCGGTATCCGAATTCGATATCCTGGTATTTATCACCGATCATCCAGGAGAGATGTGGATTAAACTCGAAATCTCTCATAGCCTGATCGAACATGCCGATATTCGGCTTCCGGGTGGGATGTTCGCAGTTCCAGGGTGGAATGGTTCCTTCTTTGAGGTAAGGTGAATAGTAGATTGCATCGAGATGAGTGCCGCCGTCTTCGAGTTGTCTGCTGAGTTTGGCATGAATTGCTTCCACTTCTTCCATTGTGAAGTATCCGCGGGCGATCCCTGATTGGTTGGTCACTACGAAGACATAATAACCAAGCGCATGTATTTTTTTAATGGCTTCTATCGTGTAAGAGAATAGTTCAAATTGGTCAGGATGATGAATATATCCTTCAGCATCGGGATTGATCGTACCGTCTCTATCCAGGAATACTGCTTTCCCCGCTCCCCGTCCCCAGTTCCCTGTTCCCTGATTTCTATCCATTTTAGTTCCTGTCGGTGGTCTGAAGTCTCAAGGCATCGGGTAGGTCGATCGCATACAGGACAAGCCTGTAGTCCCAGTTCTTATTGCTGCGGGTATAATTGATTTCCAAGCGCCAGCAATGTAACTGACGAATCAGTTGCATTGTCTGGGATACCATTCTTTCGCGTTTCATATCCAAATAATTGGAGTAGGTCATAGACCAGTTGGTTGTCAGTTTGAAATTACTGCTGACACGAATATTGTCACTTCTCGGGTTTAATGGTGAATGCAAACCGTAGATATCCTGGCTGATGGTAAAAGACCAGTTTTCCGGGTTGGTGATCTTCTCCACATCCTTGATTGTTTGTGCTGGAGCAGTTGCTGAAGTGGTATCCGGGAACTGGATATTGGAGAACAGTGGATTCTTTGGATGCGGGAAGTAATTCACATAGCCTGCCTTTCCCGAGATTGTAACAGAATGGGATGCATACCAATTGGACATTCTCCAGTCCAGCCAATGTAGGGAATAAGGATCCTGGCGTGCAGACCATGTTTGAGAATAACTCAGTTTGAACAGGCTTGTATTCAGGTCTCCCGGTTTGAGAGTGACCCGATGTGAAATGGTGGATAATTTCTTTTCCGCTGCATCGGGATTGTATGATGCACCTGAATTCAAAAGAATGAAGTCGTTGAGTTTCACTTCCTTTCTGTTTGTATTGGGTGCAAGCTTCAGTTGCCATTTCTGTTCGAGGGAAAGACTGACATTTCTCGATTCTTTCGAACTTGGCAGAGAGATTGATTCAAAGTTATAGAATTTGGTGTTTCTTGTCTGGTTTGGCGAATATCCGAAAGAAACACGCGGTGTAACAATATGCCGAATGGCTGAAACGTAGAAATTTGAAAAAGTGCGAATACCGTACATCGAGAAAAAGGCAGAACTGGATGCATTCCAGGCATTTCCCCGGGCGGGTTTGTTGTCGTTCTTGTCCCGATCAAACCAGGCTTCTGTATAACTAATTCCCTGTGTGAGATTCAGCCAGCCCAGGAGTTTATAGTCATAATTGGCACCGGCATTGTGCTGGATTCCTGCATAATGTACAGCATCACTGTTTCCAAGTGAGTCAGTGGAATTGTGATAGAAGATATCAGCAAAGGTCGGATGTTCAGCCGAGATATATCCGTAATGTACTGCATGGACATTATAGTTATAGGAGAAATGAGACCACCAGGAGTTGTTCTCGCTTGCCTTTTCTCCGTTCTTTTTGAACAATTCATACAAGGGTTTGTATGGAAGTGTATAGGACATGGTCGGCAGGCTGATGGTTCGTATCTTGTTGACCAGGTCATCAGAGTAATTTGCCGATATATTGACGTTGGAACCGAGGAAGGGTTTCCTGTAGGATACAGTGGAGTTAATCGTCTGGGTGAGGTAATCCGAAGAATTGATATCATAATTAAATACACTCTTACTGCTTGCCAGATTCAGGTTCGCATCAAGTGTCGAACGATTCCCCAATTCCTGGTGATGATTGGTAGCCAACTGCCACTGATAATTGCTTTGCATGTAATTGGTCTGTTGATTCTTGATGGATGCCAGGAAATTACCCTGATACATGTATTTCTTGATATATTGTCCATTAAAATTGGCATCCCAACCACGCAATTCCATATAGTCGAAGGACAGTGTGGCATCAGCATAATCAGAGTAGGGATAGTAGAGGGCAATGTTTTTTAGGTATTTTCCTTCATAGGTGCTGTATCCCGGTTCAGGGATTAGGAATCCTGGATGTCTTCCCCTCTTGATCGAAAATGCCGCATAAGGGAGACCGAATACGGGAATATGATTAACGTAGAAGATGACCGGTTTGCCAACGATCTTGTTATCCCTGAAGAAGCGTAGTTTGCTGCTATAAATGTAGTAGTCAGGCGTCTCTCCGTCGCAGGTGGTAAATTTACCCCGATCGACATCATAGACATCATCACCCACCTTCCGCAACTCGGTTCCATAATAATAGCCTTTATCGAATCTTGCGGCACCCTGGTTGACCAGACCTGTCTTTGAGTCAACATCATAGAAGACCCCGTCTCCGGCAAGGTACTGATCAGCATCCTTCATTACAGTATGACCATGAGCGAGGGCTCTGTTCTTCTTGAGATTGATGGAAATGGAGTCGGCAATGATCTTGGATTCACCATAATCAACAGATGTGTTGCTTTTAAGGTCGATGACCTCTTTATCGTAATTGTAGAATACACTATCAGCAGCATAAAAGAGAGAATCCTCGACGGCAGGCTTGACCTTCAGAGAGTCAACAGCTACAGACAGGCTGTCGGGTTTGGTCTTTGCATGCAGTGGATTGACTGTGACTGATAACATCGTCAGAGTCAGGATAAGAATGGGAACAATCTTCTCAATTACCTTCATAACGGCAAATTATAGCCATGAAAAAAGATGTCAAGAAGTCCTGTTCAAAGAAAAGAAAAAGGGCAGTTTTAACACTGCCCTTTTATATCAAATAGAAGGAATCATTTCATTAGAATCATTTTCTTGGTATCAGAGCGATGACCGATCGTCAGCTTATAGAAATACATGCCGGAGCCGACGGAGCCATTACTATCATTCTTTCCGTTCCAAAGAATGTGGTGGGTACCTGCCTCGACAGTTCCATCGACTAGTGTGCGAACCTTTTGACCACGGACATTGAATATTTCGAGTTTAGCCTTGCCGGTTTTGGCAATGCTGAAACTGATCGTAGTTTCCGGGTTGAACGGGTTCGGGTAGTTCTGGTACAGGACGCCAACAGGTGTCGGTGCTACAAGGTCATGATTGCCGACTGTATAATAATCAACGTATTGGATATACAAGCCGTCGATTTCGGTCTTTCCGCTGGAACGGGCATCTTCCCAAACGATGAAGTCCTTATAATTATCCATGGAAACAGGCATCGGATGGAATTGTGATTTGGGTTCATTGCAGAGATAATATCCAAGAGGATTATCATACCCTGTACCGTCAAGACCAATACGACGCATGAGAATATCTGTCTCGAGTCCGAATGTATCTTCCCATGGAACAAGCATGAAGTTTTCTATGATTGGAGCGATACCGGGTGCAGATTGTGTTTCGGGTCTCTGGATAACGAAGATACCTTGTTCACCCCAGAGGTGAGCGCCGGTATTTATATCGAGTTTCTGCATTGCGATATCCTGGGTTAAACCGTCGACGTTCTCACGCCATGGAATATAAGCACCATCGGAAACATACAGGTTCGCCTGATCCTGTTCACGACCGTAATCACCTACGACCACACCGAGGGAATCCCAGGCAAGAGTGCCATCGAGATTGAATTTTTGTGCAAAGAGGTTTTTAATGAAATCACCACGGAAATCTTCCCAAACAACCACGATACCATCTCCGGCAGCCCTGGCGATTGGTGAAAGCTGGACTAGGTCGTCACCAGTGTATCTGGAAGCACGGTTTCCTTTTACACTCCATCCGGTCATGGTATTTCCGGTGGTAGCATCAACGAGTTTGGCATAGAGTTTGTCTTGTGATAACCAGACAAAATAGCGACCGACCAATGCCTGCATCAGGCATTCAGTAGCATTCTGCCCAGCAGGGGTTTCAGAAATTAGTCTGCCATTATTGCCCCACAGTCTCTGACCAGCGACATCGAGTTTCTGTCCCCAAATACGGAACAGACGAACATCTGCGCTGAGTGAATCGGAATTTGACCATCCGATGAAGAAATTCCCATTTTCATAGGAGATTTTCGGATCACTCTGCTCGATGGGAGTGTTTTGAGTCACTTCAATACCTGTGTCACCCCATAAGTAGTTACCATTTGTATCGATAAGCTGAGCATATACCTTTGGATAATCTCCACGCTGTTCATTCCAGGTAATGGCAATTTTGCCGTCAGGAGTTACGATCGCAGAGGGATTTTCCTGGTTTCCACCGGTAAAAGTGGTGATAGGTTTTCCATTTTTGGGCATCAAGGTTGTGCTGTCAGGTTCAACAATCTGGAAGAATATTTGGTAACCGAAGTTAGCAAAGCGCGTGTCCTGCCAAATGACGACAACGTCATTGGAACGTTTGAGGATGAGGGATTGATCTTTCACAGCATCACCACTTAATCCCCAGATCACGAGCTTGCCATTATTCTCAAGCAGGGCAGTCCCGCTTGTATTTATAACCTGGTAATAAAGTCCACCGGAACCATTACGGAAGTCAGCCCAGCAGATGAAGAGGTCATTATTGGAACTCTTTATCAGGGAGCCTGATTGTTCTCCAGGTGCATTGCATATGGAACGACCATCGGTTTCCCAAGTAATGGTACCACTGGAAAGAAGATGTTGCCCATAGACATCGACATTGGGGTAATTGCCGTCACGTGTATCATCCCAAACGACGAAACAGCCGCCATTTCCGTCATCCGTCATGCGGGGATCTTTCTGATAAAAAGGTGCAAGAGAAACCGCTACGCCTGTGGCAGCCCACTGAAGTGCACCGGAAATAGAAAGTTTTTGTGCATAAAGGTCTGTATAGATCGGGTCGTTTCTGTTATCTTCCCAAACAATGATAGCACCTGTGTCCGTTGATTCAAGGATACGAGGATTTGATTGAATGCTTACATTGTCCAGATCTGGTTCAGGGTAAACATCCACAGGGCTTGCCCATAGGAATTGTCCATTCAGGTTTACACGCTGAGCATATATCTGCGGATCTGTACCCACCATATCCTTCCATGTAAAGATGAAGGAGCCTGTACCATCGGGAGCAACCTTCGCCATATCCTGATCACCTGTACCCCCGGCAAGGAGTTGAGCTCCGCCCCAGGCAGATGATTGATCGGGTAGAAAACGGTTCATATAGATATCGCTCTGATGTTCAATCCTGTTTGTGTAGGCTATAATGAAACCACCGGTTCCATCTTCCCACATGGTGTTTGATGATTCGTCACCTGTGCTGTTGGCAATAGGAATACCATTGAGTGTCCAAGGCAAAGAGCCATCTGCCATTACATGAGCACAATAAAGGTCTTTACTCGGGTTACGGGAATCGATCCAGTTCACATAAGCACCGCCGGTATTATCTGCGCAGCCGTTAATGGATATCTGGTTTCCTGCTGTCACACAGAGAGGAACACCACCCTGTTGCCATAAAAGTTGACCGGAATTGCTTACTTTCTGAGCAAAGACATTCCCATCCGGGTCAGTCGAGAAATCAATCCAGGCAATCACGTAGCCATTATCTGACGTAGCTATGATTACAGGATCTTCCTGTCTGTCAAATTTGTTATCGATCAAAAGTGGATTGGCTCCCCAGAGGAAGTTGCCGTTTGCATCAACCTTTTGAGCCCACATGTCACGACCGCCATATTTGGTATCAGACCAAACGATGATCATGGAGCCATCTGGCCCGGCAGCAGCAGTCCTGAACCATTCTATATTCAGACCTTGTCTGATTGCAACAGCATTAGACCACATTGCAGGTTGAGCATTTACATATTGGATTCCAATAACCATGAGGAGCAGAATGAAAATAAACCTGAATCTCACGAATTCCTCCTAGATTCTATTAGTTAGGGATGTTTTCTTTGTATGCAACTTTTCTTCCAAACCTCATTTTCTAACAAGATAAAAATAAAGCAGAAATCGAGTGTGAAAAAATACGAAAGTGCTTTATGTATACGTGACAGTCAATTATGCCTTCGACTGCAAGTTTGAGGATTTTTGATACTTTCCGATAAAACCATTTATGAAATAAGGAGAAAGAATCATTTATCCTCTTTGGATGCTGATTATGACTATATATTTCTCATTGACAAACATCATTTTCTTTTCGAAATAAGCATCCTTGTCCTAATACTCTAATATCAAAATTTGAATTGTGAGGTTCGCATGTCTCTACAGATACAATCCATTATTCCAAACAGCCTGGCTGAGAAAAGTGGATTAAAGGTGGGAGAAACGATCCTGACAATGAATGGTAAAAGTATCGATGATTTCATCGATCTTCAATTCCATGGTGCTGACATACATCTCTCCATTGATTATATAGACCTTGCAGGAGAGAAACAGCACATTGAGATTGAACAGAATTGGCAAAATCCCCTCGGGATTGAACCAATTCCCCATAACTGCCGAATGTGTGTGAACCACTGTGTCTTTTGCTTTGTTGACCAGATGCCGATGGATTTGAGAGAATCACTCTATATGAAAGATGATGATTTTCTCTTTTCTTTTGTATTCGGGAACTTCATCACACTGACCAATATGGGTGAAAAGGATATTCGAAAGATCATCACACAACGACTTTCACCATTATATATCTCTGTTCATACGACCAACAGTGATCTTCGCCAGAAAATGATGGGATACAGGCAGCCGATCAATGTAATGGAAATCATGAGGAACCTTTCGGAAAACGGGATAGAAATGCATGTACAGATTGTGGTCGTACCTGATTGGAATGACGGATCAGAATTGGAAAAGTCATTACTCGACCTCAGTTCATCTGATTTGAATATTTTGTCGATTGGCGTTGTACCTGTCGGGTTGACCAAGTATCGGGAGCATTTACCCGTGATTCGCCCGGTAAATGCTGAAAAGGCATGCGAAGTTTTGGATATGACAAGAAGGGTAAGTGAACTGCATCAACCGAATAAGATCTATTGCTCCGACGAACTTTACAGCATATGTGGTGAGGAAATTCCCAGTGATGATTTCTACGGCGATTATCCCCAACTGGAAAATGGCATTGGTATGACGAGACTCCTGCTTGAGAACTGGAAAAATGCCAAGCGTGAATTCATCAAGGATGTCCAGAGATGGAAACATGATCTGGTTATGATCACGGGGACACTGGCATATCCATTTATTCAGCAGATTGCCGATGAAATGAATAAAAAACTGACAAAGATCAATATTCGTGTGGTAACCGTTAAAAACAGATTCCTTGGAGAATCTGTCACCGTTGCAGGCTTGCTTTCTTTTTCAGATATCAATGATCAGGTTGTACTGCAACCCGATGAGATACCCGTCTTTAGCAGCAATCTTTTCAATACATCGGGTTTGACGATTGACGATGTAGAACAATCCCAGATCAAGGAAGTGTGGCAACGCGACATACTTGTGGTTGACCAGTTCTTCCAGGACTGGGAACTCGTTTGAGTACCACGAAATAAAAGCATGATGGACGGACACCTTCCCAAAATCCAACATTATGAATTTCTCCTTTTTGATTTGGACAATACTCTGCTCGATTATGATCATGCGGAAGAGGATGCACTTTTAGCCACCTTTTCTGCCTATGATCTTGATATACATTTTGATGAGATCAGGGAAATTTATGCAAAAATCAATGCCAGTTATTGGAGAGCATTCGAAGAGAAGAAAACTACGATCCAGGAATTGAAGACAGCACGTTTCAGAGACCTGATCCACAGTCTGTCATACCTGAATCACATAGACCCCTTCATTTGCAGTGAATCCTACCTTGACCATCTTTCAAAACAGGTACATCTGATGCCGGGTGCTTTGGAATTGCTTGAATCACTTCAT
>DAONDQ010000011.1:0-43166 GCA_035402645.1 Candidatus Cloacimonadota bacterium | reverse complement strand
ATCAGGTTCATGGTTCTCTTATGGTGAGATCAGATTGGGACAGGGAGCTGATAAGGTGAAGATATACCTGAAGGAAAATCCTGAACTGCAACAGCAGATCGAAGAGCAGGTACGCAAGATCATTACACCGGCAAACTTCGAAGCAACGCGTGATGAAACATCTGAAGATAGTATCTAAGCCCGGCAGTAAAAACCAGTACATTATTAAAGTTGAAGATATAACATGGGGGATTCTCTCGAGGAGAATCCTCCTTTCTTATATCGGAAATGAATTGGAACTGGACGTTGATGATGGACTGCTGGAAGAAATCAGGTCTGAGATTCGCAAGAGCACCTGGCATCTCTTCCTGGATTATCTTGCCCTTCGGGAAAGATCGGTCAGCGAATGCAGGCAATACCTGAAACGCTGGAAAATTACCGGCGAGATGTCGGAAGAGCTCATTCAAAAGGCTATTGATAAGGGATATATCAACAATAAGCGATACGCTGAATTGCTTGTGTCATCCCTTGCAGAGCGTGGGAAAAGCAGGAATGAGATCAAGGCGAAACTCCGAATTGCAGGCATAGATGCCGGCACTGCCACAGATGCCTTGAAAGAGAACCTTTCATCTAAGGAAGAGGGACGTATCCTCAAGGAAACTGCCCTGAAGGTACTTGGGAAATACAAGGACATTCCAGAAAGGGAACGATTCCATAAGTGCATGGAATACCTGGTCAGGCGCGGGTTTTCTTATGAGGCAAGCAAGGAAGTACTTTATCGGTTAGGGAAATTAGGAGAACAGGACGAATTTGATTGAAGATTTAAGATGGAAGATGTAAGATTGAAGATTTATGTGGGAGAATAATGAAACATCAATTTTTAATAGTTTTTCTGCTGTTTATCAATATTTCGTGTTGCTTTGCAATTAAAGAAAATGATGCATCTTTTTTCTGAATGTTTCTGTGGATAGTAGGATTGCTCGTATGGGTATGGGATTCAAGAGTCAACTCGATTTTGGATTAGTAGTTGAACCTACACTGCTAAGTATCTCTATGATTAATCATGATCCTTTTAATAAGGGGATGACTAATCGTTCGATTGCATCTTGTGGGATAAGTCTTTTATCAACATCATTAGCACTTATAGGGCGGACTACAATGTCAGATTCACTTCAAGACAAATATCCTGTATGGTGGATACCAGTATTATTAACAAATAGTACGTATTATTTTCCTATAATGCTGCATGAAGATGCCCCACTGCGTATTGCTCCATTTATGAATATAGAGACTGAATATTTCATGTATAGGCCTAAAAAATGGGCACAAATCTCTCCCGGTGCAGGAATAGGTATAATTTTAGGGAAAAGAAACTCAATATTGGAGATTTCAAGTGGTTTTGAAAGAACTTTTCAATCAGACTTCCATGGAAAATCAGGTTCTCAGAATCTGTATTTTATGAGATTTTCTCTCTATTTTGGGGTAGGAGTGTGAGATGCATAATCGAAGATTAGAAGGATAAACACTGAAATCCCAAGAAGGAGATTATGTGAAATTATATTTACTCATATTCATCATATCATTGACCAGCATATCACTAAGTTTTGCTGAATCATCAATTGCTGATAGTTCCAGAATCTTCATAAATTATTGCCACGAGTATTATACTATTAACCGTGGTGCATTAGGTTATGGAATTGAGTTTATCAAAGGAATACATTCAGAATCAACAATCATTGGAATATCTCAAATCGCTCATGATCCTTATAATCACGGTAAAAAGAACTGTTCAATAGCGCCAATAGGTATCGCTTTGGTTTCAGCCTTGCCTTTAGTATATGCAGAATCAAAGCGCTCTAAAATAGGGGCAATTTTAAGCTCAATACCTCTTTATCTTACTAACACCACTATCTATGTTCCTCTGCAAGGACATGCAGATGTGCTGGTACACATTGCTCCCTTTATTAAAAATGATACAGATTATTATATGTTTCGGGATAAGAAATGGGGACAAACTACTCCCGGCGCTGGATTGAGAATATATTTCAGAGGACATTCATCCCTTGATGAATCTGGCATTGCAGTTGGTGTTGAAAGAGCATTTCAGTCTGATTTCAAGGGGGAAACAAAAAAACAGGATCTCTTCTTTTTCAGAGCAGGGTTTAATGTAAATTTTGCAGCAGCTATGAGTGTTTAGGAGTATTAAATCTTCACTGCTAGTTCTTAATTAATTTACTTGATTTTGGAGTTCAAATGCCCAAACAGATTCAAATTGAATACCAGACAAAAGGGCAAATGGACTTCAGAATCTCATTGAGTAATACTTGGGATTGAAGTCCATAAAATTCCCCGCTCTTTTGTAAAGAGAGGGGTTAGGTGAGAGTTAGATATCTGGTTTGAACTTAACAGAAAACAGGTTTTCGCTACCGAGAATGAAAATGTTGGTTTTGAAGTCCATTTACCCTTTTAATCAGTGATTCATCGATAGTTGGGTAAGGGTAATTGAACTCCAAATCCTCAGCTTTCATGTAAACCCCAACTCCCAAGAATCTTCCATCTTCCTTCTTAAATCTTCAATCTTCTATAAACCTTATAATTATGTATCACCACCCATGTAAAGAAGCCATTGGCTACCAGCAGGATAATATTGAGCAGGTAGGCTTCCTCCATGTATTGGGTGAAGATAAGATAGATCATAACGGCGAGCAGCAGTGTCTTCCAAATAATGATTCCCGGCAGGATCCCAAGTTTTTTGAATACCCATTTCGCAATTGGATTCCTTTCCCGGGCATAATGATTCGGACGTAGGACGATATAAGTCGAATGACCATCCAGGATATTCAGGATAACAAAGACAACCGCCAGTATTTTCGTGAGGAGATATGCATTCAGGACTGTCAAAAACCGAGTTCCTCCTCATGAGAGCCCATTGCATCGAGAGATAATTGCAGGAAATCATCGAGGCTGATGCCCAGTTTCTCACATTCAGCGATCTGCTCACGGGAAACACCCGCTGCAAAGCCTTTGGATTTGTATTTCTTCTTCAGTGATGAAAGTTCAATTGTCGAAATCTTCCTATCAGGACGCATATAAGCGCTGGCAGTGATGAGTCCGGTGATGGGGTCTGCAATCCAAAGAGCCTGGTCGAAGAGTGTCTCCACCGGTTCGTTGCCTGTGTGGGCACGTATTGCTTTCAGCATTTCATCAGTGAGTCCGGCGTCCTTCAATAACTCCATTGCCTTCTTCCCATGTTGGGAGAAATCGGAACCGATATAATCCAAATCGATGTCATGAAGCAAACCGGCAAGGTAGCTTTGTTCTGCATCGAGACCGAGTCTGGGTGCCAAAGATTCCATGACATGGGCAACTGCAAGGCAGTGATATCGTAGGCTTTGTGTCTGAAGATGCGTAAACAGCAGGTTCCTGGCTTCTTCGCGAGAGATCATGAGTTCTCCTTATCATATTGTCTGTTGCATTCGTAACCGCATACCGCAAATGCAACCGATACATTCAGTGAATTCTTCCATCCATAGACTGGAATCTCGATGATTCCATCACAGACTTGCAGTATTTCTTCTGTCAATCCCAATGCTTCATTTCCCACAATGATGGCAGCAGGATGCTTGATCTTCACTTCCATGAGAGACACAGCCTCTGTGGATGTTTCCAAGGCATAGAGAGTGTATCCTTGCGCTTTCAGTTCCTGCAGGACTTCGAGAATATCCTCCCGATGCTCCCAATTCACAACTTCATGAGTTGCCATGGATGATTGCTGTACCTGTAGCTGTTCCGGGGTTGGTGTATGTCCGCAGAGATAGAGTTTCTCCCATCCAAGGCATTCAGCCGTCCTGAATATGGAGCCTACATTGAATACGGAACGCAGGTTATGAAGAACGCCAATGAAAGGAAAGTCCCGCTTTTCACGTAGACCATCATATCTCTTGATCCCGGGTTGATCCATTCTATATCCATTCCCTGGAAAGATACCGTTTTTCTGTGTGAGGGTAAGGAAGTCTTCAAGAGAGTCGCATGCGGAGAGTTTCTCTGCAATATCCTGGTAGCTTGGCTGAATGACTTCCGGGCTGTATGCCGTGCATTCCATATAGGACACAATGAGGTTGATGCGCATCTCCACTTCATCCCAGTTGGCATGAAGGGCATCGAGAATGTCATTTAGGATGCGTTCCTTCTTCTCGGGTTCGAAGAGATTGAACTTCTCTTTTGAATAATGATAGACTTTCTTCATTCAACCTGCTCTTTTTTTCTTGAATGCAAAAGAAGGTTGTGTTAATTTGTCAAGGAAAGCGAAAAGAGAAAATGAGAAATCAGGAACAAACTGGAGAGAACTATGGTTTTCAGTTATCATAAAAGAATCTATGGCTATGAATGTGATTCCTACGGGCACATGAATAATGCAAGTTACCTGCAAATGCTGGAAGCGGCAAGAAGTGAAGCCCTGATTGGCATGAACATGTCCATTAATACATTGAGGGACAAAAACATTCATATTTATCTGAATCGTTTGGAGATTGATTTCAAGAAAGGTTTGAAACTGGAAGAGCAGGTTACAGTTAAAACCTGGATTGAAAAAGGGAATCGCTTGAGAGCAATCTGGATGCAGGAAGTATTTAATTCCAATGATGAATTATGCTGCCGGGCTTCCATTTTTGGCGCATTTGTGAAAGATGGCAGACCGCACAGGCTATCACCTGAGGAATATGAGATATTTGTGCCTTTTGTGAAGAATGTGCTGTAATACGGCATCATTGTTTTATACAAAGTATAGTACCAACCTATCTGGAGGGAGTTTCTTATGAATGATGAGTCCTTCCCTTTCTGGAGTATACCACAGAATGAGATACTTCAGCAATTACATAGCAAGCAAGAGGGTTTAACTGCACAGGACGCCAGACAAAGGCTCATCGAAAATGGCAGGAATACCCTGAAGAAGGAAAAATCCCATTCTTCTTTCAAATTGCTGGTCTCGCAATTTTCCAGTCCCATCATTATTATTCTTATCTGCGCTGCCATTCTTTCCATCTTCCTTCATGATACGACTGATGCCATCATCATTTTAACCATTGTAATGATCAGCGGAATCCTTGGGTTCTGGCAGGAAAAGGGAGCAGCCAATGCAGTGGCTCACCTTCTTGCCATGGTACGCATCTCTGCCCAGGTTCTCAGGGATGGCAAACCTATCGATATCCCTGTTGAAGAAGTGGTACCCGGTGATATTGTCATCCTCGATGCAGGTGATATTATTCCCGGTGACGGTTTGATACTCGATTCACAGGACTTGTTCATCGATGAATCCACATTAACCGGTGAGACTTTTCCTCTCGAAAAGAAGGCAGGTGAACTGCCTGTTGATACAGCATTGTCAGCACGTACCAATTCAGTATGGATGGGAACGCATGTCATCAGCGGTGATGCACATATACTGATCGTGCATACCGGGAAGAAAACAGAATTCGGAAAGGTAAGCGAAAGATTACAAATACGTCCGGAAGCTACGGAATTTGAGATTGGTGTTCGCCGTTTCGGGTATTTCCTGATGGAAGTAACCATCCTACTTGTCTTTGCCATCTTTGCTATTAATGTATTCCTCGCTAAGCCGGTGCTTGATTCGTTCCTGTTCTCCCTTGCCCTGGCTGTGGGTCTGACTCCGCAACTTCTACCTGCCATCATTAGCATCAATCTTTCTCATGGTGCAAAGAATATGGCAAAGGAAAAGGTGATTGTAAAGCGGTTGTCCTCCATCGAGGATTTTGGTTCCATGAATATTCTCTGCTCCGATAAAACCGGCACATTAACAGAAGGTGTTGTCACACTGCAGGAAGCATCTGATGGCGAAGGTAAGCCAAGTGAGAAGGTCCTTCTTTATGCATATTTGAATGCAGTGAATGAAACAGGATTCACCAATCCAATAGACCAGGCGATCCGGAATGCAAATCAGTTTGATGTCACCAGTTACAGCAAGATCAGTGAAATACCTTATGATTTCAATCGAAAGAGATTGTCTATCCTGGTAAAGAAAGATGAAAGCAGGATCATGATCACGAAAGGTGCTATCGCAAACATCCTTCCCATATGCGATAAAGCTGAAATGAATGATGGCAGGATTCAGCCTCTATCTTCCGTTACATCGGAAATTCAGAGACAGTTCGAAATATTCAGCGGGCAGGGTATGAGAACCTTGGGAGTTGCTGCCCGGATTGTTGATGATCATGAAAAATTCGGACATGATTCGGAACAGGATATGACATTCCTTGGTTTTATTGTTCTCAACGATCCTTTGAAGAAAGGCACACAAGAAGTGGTTCAGGATTTGAAGAAAAATGGCGTCACTCTCAAAGTTATTACCGGAGACAATCAACTGATCGCCAGGAATCTCGGTATGGAAATGGGTATTGCAGAACCCCAGATCATCACAGGAAGTGACCTGCACAGAATGAGTGACTCAGCCCTACGATCCAAAGCACCTCACACGGATATCTTTGCAGAAGTGGAACCGAATCAGAAGGAAAGGATCATTCTGGCACTCAAGAAAACAGGCAATGTTGTTGGTTACATGGGAGATGGAATTAACGATGCTTCTGCGCTTCATGCTGCTGATGTCGGCATCTCGGTTGACAGTGCAGTGGATGTGGCAAAGGAAGCAGCGGATATTGTTCTAATGGAAAAGAACCTGGAAGTGCTCAAGCAGGGAATTCAATTGGGACGAACCACTTTTTCCAACACGCAGAAATATGTTTTTATGGCAACCAGTGCCAATTTTGGTAATATGTTCAGCATGGCTGGTGCTTCGCTCTTCCTCAAATTCCTACCTCTTCTTCCAAAACAAATATTGCTCATGAACCTGATGACTGATTTCCCGGAAATGAATATTGCCTCTGATTCTGTAGATAAGGAAATGGTGATGACACCTAAAAGGTGGGATATCAAGTTCATTCGTAGATTCATGATCACATTCGGACTGATTAGCTCAATATTCGACTATCTTACTTTTGGTCTCCTAATTCTCATTCTTCATGCCTCGGCAGATGAGTTCAGAACAGGCTGGTTCATAGAATCTGTCGTATCTGCTTCTCTCATCGTATTAGTCGTTAGAACGAGAAGACCATTTTACAAAAGCAAACCGGGAAAAGCTCTCTTCATTTCCACTCTTATCATCGCCGCCATCACGATCATCTTTCCCTTCACTCCCGCTGCAGGGATGTTCGGATTCGGCAATCTGCCGTTAAAATTCATCCCCTGGCTGGTTTTGATCATTCTCCTTTACGTTATGACAGCAGAAATTACAAAGCATTTCTTCTACAAAAGAAAATGGAAATAACTTAGTCTTTCGTTTCAGGCTCATCACTTTCTTTCGGTTCTTCAACCGGTGGGTTTTCATCCATTGGTGGAATTGGCTCGATGTCTTCAATCTCGTGACTCTCCGGTTCCATATTGATACGCTCTGGTCCTGAAGGTATTTTAATCAGGTCTTCACTGTATTTCACCTGCTGGAAATAATCAAACAGAAACAGCAAACCTACAATGAATGGTGGTACCATAAAGGTAACCAGGGTCATGATATGCCCAAAAGTCCTTACAATGGCAGCAAATCCAAGCATTACAAGGAAAAAGAAAACAGCTCCAATGGAAGGATGCTTCCAGGCTGCCCAGAGAAATAATGCCATGACGATCGATGGAATGCTATGCATCAGAAAACCGACAATCAGCATATACCAGGGTGCAGGTTCGTCAAATACATCGAGAGAGAACATCGTAACGAAAAGAATAAAGAGTATTGTTATTATGCGGGGAACCCAGAATAACCAATTGTGTTTCATCTTTACTCCTATTTTTGTGTCCCGTTTTATAAAAAGTTATATATATAATGTATCTTTCTTTGTAATATTGGCAAATCTTACTAAGAATGGTAAATATCTTGCATTATCAAATGAATGTTCAGCAATATAATAATTGTGGACTTCTCTATATTTATTCCTCCCGCTATTGGGGTCTGCTTTGATTAATATCAACCTGCATCGTTTTTTTATTCATTGAGTTTATTACAGATTGATTATAGGAGAAGCTATGAAAACCATTTGGTTATTTGGGTTATGGATAATTTTAATAGGATTACTATCAGCGGTGGAAATTCCATTTTCCACATCGATGATCACAAACGATTCTAATCATTTTTCATCTTTTGTACGAATAGACCCGAATGATCAGAAAGCTGAATCCTTACCGACAAATGTATTGATTTGGTATGATGAAGAAAACCTTTATGCGTTATTCAATACCAAAATAGACAGTACTTTCACTAAGGGGAAATACGCTTCGAGGGATAATGGTTCTGAAGGGGACTATCTATATTTGTACGTTATTCCTTCTCCTTCCTCATTTAGTGATTATTTCTATTTGGCAACACCATCAGGTGCTTTATCGGATGGTACGAGTGACATCAATAATGGAACAAGCTATCTTTGGGACAGTTCGTATTCCTATTCTTCTGAAATCACTGACAGCACGTGGATTGTTCGGATGGTCATCCCCTTCAGGGATATACGTTTCAGCAATGAATCTCCCTATCAATGGAAAGTCAGCTTCATGAGATATAATGAATTCAACAGGGAATATTATGTGTACCCGTATTATGATAACAAAGTGAGTAAAGACTTTTATGCAAAAGCAATCGATATCGAACTGAAGCACAAAATCAAAAGACACCATGCCTGGAAATTCCGTCCTTATTATGTGAAGAGCTATGATTTAATACAAAAAACATCTACTTATGATCCTGATAACATTGGCTTGGATATGAGCTTTAATCCGGACACACGCACGAAAATGAAAATTACCCTCAATCCTGATTTCACAGATGTACCTCCTGATGATGCAGAAGACATATATAATGAAAAATACCCAACCTTCTACAGTGAGAACCGTTATTTCTTTATTGAGGATATAGATGCTTTTGGAGTCGATACCAGTCTGTTCAACTCAAGAAACATCGTACAACCACAATTCGCATTGAAATACACCGGTAATAGTGAAACTTGGACATATGGCTATCTGTGCGCAAAGGATAAAAAGATAACGGAAGATGGAGCTGTGGTTAATCCGGATGACTTTTATCAATTAGCTGCCGTGAGTAAGCAAGGCAATCGTTATTCCTTTCACTTTGCAGGGGCAAGCAGGACCAATGAGGGATATTATAACCATTTTGTGGCTGGAGACGGGAAATGGGAACCTTTGAAAAAGTTACATTTGTCTACTTCATATCTGGTTAGTACACGAAAGTTCAATGATTCTTCTACACCAGATAATGAAATTCAGAGGGGAAGCTACTATCAGTCTTCTGTCGAATATCTGCCCGGTAATTGGGACATTTCCTTCTCCAATGCAATGGTTGAAAAAGACGTAGCGCTTGACATGGGTTATCTCTATGATCCCGGATATATTTCATACGACTGCATGTTGAATTGGAAATCAGATCCCAAGGAGAGGTTTTTTCGGAAAATATTCGTACTTTCAGATTTCGTCTATGGATGTAAAACCGAGCCGCATCATCCTTTTGATGTAGTTGGAGGGAATGCTTCCTTAATCATCGGATATCTTCCCAAATTCACAACAATGGTGCAACTACAAAGAGATCGAAGTGTGTTTCAGAAAAAGGAACACGACACCTATCAAGGACTCTTTAATATCGGATATAATAAGTGGGCGATATTTCATCCCACCGTGAAGATCATCTATGGTCAAGCCATCGTATATACTTTGAATGAAACAAAGAAAAAGATTACAACTTCCTTTTCCGGCTATGGAAACCTGAAGCAAAGTCTTTCCTGGTCTGCCAGTGTGTCACATTATGAATATGGCTATCCTACCATCAGCTATATACATGCAGGACCGGACACGATTCCGATCACGATGGATAACAGCTATGAAATAATCAATGCCTCCCTGGATTACAGCTTTTCCAACTCAATGTCGATCAATAATGGACTCAACATTTCAACCTATAAGTCGGGTCAGCGATACTCGGATTTGACTTACTATACGAATTTCAAATATGAGTTCCGCAAGGATTGGTTCCTTTATATTGGTTATAAGACGAGTCAGTGCCAGGATGAACCCTCAGATTTCTTTGATCTGCAGGGACATTTCGATCGTTATTCCGCCAGTGCGTACATGAAGATCAGCCTTACATTATGATGAGAAGATAATGGAAACCGGAAAGAAAACTGTGATGAATATCCTATAAATCACTATAGGCAACTCAAACGAGTAAAAGAGAAAGAACCTTAAGTATCCCTTAACCATCTCTTAAGCCTCCCCCAAACATCTCTTAGGATCTAAGAGATTGTTAGGTGTGGTATGATGGAAGTCTAAGTGTCATTTGATATCATTTCATTGAGACCTCTTTTAATACAAAATGAGTAATCAGGGGTTGCTATCTTTCCCCGAATTTGTGTTCAATAACTGGAAAAGCCCTTTTTGCTTGACATGAATCAATTTTCATAATCTCTTGCCGTTGAAGTAAATCGAACAGAGAGGTAATTCCTTTATGGAACCTGGCCCTAGTTATTTGATGTTCAACATCATTCCGCGTACGGGGAGGATATGACCATATAATTCATTCTCACCTGCGCAGGCAGCAATGTGAGGATGTATTATGCGAAAAGGAACCTTAAACACATTCATTCACTTGAATGTCCCTTTTTCATATTTTGTAATCACAAATTCCCATTTCATTTGCTGTATCCATATACCGGAGACCAGTGTACTCTTTACAGAGATTCTCTGTGCGAAGGAGGTATGATATGATCCAGTATTTCAAAGCCCAAAATCATATGTTCACCAAGGCTGCGAACTACGAGGAAAGCGATTGGCTTCATATTGAAGAGCCCACAAAACAGGAATTAAAGGCAATCGCCGATCGTATGGAGATTCCATTTGACCTGATGACAGACCCCTTGGATATAGATGAAAATTCCCGTATCGAAAGTGAAGATGGCATCCTTTTCCTGATCATCCGTGTCCCAGTGTTCTCCAAGCTGAATGAAATCCCATTCACGACTGTTCCCATGGGTATCATTATCGCCAGGGACAAGGTTTTGACTGTTGCTCCCTTCAATAATGAAATTCTGACATCCTTCAAGGAAGGAAAGAACAGACCATTCCAGATCACGCAGCAGAACTTTGTCCTCCAGATATTCTACAGGACTGCCACTTGGTATCTGAAGCATCTGAAGGAGATCAACAGGCGTACTGGTGTCATTGAGAAAGAACTCCATCAATCCATGAAGAACAAAGAGCTGTTGAAGCTTCTTCGTTTGGAAAAATGCCTTGTTTATTTCAATACGTCACTTCGTTCCAATGAATTGGCATTGGAAAGACTTCAGCGCTTTCGCTGGCTGAGAGAGAATGAAGATGCTGCTGACCTGCTGGAAGACGTTATCATCGAGAACAAGCAGGCTATTGAAATGGCAAATATATACAGTAACATTCTCAATGGGATGATGGATGCCTTTTCTTCAATTATTTCCAACAATTTGAATATTGTGATGAAGATACTCACCGCGGTCACCATTGTCCTGATGATACCAAACCTCATCTTCGGATTTTATGGCATGAATGTTCCCACTCCATACCAGCATTTGCCTTGGGCTTGGTGGTTCAGCATCGTATTTTCAATGTTCCTGGCAATTCTGATTGTCATCGTATTCAGAAAGAGAAAGCTATTCTAATTCATAGAATCAAAAAGGAAAATGGGAGGAAAATATGAAGACGTTCTATCTTAGCACCGTACTAAGGCATCATGTATATTCTACTCCCAATAATCCCATTGGCGTTCTAATGGACTTGATCGTGGATATCAACCATTCCCGTCCAAAAGTCGTAGCTGCGAATGTCATGATTGACGATCATATCCGTTGCATAGATTTGAGCAGTCATAGTCTCATCAGTGTTAAAAAGAAGACTTGCCTGCTGGTTCCCAAGATCAAGAATTTCGATCCAACAACAATACCCTGTATCTATCTCGTAAGACATTTGTTGGATAAGCAGGTGGTGGATGTTTCCGGCAGGAAAGTCGTTCGTGTGAATGACCTGCGACTTGCAAATGTCAATTCTGGCACTTTCCTGGTTGCTGTCGATATTGGACTCGAAGGTGCACTTCGTCAATTGGGACTCGATAAGATCGCTTCCTCCCTTTACAAACTATTCGGGAAATCATTGCCAAACCAGTTGATTCTCTGGGATGATGTGGAAGCCATCAATTACGATGACATGGGTATCCAACTGGCAAAGCCCTATCAGAAACTGACAAAACTTCATCCTTCTGACCTTGCTGATATCCTGGAAGATCTGGATAGCAAAGCTCTGATGGACGTCTTCACGTCACTTGATGAGGAAAGAGCAGCTGATGTTCTGGAAGAGATGGAACCTCAGGCACAGCGCAGTGTCTTGGAGAATATGCCTATCGACAAGGCTGCTGATGTTCTCGAGAAGATGCCGTCTGATGAGGTTGCAGATATTCTCGATGAATTGGAAACAGATAAGGCAGAAGAATTGTTGAGTGAGATGGAATCCGAAACATCGGATGAAGTACGTGAACTGATGGAGTATCCCGATAACCAGGTGGGAAGCCTGATGTCCACTGACTTCGTAGCCATGCATGAGCTGATGACCGTTGAAGATGCATTCAAGGAACTTCGTCGTCTTCAACCCGAAGCCAACACCATCTATTCCCTCTATGTCCTGGATAACAGTGACAGGCTTGTCGCCACCATTTCATTGCGTGATCTCGTTTTGGCTGAAATGAGTACCCAGCTGGTCAATATCATGAATCATCAGGTCATTTATGTGCACGATAATGATAAGATTGGTATTTTATCGGATATTATCGCCAAGTACAACCTATCTGCCGTTCCCGTTGTCGATCACGACATGACCATGCTCGGTATGGTCATCATAGACGATGTGGTGTATAATCTTCTCCGCCATTTGAAGAAGGTATAAACATACAAGGCTGTCTATCAGCTCTATTTAATTCCCAACTGGTCTAAAATAAAGGCGTATTGAAAAGCAATTTCCTGTGTGAAGCTATACCTTCCGGAAGCACCAAGATGTCCTTCCATGCTCATATGAAGTAGAAGAGGATTTTGATCTGTCTTCATGGATCTCAGCTTCGCCGTCCATTTCAAACTCTCCCAGAAATTGACTCTTGGGTCGTTCAGCCCTTCCGTAATCAGCATTGTCGGATAATTCTGTGCCTTCACATTCTGGTATGGACAATAGGATTGGATGTATTCACCATAGATCGGGTCATTCGGATTTCCCCACTCCTCATATTCCGGAACCACTCCGAAGAGATTGGGATCGAGCATGGTATTGAGGACATCGACGAAAGGCACCTCAGCAATGGCGATCCTGAACAATTCGGGTCTCATGTTCACAACAGCACCAATCAGCATACCACCTGCACTTCCGCCATCAATGACAGTCTTTTCTTTGCTTGTATAGTTCTGATTTTGAAGCAGTTCAGCACAAGTGATGAAATCAGTGAATGTATTCTTCTTGTTCAGCATGCGTCCCATGTCATGCCATTTCTGCCCCAGTTCACCACCACCTCTGATATGTGCATATGCATACACAAATCCTCTATCCAATAGTGAAAGTCTGTAAGATGAGAAATATGGGTCACTGGTATCCCCGTAGCTGCCATATGCTTCCAGGTAGCAGGGATTGGAACCATCATGCTTGAACAATGATTTTTTGTAATTCACAGCAATGGGTATCTTCGTTCCATCATCTGCTTTGGCATAGATCACTGTCGAGACATAATCCGATGCATGATAGACTTTTCCAACCTTCTCCTGTTTCAGTACTTTCATGCCGTAAGTCTTCATATTGAATTCATAGGTAGTACCAGGTGTTGTGAATGAATTATAGTATAATCTGAGAGTATCTGTGTCGTAATTGGGTGTGTAACTAGTGGAGATGGAATAATTCTGTTCCGGGAAGGCAATATAATGGTCGAGATTGGATTTCAGTGATTTCACCAGCATCCTCTGCTCACCATTCACTCTTTCCGAAACTACCAGGTAATTCTTGAATAGCTCGATACCTGAAACAACAAGCGTATCGGAAGCAGTTATCACGGTTTCCATCTTTCTTTGTCCGGCAACATCCCACTTCCCTTTCAGAAGCTTGAAATCGATAGCCTTATCTTCATTTGTCAGTTCATATACATCATCCCCATGAAAGGAGATATAATACTGTATCTCGGGTATTCTCTTCTGGAATAGGTCAAAATCATTTTGGGGATTATCTGCAGAAACATAGTAATTTTCACTTGTTGTATGGCTTGCTGTGCAGAGCACGATCTGTCTCTCATCTTCGCTTCTGCCGATTCCAATATTGAAAGCGGAATCCTTTTCCTGGTAGCAAAGTGAATCCGGCTGAGGTACTCCGAGTACATGACGATACACCTTATCGGTTGTCGCATTCTGCAGATTCAGCATCGTATAGATGAAGGTCTTATTGTCGTTCGCCCATGCCAATTCATCAATTGGGTAAATGGAGTCTTGGAGCATTTTGCCCGTCTCAAGGTCCTTGATGAATAGAGCATAGGTCTCATTTCCAATATCATCCACTGAAAAAGCCAAATAACGTCTATCCGGGCTGTATTCATATAATCCGATTTGGTAGAATTCATGTCCCTTTGCGAGTGTATTCACATCCAGTATCACTTCTTCCTTTGCTTTCATGCTTCCCTTTTTCCTGCAATAAACCGGATACTGCTTTCCTTTTACGTCTCTGGAATAATAGAAGTAGCCATCCTTGAAGTAGGGAACTGATTGATCCTGTTGAATAATACGATCATTCATTTCCTTGAAGAGCTTCTTCTGGAGAGGTTTGGTATGTTTCATGAAAGCATCTGTATAATCATTTTCATCTTGAATATACTGAAGGACATGAGGTTTCTTCAGTTCAGGGTCTTTCATCCAGGAATAATCATCCTGTATCGTCTTACCATTGAGATAGAATCGATCCGGTACAATTGGAGCTACCGGTGGTTTAAGCTGTGCTTTTCCATATAATGACGAAAAAAGAGCCAATAAGGCTGTTGAGAGCAATATTCTGATTGTTAATTTCATTTGTTTGTTATCCTAATATGTGAATAATTCCTTCAATTGATTTGAGTCCATTGTCTTGAGCAGTGTCTGACCATTTTCGATGATCATCTCGAACAACTCCCGTTTATTCTTTTGCAGCAACTGAATCTTTTCCTCAACCGAACCACGTGTGATCAGCTTATATACCTGTACTTTCTTGGATTGCCCAATCCGATGCGTTCTGTCGATCGCCTGGTTTTCTATCTGCGGATTCCACCATGGATCAACCAGGATGACTGTATCCGCAGAAGTCAGGTTCAGTCCAAACCCTCCAGCCTTCAAGCTGATAAGGAATACCCTGATGTTATTGTTGTTATTGAAATTCTCCACATGATGCTGACGGTTTTTCGTCTCGCCATCCAGGTATTCAAAATTGATCTTATTCTTGATGAAGAGATCACGAATGATCTTCAGCATTTGAACGAACTGACTGAACACCAGCAGCTTCTTCCCGCTGCCGATTGCATCTTCCACCAATTCCATCAGTAATTCCACCTTCCCCGAAAGTTCTGCATCATGTTTCAGGTCAGATTCAACCAGTGCAGGATGATCCGTTATCTGTCTCAAGCGTGTTAAGGCAGTTAAAACATGTATGAAATTGACAGGTGGTGTGGGTATTCCAGTGGTTTCGGATGGAATCAGAAAAAGGTTCTTCTTCACTTCATCCAGAATCTGCAAATACATTTTCTCCTGTACAACAGACATCTTCGCATATAAAATCTGTTCCTGCTTATCCGGCAATTCCAGCAATACTTCCTTCTTCTTACGACGCAGAATGAAGGGAGAGACCATCATGCTCAATTCTTCACGTGATTTTGCTTTATTGATGATCGGGTCTGCATATTCTTCTCTGAACTTCTTCATACTCGGTAGAAATCCAGGCATCAGGAAATCAAAGACTGACCACAATTCTGTCAGATCATTCTCCATCGGTGTTCCCGAAAGAGCGAGTTTATGATCTGCCTTCAACTTCTTAATTGCCTTCGTACGCAATGCAGAAACATTCTTGATATGCTGCACTTCATCCAGTATGATATAGCCGAAATGAATCTCCTGCAATTCCATCAGGTCATTTGGGATAATGGAATAGGAAGCGATTATCACATCTACATTCTGATTCTTCAGCAGATCGATACGTGTATCCTTGCTTCCCTCATACAGCAGATAATGAAGACTGCGATTGAATTTCTCGATTTCCAGCGCCCAATTGAAAAGTAGTGTCTTGGGACATATAACCAGGGAAATCTTCTTTCCCTGCATACCCGATAGGATCGAGATTGCCTGTATGGTCTTCCCCAATCCCATTTCATCAGCAAGGATTCCACCCAAGCGATAATGCTCCAACATCTTCATCCAAAAGAAACCAGCCTTTTGGTAACTACGCATAATAGGCTGCAGAAACAGCGGAATCTTATCCTGCTGTTCCAGCTTCCTGTTCAGAATGGAATCGTACATTGCATCGAAGTAGGAATCCCCGAGTATACGGATAGCCGGATTCGAATCACTTAAGTGATAGAGGAAGGGAACATAATAGCTGTGAAGGCGATATACCTTATCCTTGGCTATTTCACTCCTTGAGAGGACATTATCCAATTGGTCGAAGTTTTCCTTATTAGAGAAGAATACGAGCCTGCCATCCTTGAGTTTCATGAACTTCTGCCTGCTCTTGAAGAATTTCTTCAATTCCTCATGTGTGAAGGAGAAGTCCTTGTATTCATATGTAACATCATAGGTGAACCAATCGATCTCAGCATCCTGCCTGGCATTGATCTTTGCCTGTAGCGGGACTTTGTAAATGAATTCCTTCCTCAGTTCATCCGAGATCTCGATATCCCAGTTCTCTTCTGTCAGTTCAAATATAGCCTTCTTCAGTGCTTCGATGTTTTCGTCACCGGCAAAGACCAATACTGCATCTGTTTCAAGCCTGTGGTATTGGGCTTCCGGTAATTTATCGAGAAAGAGTTTCACGTCGAATGGTATTTCCGGTGGAATATAGAACCAGGCATCATGACTGCCAACTTCAAAGCGCACTAATTCCGAGCCGTAACGAATGACGGATAAAGGGATTTCAATGCCATCCTCGTAGGAAAGGTTCCCATCCATGATGATATTCTCCTCTTCCTTGTGAAGGCGAAAATGAATATGCGGAGGTTCATCATAGATTTCAGGTAAATTAATTTCCTCTTCAAAATCAAGATAGCAATGCTGCAGTGCTAATTGGCGGGATACAATAGCATAATAATAAACGAGGTCTTTCCTTTTCAATGGGTATCCGAACTGGAATATCTGCTGTGTGACATCCACCGTGAAAGGAAGGTCAACGGAATATACCTCATTCCGTATGAGAAGATACGTTGCCTGGTGAACGTAGTATGCAGATATTTCCTTGTCCAATACCGGTTTCAGCAGGTAATTGTATGGATCGACCTGTTCTATGCGAAAGTTCAGGTTCAAGCTTTCTTCGCTGAAGATCAGCCTGTCACCGGTTTCTTTGATGAAAATCTTATGCTGAAGACTGGCAAGATGCGGGAAGAACTGCACAAAATCATGCTTGTAAATGGTAAAGAACTGCCCTTTCCTGCTGAAGGAGCATTTATGCTCATGCAGCATTTTCAGGAGTGCAAGTTCATGATCGCTGAAAGCCAGCATCTGTTCTCTCGCTTCATCGAGCAGGACACGGTCTTCATCCTTCAATTCACGATTTGCCATGATGATTGCAATAAGCCTGATATCGATTCGACTGTATCCTTCAAAGAAAAAACGTATCTTATTTGATTCTGTATCATAAATGTCTGCAATGAGTATCTGGCTGTTCAGCAACACTCTCTGCCAGAATTCGTTGTATTTCAGGATACGTCCGCGATAAACCTGTGTAGTCCTTTCCTGCAGGATTTCAGTTCCCAGGTGATTGTAGGCATAGTCCAGCACGGTAAGGTAATGGGCACATGTATCCTCGTTGGGATGAATAGAGCAGGAATGCTGGAGAACGACTTCCTTATTGGGATCATACAGCAGTTTTACCTGTGCGGGATAAAAGAGTTTGTCGGAAGGCGATGACTGAAAATGAAACAGGTAATTACCATTTTCATCCAAGCTCTTTCGATATTCGATGAGAGTTGGATCCAATAATATCAGTGATTTTTTGAAATACCATGTGTTTGAGTGCTCATGATATTCCTTTCTGAATAATCTCGCCATTTCCATCCTCTGGACTTGCACTGAAATGAAGCAAATCGGTTAAGATATGTTATGATAGGGTTTTTTGTAAATGTTTTTTCTTAAACGGGCTTCTAAGAGTCTCTTGAGATTATTACGGTACGATTATGGTAATTTACTGTAATGCTACCGTATTAGTACTGTATTTGCTTTTCTGAAGCTCAATGAATTTGCCATAAAAATGAATCAGGTCCTGACAAATATATGTTGAATAGTCTATTTTCTGCAATCCATTAGGTTCAATGCCAATTAGTTGTTATTTAACTTCAGAATACGTCACCTTCATTGTTTCGTTCTTCATATCTTCTTTATCAGAACTGGTAAAACACAGCAAACCATTAGTTCAAGCATTTGATTTTCCCGCTTAGGTACGTCATCCTGCGGTAATTGTGGGGTATTCTAGCGGTTATGAAAGGGTTATACCATATGCAAAGTGCGATATATTTAAGTGATCAGAATGAAACTGCTTAAGAATAGTTTGAAAAATCAATTTGACTTATATCACTACTTCTAATAAAAGATGTATCTAGATAATGATAAATGAGGATAAATGCTCAAATATATTTATAGAAATTTACAGAATTTGAAGAATACGGCCTTCATCATTAATGACACCCCGTATACTTATGAAGAGACTTATCGGCTTGTAAACAACTATCTGTCGTTTCTTCAAACACTTTCGGACATCGATTCAATCGGTATCGTGATGCACAATGACATCGAAACATATGCAATGATTATTGCATCAGTTCTTAGTGATACAGGTTATGTAATATTGAATCCCGAAAACCCCTTGGAAAGGAATGCTATAGTCGTTTACGATGCGAAACTGAGTTGTATTGCCGGCAGCACAGAGACAGACTCCGAGATAATTCCCTCTGATGTAGAATTCCATTTCTTGTCCAATATTGAAGATATAATGGATATCGTTCCCTTTCAGGAACCTGACGATAAAAAAACAGCATACATACTGTTCACTTCGGGAAGTACGGGAGTTCCGAAAGGTGTGCGTATCACAAAAAAGAATCTGAGAGCCTTCCTGCAGTCGTTTTTTGAGATTCCAATTGAAATCAAACAGGAAGATCATTTACTACAGATGTTTGATCTGACCTTTGATGTATCCGTAGCCATGCTGCTTTTACCACTGATCAGGGGAGCAACGATCTATACAGTGAATTCATCCAATATCAAATATCTTGATATTGCAAGGGTGCTTACTTCATATCCAATCTCGGTGGCATGCCTTGTTCCTTCTGTAGTGTCGCTGTTAAGACCATTTCTGCCTGAAATCAACCTGCCAAAAGTCAGGACTTGCATCCTCACCGCAGAAGCAACATCGAATTCACTCCTGAACGATTTGAGACCAAGTATTCCCAATGCAGATATTTGGAACCTCTACGGTCCCACAGAGGCAACAGTCTGGTGTTTGGCATACCTTACCAATCCACATACTGAGATGGAATTATATCATGACCTGATTTCTGTTGGACATCCCATGCCGGGTATTACAGCGCTGATTAAAACAGATGACGGTATAACAGATGCAATGAATGAAAAAGGTGAATTATTGATTGGAGGTGAACAGGTCGCCTGGGGATATGTAAATGACGAAAAGAAGAATCAGACTGTCTTTCAAATGATACATCATGGCTCTCAAGATTTGAGATGCTATTATACCGGTGACATCGCATTCTTCAATGAACATGGCAATATCATGTATTGTGGAAGAAAAGACCATCAGGTCAAAATCCAGGGTTATAGAATTGAACTGCATGAAATTGAATATCACGCAAAGAAATTCACAAATTGCAATGCAATTGCTGTTGCAAAAGAGATAAAAGGCAACACACAGTTATTTTTATGTGTCGAGAATTTCACTGGAGCTGATGAAGACCTGATCAGTTACTTGCAAAACAAATTGCCTGTATATATGATTCCAAAACAAGTGATCCATTATAAGCAGTTCCCGGTAAACAGCAGCAGCAAGATCGATAGAAAGAAACTTGAACATGCGATTGAATCTTAACAGGGAGCATTTAGATGGATGAAATGTCATTGAATCAGCGTAACTGGGAGAGTCTTATTGCTTTGTATGAATATGTTGCTGCATCAGACGTCAAGTTTACGAAAATTACTGAACCTTTCACTGCATATCTCTCTGATTATTATGACTGGCCTAATTTCATAATAATCGATTCAATTGGAAATGATTTCTCTGAAAGAGTTGAAGAGTTATCGGATTTGATCCCTAGATACAAAAAACAGCCTTATGTGCTTTGTCACCCACTTCTAGCAAGGAATACAGGATTATCAGAAATATTTGAAAACCATAATATACGTCAGTTCGACCAGTGGGTCAACACTTTCTATGATCTCAAATGGGGATTACCTAAAGATGTACCAATTCAGGAATATCGAACAGAGATTGTAACAACTGATGAACAGAGAAAAGTTTGGGCAGAAATCGGAAGCAATGTATTTCACCATGGGCGCCCAATCCCAGTTAATTCATTTACTGGGAACAAATTTATGCTTTTAATTGGCTATGCTGATGAAGTACCCGTTGCCACAACAATGATATTCTTTGATCAGGAAATAACATCCACGTATTATGTTGCTGTATTAAAAGATTATCGTGGGAAGGGCTATGGATATCAAATAACGAGAGCTGCATTTACAGAGATAAAAAAACTCGGATATGATATCAATATGCTGCAAGCAACTCAAGCCGGGATTAAATCTTGGTTAAGATATGGATACAAAGCGACAGGTTCAATAGATATCTTTATGAGATTAAGCGCAAGATAACTGGAGGAAATAATGGATAGAAAGCAAATCGTGACCGAAGTTGAACAGGTAGTTGAGAAGATATTGAAACATAAGGTCACATTGGAAGATGAAACCATCGCCGGAGAAGTTCAAGGTTGGGATTCTCTTACACACATGGAAATCATTGTGGCAATCGAAAAGCACTTCAACATAAAATTCAGTTTCATGGATATCATGAATTTCCAGAATATGGGAAGCATGTTTGACTGCATCTCAAACAAGCTGGGCTGATTTCCAGAATCCTGAATAGAACTGAATTATGAACATCATATCCTACCAGTATCTGTTGTTCCTAGTCATAGTCTTTTTTGCCTACTATCTGCCGGGAAACAGATACAAGCGTTATGTGCTAACCATTGCCAGCCTGGCATTCTACGTCATTGGACAAAAAAGCTATATCTTCTTTCTACTGGTTTCAGTGGCTGTGAACTTCCTTGCAGGACTTTCCTTCCAGAGATTCCCTAAAGCCAAAAAACCACTGTTTATATTATCATTGGTATTCAACGTAGGCTTGCTTCTGTATTTCAAATATGTTGGCTACTGGCTTGGCTTGATCAATCCCTCTCTGCATATTCTGTCAGGTACGACGGTTGATTATCTGCAGCATCTTATTCTTCCCATCGGTATTTCATTCTTTACCTTCAATGCAATTGGTTATACTATTGATGTTTACTTGCAAGTGACCAAACCGGAGAAGAATATTGTAAACTACTTTGTTTACCAGTCCTTCTTCCCCCAAGTACTTTCCGGACCTGTTGCCAGAAGCAGGAAACTGCTGCCCCAGATAATGAAACCTCATGAATTGGATTATGACAATATAGTCTCTGGATTACGACTAATCCTGTTCGGATACTTCAAGAAGATTGTAATCGCAAACGGACTTCGAACCTATGTCACTGCAGGATTTGACAACTACACATTCCATAATGGAACGACCTTGCTTTTTGCATCCGTTCTATTCTTCTGCCAGTTGTACGCTGATTTCTCCGGTTATACTGATGTTGCTTTAGGAACGGCAAGATTGTTTGGCTACAACCTGATCGCTAACTTCAATAAGCCGTTGTTCAGCAACTCGGTGACAGATTTCTGGAGAAGATGGCATATTTCCCTTTCTTCTTGGGTTAGGGATTATATGTACTACCCTTTATACTATTCCCTACGGAATAAAAAAGAGATCGCCTTCCTCGTATCCACTTTGGTAACCTTCTTTATCATCGGCATGTGGCATGGACCAAAGGCAAATTTTGCCATCTTTGGTTTGCTGATGTTTGTTTTTATTACCATTGAAAATTATAGCACAAAGTACTTTACTCTGGAATGGGGGAAGTTAACAAAACTTGTGAACCTGTTCAAGGTGCTTTTTACTTTCATGCTCATGAGTCTATGTCTCATGTTTCTCCGGGCAGATACTGTAGGACAGGTGAGAGAAATGATTATTAGGATTTTTACGTCCTCAGGCAGGTTATTTTTTCCTAAAGAAGCTACATTCTTATATGGTCTAGCTGGAATGATACTTCTTTTAGTTGCAGAGATTGCTTCGAAAGAGGACGAGTTTACAGTTTTTCTAAAGAAGTTACAACGCTATCAAAGATGGATAGTATATATTTTGATGATTTGTATTTTACTTATTTGCGGTTCTTTCAATGATAAAGATTTTATATATTATCAGTTTTAAAAGACCATGAAGGTAATAAAATGACAAAATATGAGTTTTATGTTTTAAGAAAACTTATAGCAATGTTGCTGCTTCTTTTCATCATCATTGTCATTGTAGATAATCTGATAGGCTATAGCATTATTAGATATGTACAATTCAAGCGTCTCGATACCTATTCTGGTCTTGAATATGCAAAGTATAAACAAGCTGATGTATTAATTTTAGGTGCCTCACAGGCAGAAGTTGGATACAATTCAGATTTTATATCGAAAAGAACAGGATTAGAAACTGTGAACCTTGCTATTAGTTCTTCTAACTGTATCTATAGTTATATGATTGTGAAAGATTATTTACTGACGCATAAACTGAAATACATAATATATGATGCGTCCTATGCTGATTTGCAGGATTACGACCCATATATTGTAGTTGCATCTCGACTTGATTATTTATACAAAAAAGATAAAAGTATCGATTCCATACTGGCTGAAATGATCCCGTATGCCAATGTTTCTTTGTTTTTTAAAATGCATAGATATCATCGGTTAGTTTTAGATATTTTTCGAAATAAATCCGTCCAAGCAACAACGGATCATTTCAGAGTTTTCGCACCTGATAATGGAAAACTTGTTAGTATGTTAATGGCAAAAAGAATTAAACAGTTTGGACCTAATTGGATACAGCAACCTCCCAACATAAAACCATTAAATATGAACAGCCTATCTTACAGAACTTTACAAAAACTGATCAATTTGTGTAGAGAAAATCATATTCAATTAGTTATTATTCATAGCCCTTCTTACTATTTTAGTGGTTCAATTAAATATGATCAGTTAGTTCTTCCAACGTACTTCAAAAAATTCAAAAATAGCCAATATGTAAGTTTCGTAAATATTTCAACTGTGGATTATCCATATTTATCTGATATCAGGCTTTTCCGTGATTTTAACCATGTAAATCGACTTGGTTCTGACAGTCTTTCCTCGATTTTAGCGAGAGAGATCATTAAAAGAAATTAGTGATAGTGATTAACGAAACTCAGTAATTCAATTTCAATAATGATTAAATCCTTATAATGGTACTACATTATCTATATCCTACATCAAACCCGAATAATAAGTTTTCAACATTAATAGCATTATCAAGTTATACTATAAAAACTTTCCCAATACTCGGTATTAGTTGTTGCCTTCTTCCTTTGCATGCTATAACATAATACTATGTACAGTTTTTGTTGTATATTACATGATAATGTTTGACTCTGATCTCGTAAATTCATGAAATTACTTTTTGGATATTTGTGGTTAACGAATCTATTTTTCTTGCATGTTGTCGAGTCATCCTAAGTCACTACACCAGAAGCGAAATCATATTAGCAAGCTGGTAATTTTCTCCGCTTCACTTTCCATCATCTTGTCAATGTTATGAAATATCTTGCAGACAACGGCACCTGGAAGAACTTCAGCACCAAGATCCCTTGCTATTCGGGCTAGTTGGGAGAGGGAAGCAGTACCACCCATTCCTCGAAGAAAGAATCCCATGGTCACAAACGGAAGGAATTTCTTTCCCTTCATATCTGGAATGGATTTCATGCATTTATAGATCACGGTGGAAATGGAAAAAGCCCAGACGGGACCTCCGGCAAGAATGACATCATAGTTTGAAATATCCGGGATATTCAGTACCTGAAAGTTCATCGGCTGCCTGATGGAACCCGTTTTAACCGGAACATCTGTATGAAGTTCGATAAGATTGACTTGATGTCCCGCATTTTCCAGTTTGCCTTTGATCACATTTGCAAACTTCAGTGTAGTTCCTGTGGCTGAATGAACCATGATACAGGTATTCATATTTCCTCCCTGTCTTTCATTTTTTGCATACACCTACTAAACATTTCAGATATTGGCTTTCGGGACAATAAATGGAAATCGGATGATCCGGAGCTGCTCCTCTCTGTTCAAGCAATTGAAATGACACGTTCGCCTGCTTTGCTGATTCCTGCAATACCTGGTAGAACTCTTCCCGGCTTACCCTTCCTGAACAACTGCATGTAAAGAGAATGCCCTTGTCATTCAGGAGTCGCATTGCGGTCTCATTGAGATTCCGATAACCGTTCAGTGCCTGTTTATGTGCCGCCTTGCTTCTGCTGAATTTGGGAGGGTCAAGAACGATCATATCGAACTTTTCTCCACTTTCCAATAGATGCTGTAGTGTTTTGAAAGCATCGCCCTTCAGGAAACTGATGTTCCTGAATCCATTCCTTTCAGCATTTCTTTGGGCAATATCCAAAGCTGACGATGATACATCAACAGCCAGGATCGAAGAGGCTCCACCGCTTGCCATATTGAGAGCAAAGCCACCGGTATAACAACACATGTCGAGGCACTTTCTGCCTTTTGCATACAAACGAGCCAAAAATCTATTTTCACGCTGGTCGAGATAGAAACCTGTCTTTTGTCCAGTTTGCAGTGAAACTTCAAAATCAATGGCATTTTCGCTTATCAGGAGAGGATATTGAGGTTCTACACCGCTTAACAGTCCATCCGCAGCAATTAATCCTTCTTCTTCCCTGATATCCTTTTCAGTACGAAGATAAATACCTTTTGGGTGGAGTATATCTGTTAAAATCGAAATAAAAGCATCTTTTCTCTGGAAAAGGGCAAGACTTGTGAACTGTACGACCAGATAGCCTCCATACGAGTCGACAGTCAATCCTGAGAGGTTGTCACCCTCACTGGAAATGAGGCGTATGGCATCCTGGGGTTTGTCATGATAGAGAATATCTTTCCGTAGGGAGATTGCCTCTTGAATCAAGTGCTTCCAGAAGTCTTCATCAAGATGTGCTGACGGATTCCATGAATAGAGCCGAACCCGAATCTGGCTTTGTGAATTAAATAAACCGTAGGCAATGAAGTTCCCCTCTGTATCACGGACGGTGACTTCATCACCATCGTTGGGAGTACCTTCGATACGATGTATTGCACCTGCAAAAAGCCATGGGTGATGATGGAGGAAAGGATATGCCCTGTCCTTCTTCAGGTAAACAATATAGCTGGCGTTGTTAATGGTCATATTGGACGAACGACGTCGTAACCGAGCTCTTCAATGGCAGCAACGATATCTTCAAGCCGAATGATATCCTCATCGAATTTGAAGGAAGCAGTGCCTCTCTCCACATTGACTTCAATATCATCCAGACTGGGCAATTCCATCAAAGCTTGTGTGACTGCAGTCCGGCAATGGTCACAACTCATTCCTGTAACATTCAGCATATAGGGTTTTAACATACCGACTCCTTAAAGTACTATGAATTAATGGTTGATTATGTTTGTTCTACCTTCTTGTTGGCAAGAGATTCTTTTTCCGTAACAGATTGGCATTGGTGACTACTGTCACTGAACTGGTAGCCATGGCTGCTTCGGCAATGAGAGGGTGAAGCAAGCCCATGATGGCAAGTGGAATAGCGATCAGGTTATAGAAAAAAGCCCAGAATAGGTTCTGCTTAATCTTGGTGAATGTGGCTTTTGACAGGTTCACTGCTATGAGAACACTTTCCAGATGACTTCTCACCAATGTGATATCGGCAGCTTCGATGGCAATGTCAGTGCCCTTGCCCATGGCAATGCCAATGTCTGCCTGTTTCAGTGCAGGAGCATCATTGATTCCATCACCAATCATGGCAACTGTGCCATAATGAGACTGATAAGTCTTGATGATATTTGCCTTATCTCCTGGCAGCACTTCTGCATCAACCCTATCTATTCCCAACCTCTGGGCAATGGCATTCGCTGTTTTCTTCAAATCTCCGCTTAACAGGGCAGTTTGGATTCCCATTTCATGGAGACGGGCTATCACATTCTCTGCTTCTTCCCTTATTCTATCTGCGATGAGAAAAGCACCCATCAGTTTTGACTGAGATGCAAGATAGAGAATGGTTGCTTCGGGATATGCCTGGAGAAGTGGATTCGTATCTAAATCCATCGTGTCGATGCCATTCTCCTGGCACCAGTGATGGCTGCCGAGGATGTAATATTCATTATTCAACTTTCCTCTGATTCCCTTCCCCTGAACTGCCTGAAAATCAGCTGGTGCCTGATAGGTGATTTGCTGTTCCAATGCTTTTTGCAATATTGCATGAGCTAGTGGATGCTCTGAAACGGATTCCAATGAAGAGGCAATTTCCATGATCGTTCTTTCATTCTCATCATTCACAGGAATGATGGATAGCAATTCTGGTTTACCATAAGTAAGAGTTCCTGTCTTATCAAAGACAATGATCTTCACGTCCTTCATCGTTTGGAGGGCTTCTCCTGTCCTGATTAGAACTCCCTTTTCTGCCCCCATGCCGCTTCCCACCATGAGTGCAGTGGGTGTAGCCAATCCGAGAGCGCAGGGACAGGCAATGACGAGTACAGCGATCATGGCATAGATGGCACCTGTAATTCGACCCAGATCAGGATTCACCCAGGGCACGAAAGTCTGTGCCCAATTCGTGATCATACGCATGGTATCTGGGAAAATGAACCAGGCAAGGAAAGTGAGCAATGCCAGTGACAGAATAACTGGAACGAAGATGGAAGTAACCTTATCTGCAAATGCCTGGATGGGTACCTTTGATGTTTGGGCTTCTTCGACCAATTGGATCACTTGTGAAAGGAAGGTATCATTGCCGACTCGGGTAGCCTTCACTTTCAGGAAGCCATTCTGAAGGACTGTAGCACCAATCACTTCATCACCAACTGCTTTCGTGACCGGCATCGATTCGCCGGTTGCCATCGATTCATCTACTCCTGATTCGCCTTCAATGACAATACCATCTGTTGGTATCTTCGTACCGGGTTTCACAATCATTATATCATCGATTTGTACCTGCTTGATGGGAATTTCAAGAATTGTTCCATTCTTTTCCACAAGAGCTGTCTTCGCTCCCAGATCAAGTAATTTGCGGATAGCGGAGGATGCCTTGCCCTTTGCCTTGGTTTCAAGGTACTTCCCGGTAAGCTGGAAGGCAAGAATCATGGCTGAAATAGCTGAGTAATTGGCAATGGGTATCACAAAGGATAGTGGACCAGTGATGAATGCAGCAGCAACACCGGTGGCAATCAGTACATCCATATCTGTCGAACCATGAATTACAGTTCTAATTGCTCCCTTGAAAGTAGGATAACCGCAGAGTATGATTACCGGCAATGAAAGAAGAATGAGCCCCAATTCCATTATAGTATGACTGAACAGCATGATGTTCAGGAACATATGGGGAATCATCCAAAGCATGATAAGTCCCGTAAAAACCCAGGCAATGGTCAGTCTTTTCCTGGCTATATGAAGTTCCTGCCGCTCCATTTCTTCATCAGGCATCCTTGATTTGATATCATACCCTATCTTGCGGATAATGGAATCTATTTCATTACTTGTTATGTGTTTGTCATCGTATTCAACGGTAGCAACCTCAGTAGCGAGATTGACCCTGGCAAGAAAGATGGAATTATTTCTTTGAAGAGCTTTTTCTATTCTTGTACTGCATGCAGCACAATGCATACCTTCGATTGGAATTTGTCGTTTCCGCTTCATGATTCCTCCATTATATCAATAAGATATTCTATCCCTTGAGGAATACAAGAGTGAGGATATTAAAAGAGTTTGGGATAGTATAATTCGACTGTTGCTTTTTGAAGAGTTTCTCTTGGATGGAGTTGACGGTTCATATTATCCAGTGTTTTGATATATTCGAGTTTCGTACTTGCCGGGACAGTTACTTTCACAATTTTACTGGCAATCATGTAATTCTCGGTAGTATAGACCTGTATGAAGAGATTCTGATCCATGGCAATTGCCTTCCGGTTTTCCAATGTAAAGTTCACATCAACACTCTGGGGTGTAATGCTTGTCATATAGACATCACTAATGACCATATTGTGAGGTAATTGCTTATAATAACATGAACGGAGCCAAAAACCGAATATAATGAGGATGAGAATTACGAACTTGATCGTAGCAGAAATTGGATATCTCTTGGGGGTTTCTTCTCTCTCAAATCGTGGCATTGTATTTAATACTCATGATGAGCAAATCGGTTATTTCTTTTTCTTGGGTTCGCAGAAATCATCGTCCAGATCCTTGAAGTCATCATCATCATCGTCGTCGTCATCATCATCATCAAGGTCATCACTTTCACCTAATACCCAATCTGGGCAGAACAATTGATCTTCTTCGTAATCCCAGCCATCTACATACTGGAGACCATAACGATTCAGGAGGTCTTCTTCCCAAATGGAATAACGGACAGTGCCATCATCAACCTTATAAACAAGCACGGGACGAGAATAGCGTCTTAAATCAACCTTGTCATTATCAACCAAATCCAGAAATTCACGTACTCGATCACGTGATGTCTCTTTTTTCATCATGGAAGGAATCCCCCTAACGCATTAAATCGATTGAATAGCTGAATCCTGCCGATACGGTTGTTTCCTTGTAATCCTTGTATCGTGGAACACTTAAGCTATTCGAACTTACATTGCGCATTGTGTGAGAGAAGTCAAGGCTAATATCGAGATTTTTTTGCACAGGGACTGTCACTCCCGCAACGATATCAACAATAGCGTCCTGTCTTCCATTATGAAAGGCATCGGTTCCTTCGTAATATCTATCTTCCCAGGATACACTGAAAGATGGACGGATATTCACAACATGAGAACCGATGAGAGGTTTCCAGTTCTTCCACGTAAGACCAAAATCATAGATATTGCTTTCATAAGCTGCATCTGCAGATTCACCGGAAAGGTCTGTATTCTTTTTCTCATCGAATTGCCTGTAATAATAGGTTCCGTTGAAAGTTAACTGAGGATTGGTATGTCTCCAGCCGATGCCTGTTGTGGTTGCATTTCCGTCATATTCAGTAAAATACTTGTTATAATCATATTGCTCGTACTTAAGATACAGGTAGAGTGATTCATGCTTCATCAGGTTAATGTATGAATCTGCTTTGTATAAGTTCTTATCGTACTGGAATTTCTCATACAATCCCGTTCCATCCTTATCCTTATATTTACGGAGATAGTTATCAGGGTAATAACCATATGACAGATTCAGATCCGCGAAACGATGCATAAGCGCTAGAGTAGCAAGACCATTGGCATTGGATTTATCAACATTATCGAGAAAGCGATTTGCAGAAGCCTTGAAAGAAGGACGAATCCGGATGTTGTTCCATCTTGTTTGATACTGAAGTTTCAGCGAAGAACCCCAGATCACATCGTCGGCTGAATTTATGTAGGAAAGCGTCGGCTCACTGTTCTTGTAACGATCCATATCATAATCTGATAACTGATAAATATTGCTGTCATAGGTAAAATCGGAAGCAAGTTCAAGAGATACCTTGGCAAAGCATGGGATTATCGTGACCATCAGGATAGTGAGTAGATACAGCTTCCTCATTGGGCATCCTTCCTTTCCTTGAAGATACGGAATATGATCGGATTGGTTCCAATCGGTTTGATGACAATGATGTTTTTCCCTTCCACCAATGGAATGTCGAATTTCTTTCCAATCGAGATATTGGCATACTTGGCATTCGTGTAGAGTTTCGTCTTCTTCGGTGAAATATCCACTTTCCTGACCAGACTTCCGTTCCTGTATATCTCAAATCCTGAAGAAGTTTTGCTCAAAATGGAAGCACGGGCATATCCATACATGGTGTATTTGTTTGTAACCGTGGTTTGGTATGGTTTATCAGCAGTTGCTATATAATAAACTTTCTTCGTCGCACCCTTGTTTAGAAGCACGGTATCGGTTGGAATTGTCGGTTTAGCTAATGAAATAGGTGGATAAATTTTCTTATATTGGGGATAAAATGCCCTGAAATAAGCATTCCGATTGGCTGTATTGATTTGTATTCTATGCTGACCGGGGAGAAGATTCAGATACATATCCTCATAGCAGAAGTAATTGCCAGCTTTTCTCTTATACAGTACTTGGAAGGTCTTCTTCTCTTTATCCACTATGACTGTGTATTTGAATTTCAGACTGTCTTTCTTGGTAAAAACGCTGATTCGTACACGAGTCTGGTTTACAGTTCCCAGGTCAAGTGTCTTACCCGACACGGAACGATAATAGAGAACGCTGGATTTCCCTTCCTTTAAAACTCGTTTCGTTCCAAAGCCCTTCATCGGTAATGGTTTCCACACCATCAATTGTGCTGCAGAAAGTCCAATCACTGCAAGCAGCAGCATGAATGTCAGAACGATGCCTCTTGTATATTCAGGAAATCTGATTTTCATTATAACTCCTCATCTGGATCGACAAGATTTGACATGAAATGCCTATCCGCCCGATCAAACATGATCACAGTGACAATGGCTGCAGTCAGGATTAGGAGGCATATCAGTGCAATCATAACATTGTGGACTTTAGAACCAAAAATGATGCCTTCACCAACTTGAGGGGTCTTTTCTGGAGCCACCTGCAGATCATATGTCTTTGCCATACGGAGTATTCGCAGTTCATGCAGAACCGGTACATTCTTCTTGGCAAATAGCATCATGACGCCGGGAACTTCAAAGTTCTTGTCAGCCAGTTTGCGATTAATACCTTCCTTAACCAGACGAGCATTCACTTGTGAACCGATATTAGCCAAACCTGCACCAATATTGATAAATAGTTGATATCTCTTCCCTTGCGGTAAAAGCTCATTATAGCCTTTCATATGAATCTGAATGTTATCATTCAGGTCTTTTCCCTTTATTAATTGCACTCCATTCCGTTGAATGGCAGCATTCAGATCATTAATGCCTGTTTCTGATAAACCAGTCGCCTGGTCATCCTTTCCACCAAGAGAAGCATAACTTGTTGCAAAATCAATTAATCCCTTATCTTTGAGGACTTTTTCCATATCAAGCCAGGTGAAGTTGGGATCATTAGCACCAAACATAGATGAACTCAATGAAGTCATGATCACCGGTTTTACTTTCAAAACCGACATGGCTGCATACAAGGCGAGATTCATGCCCGGGTTGGAGCCTGTTAGACCGACAGCCACATAGTTCCCTTCCTTGACATGTGCATCCTTAAGAAGCTGAACAAAGATGGCAGCAAGATTTGGGTTCAAGGCAGTCTGTTTTTCGGAAAGCAGTGCTCTGCTGGAAGTAATGGTACTGATCTTCGGACCAATTAAACCTGTCTGCATAGGATCATCAAGCAGGTCAATTGTATTGCCTTTTTGCAGGTAGTCGGCTTTTAAAGCCTTCATGTATTCATTCATCTTTTGTGCAGCCTGCAGTTTCTCTTCGTAATAATCAGCACGAGTATGCTTGTAACTGGTTTGTGCAATATAGAAAAGGACAATACTCAGGATTCCGAGGATGACGAGAGCCCAATTGGATTTCAATGAAGGTCTAAACATTGAAGCTTACCTCCCCACCGGCAATGACCATCAGGATCAAACGGACCATGACTGCTGCTATGAGCATTGTCGATACAGTTTTTACAAATCCCTGTCTCTCGAACCAGTTTGCGATCAAACCGGGGATGATATATCCAATGGATTGGAGTTGCAAATCATAAACCGTGACATTATTCCATATCAGGTTACGGGATGCCCAACCAATGATAAAACCAATGAGTATGCTCAGTACCATGCGTCTCTTTCCAAAGAGAAGCGTGAATTGTCCGATGATACGGATAATTCCCCATGTAATAGCACTGACCAGTAATGTCCCAATGATCTGTCTGGGATGATCCAGATACATTGCAATGTAGCCCGGTACAACAATACCGCCGGCAGCTGCACCGAGCAGTTCAGTGAATATAAGGCTAAAAATTACACCTAATCCTACTGCAGCTTCAACCACTCAAACCTCCTAATAAGCTTCAGCATATCAAATTTATAGTTCCCTATTCAGGGAATATATCTTCCTTGGCTTTTTCAAGCGAATCCAGGGTATCCATGGAACGGTGCTTGAAATATTTTACGATTGTAGCTCCATATTTGATTCTGCCGGCAATATTACCTATGCCAACTATATGGGCTTCCTTATTCGTCAGGTTGAACAGTTTCTCATACAATTCTGCAGGATCCATTTCTCCGAAAGCAAACATCTTATCTTTCGGGATTCCCTTACTGCAGCCATAACTCATGGCTTTTTCAGATAGTTCTCCTGTAAGTATCAGGTATGAGAAATCCAAGCTCGTGCAAGCATCGACCAACTGCTCAGAACGGAAGAATCGATCTGCGCGTCCGTTCAGAATGATGATCTTCTCGACACCTTTCAAATGCCCCGTGATCATATTCCAGATCATTCCTGTGGAGTCGGGATCATTTGCAGCAAAAACATTATAAAAGAACAGCTTCTTGTTCCGTTCATGAATCACGTACTTTTTTAATGCACCGGGATCCGGATGAGCATCCTGCATTCCCTTCAAGGCAACATTGCGTGGTACACCCACATGTTCGCAGACTGCCAGTGCCAGTTGAAGATTCTCGGCATGCTCAATGTAATGAAAGTGATGAAGATCATTGGTTGTAACATCCTTGGGACGCACTTTAATAATCTTGGTCTTTCGTTCATCTGCCACTTTCTTCAACAGACCAAAGTAATCTTCTTCCGCTGTATAACAGACACCATTTTCAGGTATCGTATTACTCAAACTCATTGTCACGCTCGGTACAGAAGCTCCCATCAGATCCATGTGATCCGCACGGCAATTCGTGATCACCGAAATCGTGGATTTCACGAACATCCTTTCTGTAATCCACTGATAGATAGGATTCACAGCCATGCACTCAATCACGATTGCCTTGGGGTTGCATCCTGCAGCAAAACGAAAAATATACTTCTGTTCAATGATATTGGCACCCATCAAGCGTACAATCGATGCTTCCGTCCCATCAGCCATGATGACTCTCGGCATCGTTCCTGTTGTCTTGGCGATTGTAGGGATGTTTCCGGCACGTAAACCGGCTGCAATCAGTCTGGTGACACTTGATTTGCCACGTGTACCATTCACATGAATACGAATAGGTATTGCTTGTACCTTATGATAATGACGAATATATTCTACAATCCAGTTCAGGACGAGTATGATTGTAGCCAGGATCAATATCAGCATGCTTACCTCAAAACTTATCGATAAGAATCAATGTTTGTCCATTGGTTTTTTCCCAATAGAAAATGCAAGAAGTATTCCAACTAATGCATATGATGTGACTAAATTTGCATAATGATAATTTTGTCGAGAATAAAAAAAGGGTGTATTTCTACACCCTTTCTATGGTTATTTTTTCAGATTACTTCAGCAGTATCACTTTCTTGGTACTTGAGTAGTTGCCTGATTTCATCTTATAGAAATAGACACCAACTGGAACTGACCTGTTATTTTCATCTGTCCCATTCCAGGTTATGGTATTCAAGCCGTTCGCTTTTGCATCCTGCAGAAGCGTCCTTACATGCTGACCCCTGATGTTGTATATCTCCACCGTTACAGGTTGGGTTCCCTTCACCTGATAATGAATGGATGTAGTACCCTTGAAAGGATTGGGATATGCACCCAGCAGGGCTGTGGCAGTAACAGTCACCTGGTCTTCGACTGCTGTGATCACTTCTTCATTGGATATGGCTGATTCACCTTCCTGATAACCTGCACTGATCTTGTATGTGTACTGTCCATTTGCAACATTCTCATCTGTCCAGGTGGTCAGGTTGGCGGCAATATTCGTTACGAATGTATTGTTTCTGTAGATATTGATCCACAGAAGAGTTGTACCGGCAGCAGGAACTGGATTAACCCAATTCAATACGACATTGCTGCCAACTTGTTGAGCTGTTAAATTTGCAGGTGGATTTAATACCGGTGCCTGTGGCGTCACTGTTACCGAATTAGAGGCAGCAGACTCACCATCAGGATTCGAATATACAGCCGTTACATAATAGGTGTATGCGGTACCATTTGTAACAGTGTTATCCGTATAAGTAAGTGTCCCCGCAGCGACATTGGCAAGGAAACTTCCACCTCTGTACACTTTGTATCCGCTCAAAGAGCGTTCCATCTGTGGTTTGCCGGTAGAAGCGCTCTTATCGAGTGCTCTTGGTGCTGACCATGTAAGTGCGACAGATGCATTACCCGGAGTGCCGGATAAGGCAGTCGGGGGATTGAAGATTACGGAAATCGGGGTTACCGTCACTGAATTCGAAGCAACAGATTCACCCGTTGGATTCTGATACAATGCCTTCACATAGTATGTATAAGGTGTTCCATTCGTAACCGTGTTATCATCATAGGTCAATGTTGTAACTGGAGCACCTAATGCTGTTCCATCACGATAAACTTGATAACCGGTCAGTGAACGGTTCACATCTTTCAAACCATTATGTCTTCCTGGTGCATTCCATTGCAGATGAACCGTTGCATTCCCAGGTGTACCAACCAAGCTGGTTGGAGCTGGGAAGGACGGATTCAAGTATTCAAAATCAGCCAGGTTACGTGAGGAGAAATAATTCCCATCAGTTCTTGAATTTGGGATGCCTATCATGTTCATAACATCAGTCGGAATCGGTGTCCCAATATAATCTACATCATAGAAAGTGGTACGGAAATTGGCAGTGTCTGTTCCATTTCCGAAGGCATAAGTCATACCATTTGCAAAATTGCCAGTCGGGGCAGTAAATGAAACATTCTGGATTTTGACGATTCTTTCCTTATAATTATCATAATTCGTATTCAGTTCAGCTAATGTGATGGATATCGGTGTTATGACATTCCCTGTTGATGTCGGAGCACCCGGATCAGCGACCGGAACAAATTCCAACATGCCTGCATATACGGTAATTGTGCCCATTACACCTGTCACACCATCACCAAGATTATAGGCGGTTGTGATCACTGAATTCGTGGCAGATTCATCGAAGAGCACACCTGCATTTGCATCCTGGAAGAATTTCTGATGTCTGAATGTCTGCTGGAAAGTCAGGATGATTTCACCAGCGACACGATAAACCGTCGTACCATCAGCTGTTGCAGCATGAAGAGCAGTCAGGTTTGGAACGGAAACTGGGAAGTTGTAGGTTGCTGATGCTATGAAGCTCGGATCCATACCGGTAAAGTATGCACGGGCTTTGACCGTTGTAGTAGTACTTAAGGGTATCGGAGCTGTATATAAGGTCGAGGTTTCCGACGGCTCCGTGCCATCGGTTGTATAATGAATAGCAGCACCTGCAGTTGAACTCGAGAGTGTAAGGTTGATTGCGGTCGGATATAATCCCGCAGGTGGATTGAAGGTCGGTGTTCCTGCAGTGGGATTAACAGGACCCAGGTTCATGGTATGAGACCCAAGGTAGGTGAATGTATCGATTGGATATACCAGCCACTGTGAATCATCAGCATTCGTTCCGGCTGAAGCTGCCCAATCTGTGGTTGGACTGCCAATGTTTGGTTTTCTTACCATCGTATGGTTTTGTGTACCTGGGTTGACTCCGGCTACAGGCCAGCCTGTTGTGGTTCCGGGGTCTGTTCCCTGCTGACCGACTGTATCGATTAGCTGTCCATTCTTGAACAATCCAACAGCATCATTACCATTGAAATAAGTCACAGTACTTGTTGTATCGGTCACCGCCTGGATGGTTGCATTCGCTCCGGCATTTGAAATGATAAATACATCATTGTTTGCAATAACTCGATTGGTGGTCAGAGTTGTTGACCATGCACCACCATTTGCAGCAAGTTTGACTGAGTAGTTGCTCAAACTGACTGGAGCACCGGTTCCATTGAAAATCTCGATGGACTTGTTATTGCTTGAGCCTTCAAGATATTCGGATATGAACAGGTCCGTAGCATATTGAGGTGGTGCGGAAAGACTCTTGCTGAATACTACCTGGTTACCACCAAAAGCAATGATCCTGTTGGATTTTCCCGTCACACCCTGTAAACGTGTCTTGTTGAATGTAAGAGCAGGAAGCACTTCCTGTGTCCAGGTAGCACCATTATCCGCTGATTTCATTACAGCCCATGCATTTCCGAGATTATCCGTATCTGAACTATAGGCTGAAGCATAGAAATTACCGTCTGTATCACAATACAAACCGTAGATATCTGCGGTTGAGGATTCTGTTGCAACAGTCCAATCAGTAGCAGTCAAACCACCATTGGATGTATAATATATGTTTCCACCTTTGGCTACGAAGACACCGTGCTGAGCATCCTTGAAATAGATATCCATGATATCTGTCGTGCCAACTGTGATCAATGTCCAAGTTGCCCCTCCATCAGCAGTGAGATAGATCTTACCTGCAGTGGAAGTGGCATAACCTACGAGTTCAGAAACAAAATAACAACTGTAAAGCACGGTACCCGTGGCAATTCCGGAATTACCAAGGGCTGTCCAGGTTGCTCCGCCGTCGGTTGTTTTAGCATTCTTTACATCTACACCAAAAACAAAACCTGTCGTTGCATTGATAAATTGAATCTCATAATAACTCTTGGTCTGTGTGACACCAGGAACCTGGTAATAAGACCAGGTGGCACCACCATCGGTTGTATGATAGATCTTGCCGCTGGTCTTTCCTGTTACCCAGCCTTCATTGGCATCCTTGAAATATGTGGTATAAAAACGATTGAATTCATAAGGAGTTGCTGTGATACCGGTAGGGATCACGATTCTCTGGAAAGTTGCACCGCCATCAGTTGTCTTTGTCATGTAACCATTATCACCTGCAAGAAACCAAGTGTTGTCATTGACAACGCTGGCACCATAGATGAAATTGATGGGCACTGCTTTCTCTGCCCAAGTCACACCGCTATCGGCGGATTTCAGCATGTCACCTTTCCAGCAGGCAGCGATCAGGTCACCTGTGGCATTGTAGGATATACCCTCGAAGTAATCACCGAAATTGGTGATGATAGGTGTGAATGTGGCAAAGTTATCTGTTGTCTTGTAAATTGTGCTGCTCCAGGCAACTACATAACCGGTTGTGCCATTGTAACAGGCATCCTGCATCTTGATCGTTGCTCCGCCAAGACCATCATGTGGTGTCCATGTATCTCCGTTATCAGTGCTGACACCCACATAACCCTTATCTCCCATCACAACAACCGTAGAACCGAATTGTTTGACTTGATAGAGATGCGGATTATTGGTTATGGTAACAGTCAGAGGTGTCCAGGTGGTTCCATAATCTGTAGTTCTGTAAATTTTTGCATTTGGAGTTGTACCGGCATTGCCAACAAAGAATCCGGTACCTGTATCATTCATGGAAATCGAATACAGAATGTTGGTTGTACCGGATGTCTGAGCAGTCCATGTATCACCATTATCCGAGGAATAAGCCACTGCTCCTGTTGCACCGCAAATCCAGACCTTGCCGTCAGAATGATAAACAACGCTGTTAATTCCGGTTGTACCAAAGACCGTCGATACACCTGTAAGAACCGTCCAGCTTGTTCCGCCATTATCAGTACGGGCTGCAAGACCGCTTTCACCAACTATGATTCCATGATTCGTATCATAGAAATCAACATCGTTCAGGTCGATATAGGTCAATGTTGAAGCATTGAATCCCGGATTCGGGACAAAGGAATATGAGTTGCCGCCATTTGTTGAATGAGCTACAGCACCAGCGGTACCAATAGCCCATACATCGGAGCCTACAACATCCATGTTATAGAAGTTTGCAGGAAATTCACACTGGCGGTTGAGGGACCAACCCCAGAGTCCTGCGATTGTCAGCAGTAAAGCCAAACAAATCAGAATCCTTGATCTCATTTTTTCCTCCGTATAGGATTAAGTTTAACATATGCATCTCAGTGAAGTTCAGGACTAATCAAAATACTTCACCACTGAAATTACTGATATTTTTCAGAATATTCTATTTGTAGAATCACCATAATTTATGCAAGAAAAAAGATTAGACGGGTATTTGGTGAAATGCTCAGTCCTAATTAATGACTCGGACTGTTCGCCTTTTGCTTTCCTCTATCCAATATGTATAATATGTCCATTCAAACCAAGCCAAGCATCTCCTAAGCATCTCTTAGGCCTCTCTTAACCAATTCTTAAGACTTAGGGGATTGTTGGGGGCAACATGAGAGTTAAATATCTATCCGTTCCCGCCGGTTAAATGGTGCTTTGTTTTAGATACTGTGCAACAAGATTAGGAGAGCAAATCAAACCTTTTCTGTACCAGTAACCAGTAACCAGTAACCTTCGACCAATCCCTATTCAAATTCCTTGACATGAAACATCTGCTTTCCCTTATTTCCGACAAAATCAGTAGATTCATAATAAGGAAAAAATAAATGACTTCGTATATTATTTCAACGCTCTTCAGTCTTGGATTTATCCTGGGTTCGTGTTATGTATTTAGCAATGGTGTAGAGTGGCTCGGAAAGCACTACAAACTCGGACATGGGGTGGTTGGAAGCGTACTGGCAGCAGTCGGAACCGCCTTGCCGGAAACCATTATCCCCATCATTGCAATCATTTTCCATCCAGGGGAAGCCGGCATGCAAATCGGCATTGGCGCTATTGCCGGTGCCCCATTCATGTTGGGGACTCTAGCATTTTTTGTGACAGGCTCTGCTGTAGTTTTTTACACACTGCTGGGAAGACGCAGTTTGAAAATGAATACAGATCTAAATGCTATTTCCAGGGACCTCACTTTTTTCGTCATCATCTATGGAATGGCAGTTTTAACCACTTTCGTCCATCAGTTCCAGGTGCTCAAAGCCGTTATTGCCATTGCCCTTTTGCTGTCTTATGGGGTTTACCTGAAGAAGACTTTCAGCGCAGATTCAGAAGACATTGAAGACTTGGATAAGTTGTTTTTGGGTAAGATATTCAATCATGAAGAAACCCTGTTCCTGATCTTCCTGCAAATTGCTCTCAGTTTAGCTGGAATTATATTCGGAGCGCAACTCTTCATTCATTTTGTCAAATTGCTGTCCGATGTCATGGGTATTGCACCCTTGATTCTATCCATCATCATCACGCCGATAGCCACAGAGCTACCGGAGAAATTGAATTCCATTATTTGGACAAGGCAAAAGAAGGATACATTGGCACTGGGAAACATTACCGGCGCCATGGTGTTCCAAAGCTGTTTTCCAGTGGTTTTCGGCATGCTGCTGACCCCCTGGGTTCTGAAGGGAATCACCTTGCTGTCAGCCATAATCGCACTGGTATCAGCAAGTATCTATCTTGCCTGGATCAGGATAACAAAGAGAATCAATCCGTTCCTGCTTATGATTGGCGGTATCGGATATTTGATCTTCCTAATGGCCATTTTCCTGAGATAGCTATAGAGACTATGTCATGGTGAGGGTTTTCAAAGCGTTGATAATCATTGGCATTGGAGCCGGAGCTGTATATTCTTTTTGGAAAACGCATACCATCCTCCACTACATCAGTATCATTGCAGGTCTTTATTCTCTCTACCTCTTATACTATTTTCTTAAAAGTGTCTTGTAAACACGGTAAAATCATATATGAAAAACTACGAACTGACCCCGGCTCAATATCTCGAAATCATCAGGGAAGAGCGTAAAGACCTTGACTGGGAACAGTTGGAAAAGGCACTTCAGTTTGCCCTCAAGGCGCATTCAGGTCAGCAAAGACTGTCAGGCGAAGATTATATCCTGCATCCGATCGCAGTATCCCTCATTCTGTCACGCATGCAGGCAGACCTCCCAACTTTGACGGCTGCACTTCTCCATGATGTTCTGGAAGATACCGATTACACCATACAGGATTTGGAGGAACGATTTGGTTTGGAAGTGACTGAACTGGTCGATGGCGTGACCAAACTGTACAGATATGCCTTTCATGCGAATCACAATCGACAGGATGACCAAGCCGATAATTACAGGAAACTGCTCATTTCCGTTACAAAAGATGTAAGAGTTATTCTCATCAAGCTTGCGGACAGGCTGCATAATATGCTCACTCTTCAGTTCATGGATGTGGAAAGTCAAAGAAGAATTGCACGGGAAACACTGGATATATATGCACCACTCGCCAACAGATTCGGTTTGGTAAGGATGCAGAATGAACTGGAAGACCTCTCCCTGAAATATCTCAATCCTGAGGAATATAAAGGGATTGCCGGGTTCCTCAATGAAACAAGATCTGAAAGGGATGCCTACATCCATAAACTTATCCCCGTACTGTCTTTCAATCTGGACAAGCATGGCATCAAAGCTGATATCTTCGGTAGAAGTAAGCATATTTACAGCATTTATCGCAAGCGACAGGTTCGCAAGGTACCTTATTCAGAAATATACGATTATGCTGCCATCCGTATCATTGTAGATACTGTCGAACAGTGTTATTCCGTCCTGGGGATTGTCCACTCTCTTTATGAACCGATTGAGAGGAGATTCAGGGACTATATCGCGCGTCCAAAATCAAACGGATATCAGTCATTGCATACGGTGGTCATAGGACCCGATGACAGGAAAGTTGAATTCCAGATACGTACACATGAGATGCACCTAGTTGCGGAGGAAGGTATTGCTGCTCATTGGCGATACAAGCAGGGAACCAGGAATCATTACCCCAATACGGATGAAGCGTATGAAGACCAATTGAAATGGATCAAACGCATTTTGAAGCAGGAGAATGGAGATAGCGGTGATTTCATTAATCTGTTGAGAGAGAATCTGCAACCGCAATTCATTGTTGTGGTCACACCGAATAACGATTATATTAAGCTTCCCCGTGAATCCACACCATTGGATTTCGCTTTTGCCGTCCATACTGAAATCGGGTTCAGATGTACCGGCGCCAAGGTAAATGGTCGCATGGTTCCGATTCGTTCAACACTCCAGAATGGGGATTTAGTGGAAGTGATCACTTCCTCGGAACCTAATCCAAGCAGGGATTGGCTTACCATACTCAAGACATCACGTGCAAGGCATAAGGTTCGTTCCTGGCTGCAATGGAAGGAAAGACAGGATGCTATCAGGCTGGGAAAAGAGATATTCGAGAAAAAGTGCAGAAAACAGCATTGGAAATTCAAAACGGAAGAAGAGATTCGTGAAATTGCCAGATTGGTTCACATCAATGATTCCCTAAGTCTATATTATGAATTGGGAACCGGTAAATTACTATTTTCAAGCATCAAACAGGCAATCCAGGAGAAGAAAGCACCACCTGAAACCCCTACTCATGATGACCAGGAAACTCAGAAGTCACACGCTTATGGCATTCGGCTTGCCGATGTCCATAACCTGATGATCAATTATGCAGCATGCTGTTCTCCGGTACCGGGTGATGAAGTGATTGGATATATCACGAGAGGGCGAGGTATCAGCATTCATAGGGCGGATTGTCCAAATCCTTCCTTCAGGCATCAATGTGAAAGCGAACCGGAAAGAGTCATGCCTGTGCAGTGGGACATTCCCAAATCAGGAGAAGGAACCGGACATCAGCATCCGGCACAACTCACCATATACGGCAAGAACAGGGCACGCTTTGTTTTTGATATCCTCGGCGTATTCGCAAGATATCATGCGCAACCTGTGGAAAGCAATACGCATTCAGAGGCAAACAAGGCTACCGCGCATTTCAGATTATGGTTGCAGCATTCGAATGACCTGGATAAGATCATACAGAAAATACTAAGCATTCCCGGAGTAGAAAAAGTAGAGAAGAAGTAATTATATGTAGGGACAGACCCAAGTGTCTGTCCAGGAACAAAGAAAGGATATACACGCGGGATAATTAACATGATAATATGGAGGATAAATGGTTTATGACAAGGATATTCACAATCGCAGATCAATTAGATTGCGCGATTTTGATTATTCACAGTCATCTGCCTATTCCATTACTATCTGTACGCAGGGTAATTTGCATCTTTTTGGTAACATGAAGGATGACAAAGTTTTATTAAATCCACCTGGTGAAATGATATATAAGTGGATTGAGAAATTACCTGAGAAATTCGAGAACTTGTACAAAGATGAGTATGTGATTATGCCAAATCACATTCATATGATCATTTTTCTAAATCCACGATTTGTAGGAACAGACCCATGTGTCTGTCCTGAAAATTATCATTATAAAGAAGAGGATAAACACATGGGTTTATCCCTACATACTGTCATTCAATGGTTTAAGACCATGACAACCAACGAATATATTAAAGGTGTTAAAGAGAATAATTGGATTCCCTTTAATAAGCGACTGTGGCTACATAATTACTATGAACATATCATTAGAAATGAAATGGAGTTGTGGCGAATTAGAGAATATATCTCTGCCAATCCAACCAGATGGTTTAACCGCAATGAAATGTAATAAATTGTAGGGACAGACCCAA
>DAONDQ010000010.1:0-48756 GCA_035402645.1 Candidatus Cloacimonadota bacterium | reverse complement strand
TAAAGACTATGGCGCATCTGCTTCGAATTATTGGAGCAAGAGTCGATTATGAGGATTCGACAATGGTCATCGATGGTACGGATGTCTGCTATAGCGAGGCACCTTATGAACTGGTAAGTAAAATGCGGGCATCCATCTATGTCCTTGGACCACTATTGGCTCGTTTGGGTGAAGCAAGAGTATCATTTCCAGGCGGATGCTCCATCGGAAATCGTCCTGTCGATTTACATTTAAAAGCAATGGAAGCATTGGGAGCGCATATCGATATCGAGCATGGATATATTGTTGCCAAAACAAAGAAACTGAGAGGGGGTACGATCAGTTTCGAAATCTCAAGTGTTGGAGCAACAATCAATGCTCTGATGGCTGCTGTTCTGGCTGATGGCACAACCGAAATATTCAATGCTGCAGTCGAACCTGAAGTTACAAGTACAATTGAATTTCTTCAGCATATGGGGGCGAAAATCTCCGGATTGGAGACAACCCACCTGGTAGTGGAAGGTGTAAAGGAATTGAATCCGACAAAGATGGAAATGATTCCCGATAGAATTGAGGCAGGTACATTCTTGCTTGCCGCTCCTATCACAAATAGCGAGATCACAGTGGCAAACTGTTATCCGATGCATTTGATTTCACTTCTCGATAAAATGAAAGATGCCGGGATCGAATGTAAAGTAAGTGATAGGGAAATCACCGTATATCCACCTTCCAAGATCAAAGCCGTTGATGTGACCACTTATCCATATCCGGGTTTTCCCACAGATTTACAGGCTCAGTTCTTAACACTCATGACCTTGGCAAATGGTACAAGCCATATCCAGGATACGATATTTCCTGACAGATTCATGCATGTACCCGAGTTAAACCGATTGCAGGCAAAAATCAGACAGGAAGGAAATCTTGCCATTGTTGAAGGCGTCCATCATTTGAGCGGTGCTGAAGTCATGGCAACGGATCTTCGTGCCAGCGCTGCCCTGGTACTTGCCGGATTGGCTGCGGAGGGGAAGACAATCGTATCCAGGATTTATCATATTGACCGCGGATATGATAAAATTGAAGAAAAATTGAATCATGCCGGTGCGAAGATCGAAAGAGTTATTAGTTAATTACAACAGGATATGGAAGATAATGATGAAGGAAATGTGAAGGTTCTTGTCACAGGTGGAGCAGGTTTTATCGGTTCACATCTATGTGAGAGATTACTGTTGGATGGCAATACTGTTATCTGCCTTGATAACTTCAATGATTTTTACTCTCCTGAAATAAAACGGGATAACATATCCAATATCATAAACAATCCCCGATTTTTACTCATTGAAGGTGATATTAGAGACTTGAATTGTCTGTCCGTGTTATTCCGGAACCATACCCCCGACCTTGTAGTTCACTTAGCAGCCATGGCAGGAGTACGTCCCTCCTTGGAAAACCCATCCCTTTATTATGATGTGAATATCAACGGGACATCTAATCTGTTGGAGCAATGCAGGCTGCACGGTGTCAGAGATTTTGTATTTGCTTCCTCTTCCTCGGTATATGGGAATAACATCAAAGTCCCTTTTTCAGAGTCTGATTCAGTCGATCATCCGATCTCACCTTATGCTTATACCAAGAAAACAGGGGAATTACTCTGTCATCTTTATTACCATCTCTACGGGATGTCAATTGTTGCCCTGCGGTTCTTTACCGTATATGGACCGAGACAACGACCTGACCTGGCAATTTACAAGTTTACAGATGAAATAGTCGAGCATCATCCAATCTTCGTTTATGGAAATGGGCAATCAAGAAGGGATTATACTTATATTGATGATATCATAGATGGTGTGATGCGCAGTATCAGTTTTGTCACGAAAAACCGATGTTATGAAATATTCAATCTGGGTGAGTCCCAACCGGTTACACTATGCGATATGATCATGACAATTGAAAATGCACTGGGAATCACTGCTGAAAAGAAAACCAAACCAATGCAGCCCGGTGATGTGGAACAAACCTATGCAGATATCGAGAAAAGCCGAAAATACTTAGCCTATGATCCTCATACAGATTTTAAAGATGGAATTGAACGATTCATCAAGTGGTATTTAGAAAAAAAGAAATGAAAAAGGCTCCGTAAGGAGCCTTTTTTTATAAGTATTGATTCACTTTCGCCAGTATCTTGTCCTTGCTCGGAGTACCAACAATTTGTTCAGCAACCTTGCCCTGGTGGAATATCAATAGGGTGGGTATGGACATGATACTGAATTGGTTGGCAAGTTGAGGACTTTCATCGATATTGATCTTGGCGACCTTGATACGGTCTCCCATTTCTGAGGCAATGCCTTCAACTGTCGGCATCAACGCTTTACATGGCATACACCATGGAGCCCAGAAATCAACCAATACAGGAACCGTTGATTTCACAACTTCCCGTTCAAATGTACCTTCATTCACTTGGATCGTTGCCATTGGTTAGCCTTCAACAATTGCCAAGACATCACTTTGTGAAAGAATGATGTACTTATTCCCGTCTAACTCCACCTCAGTACCGGCATATTTACCAAAAAGAACCTTGTCGCCGACTTTAATGATCTTCTGCAGTTCTTCGTTGTTTCCGACAGCGATCACTTCAGCGATTTGTGGTTTTTCCTTTGCTGTATCCGGAATATAGATTCCGCCAATCTGCTTTTCACCGGCATCTGCCTTGATCTGAATGACAAGATGGTCATCAATGGGTTTGAGTCTCATCGTATTCCTCCTTTCTATTTCTTGATAATAAGATATGTATTCGACATTTATTAGCAAATACAATTTTAGAGTGCTAATTCACGTCAAGTAAAAAATCAGTATAATATTACTTGCCTTGAGAAAAACAATTATTAATCTTGTTATACAGGGTTTACTTAATCACTCTTGAAATCAGGAGCTTTTATAAATGAGAAAGATCATTCTTCTATTCCCGATATTATTGTTAATGCTTGGTTGTATCCAGTATGACGAAGAAATGTGGTTGAATCGTGACGGTTCAGGTCATGTCAATATGCATATCACGATTGCCTCGAATTACCAGAATTCAGAAACAATCAACAAATATACCAGTATTCCCGGAATCCATCTTCTGACTTACAAGACATACAGAAATGCGGGAAATACCTATTATGACATTCAAATGAAGTTTGATGATCTGAAATCATATAATGCCCTGAATGATCAGGATGCTCTCGCTCATTTTATTGGAAAATCGGAAATTATTAAAGGCAAGAGGGGCTTGCTTACATTTCGAAGAGTGATTTCACTGGGAAGTACTGAACTCAATGATGAAGACCAAATGGCTGACCTATTCCAAACAATCTTTACTGTGAATCGCAACTGGACCTATGTCCTTCACTTGCCTTATTCTGTTGTGACAGCCAACACAGCTCCTGCGAATATCGATTATAAGAACAACACAGTGAAATGGAACTATGAGGTTGCCTATTTATGGAATAAGGATCAAACCATGGAAGCCACCATGGACCGCAAGATACCTTTCCTTCTGTTCTATATTGGTTTACCTGCCCTTATTCTATTGGTTCTTATTATTCTTTGGAGAGTTTCTCATCATAAGAAAAAAAGGGCACTCATTGCACAGAATACTGCCAATACCGAAAATTCAAATGAAAAGGATAAAGATACTACTTCAGACAGTTGAGTTCATTCATGAACCATAAGGAGTAAGAATGCGTTACAAGAGACCATCCGCTTTGTATATATTCATACTCATATCCTTCATATTCCTGGTTACCGGTTTGGAAGCACGTGAATATGTTCGCTATCTCAAATCACCTCCTAATTTTAACTCCATTGTCGTTGACGATGCCTTTAAAGTCAATATTCATAAGGGAAAGATCCTTGAGGCAAAAGTCTATGGAACAGAAGATGATGTGAAAAGGGTTGTGCTTCGTGTCGTTGATGGCAATCTTGAAATCAGAAAAATGCACACTCCCTTTATTGGTATCCACTTCGAAGGAGTTCCCCGTGTTGAAGTGACACTACCCAACCTGGAAGCGATCACGATCAACGGTTCAGGGACAACATCCTCACCCGACAGATTTGAAGGTATGACATTGAATGTCACCACGGCAGGAAGCGGACTCATCAATCTCAGTAATGTGAATTATAAGAACACTGTAGTTGTGATCAGCGGTTCAGGGAATACTGTCCTCTCTGGCATATCTCCCCATTTGGATGTTACCCTGTCTGGTTCGGGGATATTTAATGGTGAGAAATTGAAAGCCATGGATGCCAATGTTACCATAACAGGTTCCGGTGAAGTACGCCCCAATGTCATGAAGACCTTGAATGCCACTGTCTCCGGTTCTGGAAGCGTTTACTACCTTGGCAAACCGAATGTGAATCGCGTCATCACCGGCTCGGGAGACGTTACTTCCTTGAAGTGAGCAAGCGCACTTCAAGAAAGAGTTAAAAGTTAAAAGATAAAAGTTAAAAATTAGCAGAAGGTAACAGGTAACAGGTAACAGGTCAGACTAGGTTATAGAAATCAAGAGATCAGTTAAAGGAGGGTAAGATGATTCAGAGTTATAGGGATTTAATAGTATGGCAAAAAGCCATGGACTATGCCTTTGAAGTATATCAGTTGAGTAGGAAATTTCCCAAAGAAGAACTATATTCGTTAACAAATCAAATTCAGAGAGCAGCGATATCAATTCCATCAAATATTGCAGAAGGGAAAGGAAGAACATCAAAAGCTGAATTTGCGCATTTCATATCAATAGCACTGGGTTCTTTAGCAGAAACAGAAACGCAAATCCTCTTATCAATCCGATTACAATATATTACCGATAACCAAGCAAAATTAGCACTGAATTTAAGAGAAGAAATCAGCAAGATGCTAGTCACATTATATTTGAAACTTACAATGTCCTAGTATTCTTTCTTCTGCCTGTTACCTGTTACCTGTTACCTGTTACCTGTTACCTGATCAGTGCGCTTCCGCCCAATTCTCTCCATGATGGATATCTACGTCCAAGTGCACCAATTTACGATACTCTGTAGGCAATGCATTTTCCATTTCTGTGATGATAGTTCTTTCTGCTGAGCCGAGATAATCCTTTTTCACTTCAAATACCAGTTCGTCATGTACCTGTAGGATCATCCGAATCCAGTTGTGCTCACGGATTTTCTCATGAATATTGATCATTGCTATCTTGATGATATCGGCAGCACTACCCTGCAAAGGCATGTTCATGGCGATTCTTTCCGCTTCACTCTTCAACCGCTGGTTACTGCTCGTAATATTGGGTAAATACAACCTTCTACCGGAAATTGTTTCTGCAAAGCCATTGCTCTGCGCGAAGGAAATGGAGTTGTTGATATATTCCCGAATCGTGGGAAACTGATTGAAGTAATGATCAATGAACTCTTTCGCCTGTTTCTGGCTGATTTCCAGTGATTTTGAAAGACGAACAGGTCCCATACCGTATATAATGCCGAAATTAATTGTCTTTGCCTGTCCACGCTGTACTTTTGTGACTTCTTCAATCGGTACTCCGAATATTCTGGAGGCAGTATCCCTGTGAATATCCTCATTTCTCTGGAAAGCGCTTACAAGATTGGGATCCTTTGAAAGGATAGCCAACAATCTCAGTTCGATTTGCGAGTAATCCGCTGAAACAATTGCCCATTCATCGTTTGGCGCACAGAACGCTTTTCGGATTTCCTTGCCAATCTCACTCCTGACGGGGATATTCTGCAGATTGGGATTGGAAGAGGACAGTCTTCCCGTGGATGCCACTGTCTGGTTAAAGCTGGAATGGACACGTCCCGTCTTCGGATTGATCAGTTTGGGCAATGCCTGGATATAGGTGGATTCCAGTTTCGTGTATTGCCGATAATCGATGAGCAACCTTGCGATCTCATGATCCGGGGCAAGGTCTTCTAACACCGATATATCGGTTGAGAATCCTGTCTTATTCTTTTTCAGGGTTGGAATCTTCAATTCTTCAAACATCAGTTTATTCAGTTGCTGCGTGGAGTTGATATTGAACGTATATCCCGCAATCTCATATATTCTCTTGGTGATTCTTCCCAACTGCTCCTGGATATGCCGGGATGTTTCCGCCAGCCTGGAAACATCGATGTGGACTCCATTCCTCTCCATCTGCATCAGGACTTTCAACAGCGGCATTTCCATCTTCTCGAAGAGATTCAGCACATGGGTATCCTTCATCCTCTTCAGGAATATCTCATACAACCGCCAGGTCACATATGCATCTTCTCCTGAGTAGAAGGCAGCCTTATCGACAGGTACCATATCGAATGTGGTTTGGCTTTTTCCAGTTCCAATCAATTCCTTGATGGGCTGCATATGATAACCGAATTCCCGTTCAGCACAATTGTCCAGGCTATAGCTATTTGTGCCCGGGTCGAGCAAATAGGCTGCCAGCATGGTATCAAACAGCGGATTATCCAGTTTCCACTGACGATTCTCCAGGATCATGAGATCATACTTCAAATTATGTCCGACAACGATCTTTCCATGCATTGCATCCTGTAAACCTGTCTGTACCTTCTGGAAAGGAAGATTCTCATGCATGAAATGACCAATAGGCAGGTAATAGGCATCCTTGTCATTGAAGCAAAGTGATATGCCGACTAACTCTGCCCGCAAGGGGTCTGTGGAAGTGGTTTCCGTATCCAGGCTCAGGTAGGGTGCTTTTCTCAATTCCGAAAGCATATCATGGAATTCAGAGATGCTGTTTATTAAATGAGGATTGAATGTAAATGCTGACTTATGGGTTTGGATAATCTGCGGGACTTCTTTCGCAGTTTCCGCACCCGGGAATAACTCTTCCTCTGGTTCTTCACCGCCATATTGTGTTTCGATTCTTTTCTTGATGGTTGTCAGTTCATAATCACTGAAGAAACTCAGAGCATTTTTTAAATTCGTGGGGTGAAAGGTAAAAGTTTCTGTATCTGGGAGTGTCACAGGCAGATCCGTGACGATTGTTGCCAGAGTCTGTGAAAGATATGCATTTTCCCTGTTATCGATGAGTTTCTGCTGCGTGGAGCCTGTGATCTCATTGATATGCTCATAGATTCCGTCCAGCGTACCATAGGTCTGCAGCAATGTTGCAGCCCCTTTCGGTCCGATTCCCTTCACACCGGGGATGTTATCGGAAGCATCTCCGCAAATGGCTAAATAATCTATGAATTGTTCCGGTTTGACTCCATACTTCTCTTCGATCTCACCTCTTTCGGTGAATGTTTCCTTGTAAGGATCATATAATTTAATGGATGGTTCCACGATCTGGGCGAAATCCTTATCACCCGAAATGACCACGATATCATATTGTTCCTTGTACTTCTTGGCGAGAGAGGATATCACATCATCTGCTTCATAGCCTTCCCTGTCCAATTCAGGCACCTTTATCAGCGAGAAGAACTTCTTCACCGGCTCTATCTGTGGAATCAGGTCATCAGGCATGGGTGGACGGTTTGCCTTGTATGTTTCAGCCATCTCATGACGGAAGGTTGGACCTTTCCTATCGAAGGAAATCGCCAGGTACTTTACTTGGTACTTATCGACCAGTTTCAGGAATGTGCTGATAGTTCCGTAAATGGCACTGGTATTCATTCCCTTGCTGTTGATCAGCGGATTCTTGATGAAGGCAAAATAAGCACGATACAGAATTGCATTGCCGTCAATGAGATACAGGGTTTCCTTCGCCATACAAGGCTCCTTTGTTACCATGATCTTATAACATTACAATTGAGAAGAAGGGGAATATATGCAAGAAAAAAGTAGATGAAGTTAACCACGAAACACACAAAATACACGAAAAGAAGATTAACATCTTTCATGAAAGCTGAGGATTTTGAGTCCTATTGCCCTTGCCCAACTATCATGAATCACTGATATTAATCTTTAAATATTATTGACATATAATCCAACATTTTTATCAATTCAGTTATAACATGTATTATGCTTGGGAGGGATGACGAATCCATTTAAATTAATCAAGCTACGAATACTCAATCTTATAATGATGATTGTCAGCCTGTCCCTACTTAATACAGGCTGCTCGAAACATCCTACAAAACCGGATTACCATATTTCTCCGACAATCTCGATAGTATACCCTTATCAGTGTACTGTTTTCAAAAGGGGACAGGATATAAATATAATTGTTGATGTGAAAGTAATCTCGGAAGATCAATCAAATCAAATAGAGAAGGTAAATTATTACCTTAATGGGGCATACTGTGGTAACATAACTGTATGGCCTTATTCTGCTCAGTTCCATGCAAATCATACAGGAACATGGAAAATTATGGCTCAGGCCGTTGGGAAAAACGGATTATCAGCAAATTCAGATACTCTGACTGTCATTGTACAAAATGGTTCATCTAATGAACCTCCTGTTGAACCAGGCAACTTATCTCCTATGCTAAATTCTCATGTTTATGTAAATCGACCAGTACTTCGATGGGGCGGCTATGATCAGAATAGTGACTGCTTAACCTATGATGTTTATCTAAGTAAAAATCATGTACCCGGATTAACGGATATGATTTCCGAGCATCAGAGACAGAACTATATGATCCTTCCTGATACTCTGCAATCAAATTATGAGCAGGGATATGAACGTTATTATTGGCGTGTTGTTGCTCATGATGTTGAATATGAACAAACAAGTCAGGTTAATTATTTTGACTACCATCCAGGACACCTTTCCCCCGAATTGATAACAGTTGAAGGCGGTACATTCACGATGGGGGAAAGACCTCCAGTGATTTACTATGACACGCAACTTCATAATGTTCGATTATCATCCTTTCAGATAGGAAAATATGAAGTTTCAAATGCTGAATATGGCTTTGTCATGGGAGTAAATTATCCCTATGGTAAAGATTCTTCTCCTGCTACTGAAGTTTCCTGGTATGATGCTGTTTATTATTGTAATGCCTTAAGCCTAAATTCCGGACTTGAACCGTGTTATGATTTAACGGATATTGAAAATATTAAATGCAATTTTCAGGCAAATGGCTATCGCTTACCAACAGAAGCGGAATGGGAATATGCGGCTCGTGAAAGGAATGATTATTCACTCACGTATTCAGGAAGTAACGATATTGAGACCGTAGCCTGGTATTATTACAATTCAGGTCATTATTCACATGAAGTGGGCTCCAAAGAGCCCAATTCACTTGGTATATATGACATGTCAGGTAATGCTTATGAGTGGTGCTGGGATTATTATAAAGACATGTATTATGCTGAATGTAATCTTTCAGGAACAGTAACAAATCCGACTGGGCCGATAAGCGGAGAAACTCGAACAATAAGGGGCGGAGATTACAATACAAGTGAATTTGGCTGTCGTATTTATGCAAGGGGTAGAACATATCCATCTGAACAATATGGGTTCAGAATATGCAGATCGATAATTAGATAGAAGCGATCATGTGTCGACACGATGGTTGACCACTACCAGTTCAAATGCAAACACCTTAAATAGGTCTGTTTCAAAGAGCACGAACATGAGACCCTTTTAGGTCTTTCAGACCATATCAACCAACGAACTTATGTTCTCAACTCAGTATAGATTTTGAATAACGAATCCCGTCAGGGATGCCAGAATTTAGCCCATAGCGTGAGCTATGGGTAAGGGAACCAGAGGAGACCAAACCCCTTGTGGGTGATACACAAAAAGAATGAATTGTGCCACCCTTAAGGGTTCTGACATTTTTTTTCGATTCCAACCCATAGCTCACGCTATGGGCTAATACCTATCACCATTTCATGGTTCGGTAGATTTTGGAGTTCAATTGCCCAAACTGATTCTCATTGAAAAACTGACTCTGAGAGCAAATGGACTTCAAAAACGTCTTTAAATATATGGGGTCGGGTTACCAACCCAACCCCACAACAGCTTGCCAAGTTATGTTACAACGAGATCTTATTCCCCAATTCTCCATATGTATCCACTTTGGGGAGCAAATCACTCTTCATGGCTTCCGCGATGGTAACAATTGGATATTCGCGCATCACGACATCTTCGATGGTGAGCGTTGCCAGGTCAATTTCTGGAAATCTCTTTCCTAGTGCATACATCATTTTCTTGTAGAACCCGAATACTGTGGGAACCCTATCGCCCATGCCCACAAATTCTGTTTTATAGAAAGCAGTGTATGCTGCGAGATCTCGCTTGTAATCGGGTGAAATGTTATGATAGAAGTTGGTTAGGTTGTTGTTGACTTGTCCAAAGCGATGATGATTTTCCACAAGTTTGGGCTCTGCATAGGCTCGACCGAAACAAAGCCCCGTCCTTTTAACCGTCCAGTAGATCAGTTTATCAGCTTTGAAATGACCGCTGAATGATCCGACACTGTGATTGAGTTTTACTTTCATGGGTTCCCCTAAATCGTTATTTTTGAAAGTATGAGCTCAAAACAAATCTTTTGAATTTCCTCCTTTGCTATACAAAGCAATTCATCAAGTCAGGTTGAATGGAAGTCAATCAATTTTCAGATTTTCTTCTATCATTATTATGCAACATCTATAAAAATCTCGTATTTCCGCATCAGAAATTAAGCTAAGCAACTCTCGACCATCCCTCAAGCATCCGCCAAGCTTCCCTCAAGATTTGGGAGATGGTTGAGGTTTATTTGGGGGATTTTCGAGGTTCGTTTTGGAATCGTTCATACGAGTTTTTGTAGGCATTAATGTGTTGTCCTACGGACTCACTCATCTTTGTTCTCAACCCAGGAATGAATTCCTGGGCTAAGTAGTAGCGTCCTGCGGACTTTTTCGCTCTTCAAAAGGTTTAAATAGAAATTTCCAAGCTGAGAAGTAGCTTGCTTCGGATTTGGTTGAGCTACTCTGAAAAAGGTTGACTTATTATATATGAAGAAGAACTTATAAAAAAGGGAGTGAATATGAAATACTGGCTTTTTGCAGTCGTTTTCTTATACATCCTTCTTCGGGTGGGTGTCGTTTTCAGTTCACACAACGGCTTTATGTCTGATTGGAAAAGGCAGGATAAAAAAAGCAGTGACAAAGACGTAATTAATACAACTGATTTAGAAAATAAGAAGAAGCATACACCATAATAAAGGATTTACACTCGAAGTTCAATGTGACAGGAGTTTCTTCCCTCATTTGAGCACAAGGGCGCTGTGCTGAGCCTGACGAAGTAAGGGATAGGAGGGAGAGTGTTTGCAGAAGGTGCTAGGTTTCGGGTAACAGGAAGTCCTGGATCCCCGCCTACGCGAGGATGACATGGCGTATGGTTCTGCGGTAGTAAACCCCTTCATCTCTACCAATTATAAAAGGATGGGTGAAACGCATTGCCCCCTACGCTCCCTCTGCAAATCTTCAATCTTCAATCTTAAATCTCTTCCTCCTTTGCATCGCTTAAACAGCGAACTATCCACCTTTTAAACAAAGGCGCTGCTGTTCAAACTAATCCGGCACAAGACCTCCCTTAATCCCCACTTCACTTCGTCAGGATCAGTACATCGCCCAAGGGGGGAAAGAAATCTTCAATCTTCATTCTTCAATCTTAAATCTCTTCCGCTTTTGCATCGCTTAAACAGCGAACTATCCACCTTTTAAACAAAGGCGCTGCTGTTCAAACTCATCCGTCACTTCGTGCCACCTTCCCTTTATGCTTCGTCAGGCTCAGCACGGCGTCCAAAGGGAAGGACTCTCTATCCGGGCTATTTCCTATTGGCTATTCGCTATTTCCTTCTGCAAAACCTTCTTCTTGACATTCTCGCTCATTCTCAGATTTTCACATCCTATACGGAGATGATCCGTAAGAAACTGGCAAGCCCCCGTAGCTCAGATGGATAGAGCAGTTCCCTCCTAAGGAAAAGGCCAGCCGTTCGAGTCGGCTCGGGGGCGCCACTGAATTTTTTCATTTCATTTCACACAGGCGGTCTTACGAAAACGATTTGTATCATCGGTGCGGGTCCGGCTGGACTCTTCTCGGCAATCCAATTAGCTTCCCATGCGCATGTCATTCTCTTTGAAAAGAATCAGAAGGCGGGTCTGAAACTGCGTATCAGCGGGTCGGGTCAGGCAAATCTCACACATTCAGGTTCTGAGGATGATTTTATCAGGCACTATGGGGAGCATGGTCATTTTCTGAAGCACAGCCTCTATGATTTCAATAACAAAGCCCTGTGTGATTTCTTTGAGGAGATTGGCTTCCCGCTCGTGGAAAGAGAGGACGGCAAATTCTTTCCGAAAGTCATGAAAGCTGACCTGGTAACGGATAAACTGGTGGAATTGTGCAAAGAGAAGGGAGTCCAGATCAGGTTCCAGGAGCCGGTGCTTTCCATTTCGAAATATGGCAGTCAGTTTTCGGTAACAACTCATTCTCAAGCTGTAAAATGTGATTTTCTTATCCTGACGACAGGTGGCATTACCTATCCCAATACGGGTAGTACAGGAGACGGTTACAGACTTGCTGAATCCATGGGGCATACCATTGTTAAACCCAAGCCGGCGTTGGCACCATTTCTCATCAGGGACTACAAATGGGCGCACCTTTCTGGCATCAGCTATGATGATATCAAAGTGGATATCCTTCGAAAAGGGAAGTGCATTGCCAGTCTTCAAGATTCAGTATTGTTCACGCACACAGGAGTTTCAGGACCGGCAATCCTGCATTTATCCCGATATGCGCAAAAGAAGGATGTTGTCAGGCTTCATCTGTTGGATGAAAGACAAAGCGAACAATTTGCCAATACCCTCAAGAATGTGATATCCACAAAAAAGACGATTAAAACCATCCTGCATGGCTTTGGGCTGGTATTCCGCATGATCGATCTGATACTGCCGATGTGCCGGATCTCGGAAAACGATACTCCATCACAACTGGGTAAAGAGAAGCGGGAAACACTGCTTCAAAAGCTCACGCATTTCGATATGGAAATCGAGGATGCAGGTACGATTCATAATGGAATGGTGACCACCGGTGGCGTTGACCTGGGTGAAGTGAACTCAAAGACCATGGAATCACGCATTGTACCCTTCCTGTTCTTTGCAGGTGAAATTCTCGATATCGATGGAGATTCCGGCGGATATAACCTGCAGGCGGCTTTTTCAACTGCCTTTACCGCAGCGAAGGAGATAAAGAAGAGAATCGTGGCATAAGATTCCAATCTTATGAGTGTTGTGGCACAAGATTCCAATCTTATGTTGATTATGCTTATAATATCAACTCTTGTACCAAGTTAACATATTCATCTTTAATCCATGTTCCACGCCAGTCTTTCCACTCCTGAACCAACCCTGCCTTAACCGGATTGTTAATGATATACTTGAATATTGTTATCAGTTCACTGTCGCTTCTTATCAGATGATCATAAGATTCTGTCTGCCATAATCCACCTTTTCTATTGAGAATCTTGTTTATTTGGTTCGCAGTATATCTTTTCCAAGAATAATTGATTCTTGCTAATGTTGAAACTGGAACATCTGAATCTGAAATAGGGATTATTAGGACATGTACATGGTTTGGCATTATACAGTATGAAAGAAGATTATAATATTTATTATCGAAGTACTTAAGTGCTTTACTGACGATATCCGTCAAATCATCTCTGCTCAATATTTGTGGTAGCTCGCTAGATTCTGTTATTAATTCATCAAACCTATTAAAAGCACAGAATTCCTTATTTTTCATGAAATCCTGTTTTTCCATATCCGAAAGTGAATGATATTTTTTTTGCCACTCATCCCTAAAATTGCTTAACGTGAGAAGCACATATTTTGGAAGGGTGAACTTCAATCGAAAAGTAATGAAAATAGGTTTTAAATTATCGTATTTGTGGGGAAGATTAGAAGAATAATAATTATATTTGAGATTGTTTTTTCCAATAGTATTTAGGTTTTTCATAAAACACCCTCCCTTTTTCTAACATAAGAACATAATAGAATAAAAGTCAAATGAAAAGTAGTATAAGTGGTAAACTCTTTTTCCATAAGATTGGAATCTTATGCCACATAATTTATGCCACTCAGAAACATAAGATTGGAATCTTATGCCACAGTACTTATGCCACAGAGCTGTGGGCCGCATATTCGTAAGATTGGAATCTTACGCCACAGTACTTTACGCCACATGCAAATTTATTGACTTATTATCCCCAATAAATGCGAATGTCAGTATCATTCTTTCGGGAGGTATCAGATGTCTATTAGAACGATGTTGATGGTATTAGCATTAATACTTGTGCTTTTCATTCTTGCAGGATGTGCCGCAGGACCGAACAGTGTTGCGAAGACACCGGATGCGAATGGTAGGATTGCCGGTTTCTGGCTTGGATTATGGCATGGCTTTATATCACCCGTCACCTGGTTTCTTTCACTGTTCATGAAGAATATCCATTTCTACGATGTGCATAATAATGGGGGATGGTACAACTTCGGATTCGTGGTTGGAGCCGGTATCATCTTCAGCGGTTCGGAAAGGGGAAGATTCCATATTTCCCGGAAATGTAAGCGATGTGAACATTAAATAAACAGGGCGACGAAAGTCGCCCTTTCTTATGAAGGGTACTGTAGGAGCGGAGTCTTGCTCTACTTTAGTCTTGACGCATCTTTCTTTTCCAAATTATGGTTTTCTCCTGCTTAAATGTAAAGAAAGAAGGTTATTATGAAAAACCCGGTGGAACTGATATTGGCAAAAAGAGATGGGAAGGTCATACCTGCAGAAGAAATACGCTTCTTTATCAATGACTACTTATCCGGTAAGATACCCGAATACCAGATGGGCGCAATGCTCATGGCAATATTCTTCAAAGGTATGGAACCCGAAGAGATATTTGCGCTGACAGATATATACATCCATTCAGGAAAAACAATCAAGTTTCCGGAAGGAATGCAAACCACAGACAAGCATTCAACCGGTGGTATCGGAGATAAAATAAGCCTGATGCTGGCACCTATCGTTGCTGCATGTGGTGTTCCAATTCCCATGATCTCCGGAAGGGGATTAGGTCATACGGGCGGTACCCTCGACAAGCTGGAAGCAATTCCGGGTTTCAGGACAGATTTCAATGATGAAGAATTTATTCACATGGTGAATGAGATTGGTTTCTCCATCATCAGCCAGAGTTCTGAATTGGTTCCGGCAGATAAAAGGATCTATGCATTAAGAGATGTGACCGGAACTGTGGAGAGTCTTCCGCTCATCACGGCAAGCATAATGAGCAAGAAAATCGCGGAAGGTGCAAGAAACCTGGTCATTGACCTGAAAGTCGGTACAGGTGCCTTCATGGATACCATGGACAAGGCACAGGCTTTGGCAAAAATGCTTGTGGCGACGGGAGAGAAGTTTGGTCAGCGAGTGGCTGTTGTGTTCTCAAATATGAATTCACCCATTGGTGAATATGCAGGGAACGGCTTGGAAGTTTTGGAAACGGTGGAGTATCTGAAAGGGAAGAATATCCCGGATGTGGATGTCATTACACGTGCCCTGGCGACGGAAATGCTGATATTGGCGGGAAAAGCCAATACAAGGAAGGAATGTAAAGCGCTGATCGATGATGTCCTGTTCAGCGGTAAGGCTCTCGATTACTTCAGGAAATTTGTGAAAGCACAGGGTGGAAATCCCGCAATCTGTGAAGATACAAGCTTATTGCCCAAAGCACCGCATGAATTACCCATCATTGCACAACAGGATGGCTGGGTTTACGGCATCGATTGCAGAAAGATCGGTTATGCCCTGGTCGATATAGGTGCGGGACGCAAGAAACTGGATGATAGACTTGATTATGGCGCGGGTGCATACCTGCCTGTGAAAATTGGTGACCAGGTACGTAAGGGTGAGAGCATAGGCAGTGTATATTGTTCCGATATGGAAAAAGGGAAAATGACAGTGGAACAGATTTGGCAGAGTTATACTGTCAGTGCATCCCTGGTTGATAAACCCCCGGTGATCCTGGACTTGTGGAATCGATGGAGTCAAGAGCAATAAATGAATATTATTCATTTATTTAGCATGCTTTGATATTTGTAACAAACTATATTTCTTTACGTTACGTATCATGCTTCGACATCCCCTAAAATTCTTGACAGGGTTGCTTTGTAAAATAAGTTGTCCTACTATGTCTTACTATGTGAAAGAAAAATGATATTAAATACTGAAAAGGATGGATAAAATGGCAGTTCCGAAAAGAAGACAATCCAAGACTCGTGGTGCCAAGAGAAGAACCAATGATCGTATTGCAACCCCGAAATGGGTGACTTGCAGCAAGTGCGGGGAAGCAGTTCTTTCCCATCAATTATGCACAAAGTGTGGTACATACAACGGGAAACAGGTCATCGAAGTGAAGGCTTAATGCGTATCGCTTTGGATGCATTTGGTAGTGATCATGCACCGTATCCTGAAGTAGAGGGAGCGGTGCTTGCCATAAAGGAAGACGTTTGCGATAAAATACTTCTTGTTGGCAAGAAGGAAATCCTGGAGAAGGAACTCAGCAAATACTATTTTGATGCAAAGCGTATCGAGATAGTCGATGCCGAAGAAGAACGGATCGCAATGGACGACGGGGCGGCGCAAACCGTAAGGTCAAGGCCGAATTCCTCGTTAGTCAAGACCGTCAGACTTTACAAGGATGGAGAAGCGGATGCTGCAGTGAGTGCCGGTAATACAGGCGCTATGATGGCAGCTTCTCTTTTCACTTATGGCAGAATACCGGGTGTATTGCGTCCCGCAATCGCTGTCACATTTCCAACCTTATCCAATTATGAAATCATATTGGATGTGGGTGCGAATGTGGACTGCGAATCCGAGAATCTTGTCCAGTTTGCCATATTGGGAAAGATCTATTTCCAACTTCTGTATGGCGGAGATAATCCGAGAGTATCTTTACTCAATATCGGTGAGGAAAGCAAAAAAGGAAATGAACTGGTGAAGGAAGCCTACAGTAAGATGCAGACGAATTCACATATCAATTTTATCGGGAATATCGAGGGCAAGGATGTCATGAAAGGCATTACTGATGTCATAGTGTGCGATGGGTTTGTTGGAAATGTGATGCTGAAGACGATTGAAGGTGCGCTGATTTCCATATTTGCCATTCTGAAGGAACAATTTAAAAAGGATTGGATTGCCAAGCTTGGTGCATTGCTTTCCTATCCTGTATACATACATTTGAAGAAGAAGCTGGATCATGCAGAATACGGTGGTGCTTTGCTCCTCGGTTTGAACGGAATTTCCGTCATTTCTCATGGTCGGGCTAATGCCATTGCAGTCAAGAACGCTGTTCGCTTTGGTGCCAGAATTGCCCAGTCAGGGTATCTGGAAATAGCAAGAGCTGTTTTTGAGGGGGGAGCGGAATAATGCTCAAATATCATGCCAAGATCAATGGTTGGGGAAGTGCTGTCCCGAAAAAGATCGTGAATAACTTTGATTTGGAAAAGATTGTCGATACATCCGATGAATGGATTCGGACCAGGACAGGTATGTTCGAACGTCATCATGCATCTGCTGAAGAAGCAGCAAGTGATTTTGCCTACCTGGCAGCAGTCAATGCTATCGAATCATCACCTGTAAAATACAAGGATATCGACATGGTCATTGTTGGGACAATTTCCGGTGACCATATATTTCCTTCCACTTCCTGTATCCTGCAGAAGAAACTGGGTCTGAAGAACGGACCGGCTTTCGATTTATCTGCGGGTTGTACAGGTTTCATTTACAGTTCCGATGTAGCACGTCAATACATCGAGAACGGAATTGTTCAGAATATTCTTGTAGTTGGTGTTGATATCCTTTCCAAGATCACCAACTGGAAAGATCGAAATACATGTGTTTTATTTGGAGATGGTGCCGGTGCAGTTGTCTTTTCGAGAACGGAATCCACGGATATTTCCAGGATCATCGACGTCGATATACAGGCAGACGGTTCACAGGGTGAGTTCCTTATCCAAACGGCAGGCGGCTCCAGGTTCCCCGCAAGTGAGAAGACCGTAGCTGAAAATCAGCATACGATTTACATGGAAGGGAATAAGATATTCAAGTTGGCTATCAAATCCATGCAATCTACGATAGAGACACTTTTAAAGAGAAACAACCTGACGATCCGGGATATTGACTGGTTGATACCTCATCAGGCTAACCTGCGAATTATCGAATCGTTGGGTGAGAAACTGCGTATTCCATCGAGTAAAGTCATTGTAAATATCGAGAAATACGGAAATACATCTTCTGCTACCATCCCCATTGCCTTAGATGAGGCAATACGCAGTAAGAAGATTCGACGCGGTGACATCATCCTGATGACTTCATTCGGTGCCGGGTTGACTTGGGGAAGCGTCCTCGCAAGACTTTGACCATAGAAGAAAGTGGGGGATTCATGCAAAAAAGAAAAGACATCGCTTTTGTTTTTCCCGGGCAGGGAGCACAATATATCGGCATGGCAATGGACTTTGTCGAAGCGAATGAACAATACAGGAATATACTCACAAAATTCGATACAGATCACGGAACAAATCTTTATGGCATCATGAAGGAAGGACCGGAAGAGGCATTGAAGGAAACTAGAATCACTCAGCCTGCAATTCTCTTCCATTCCATTGTCTGTTTTGAATCATTCAAACATAAACTACAAATCGAACCTGCCTTTGTTGCAGGTCATTCATTAGGTGAATTTACTGCTCTTGTTGCCAATGGTGTGCTTTCTCTGGAAGACGCCATGCATATTGTACACAAGCGTGGAGAATTCATGATCAGGGCAAATGCAGGTGTGCCTTTTGCCATGTCTGCCATTGTTGGCTTGGATGCTGACGATGTGATTCTTGCATGTGCTGAAGCAGAGAAGCATGGCCTTGTGAAGGCTGTGAATTTCAATACTCCCATCCAGACGGTCATATCAGGTACGCAGGCAGGTGTGGAAGCAGCGGGAGTAATTTGCAAGGCGAAGGGTGCAAAACGTGTGCTGCCTTTGATTGTAGGTGGTCCATTCCATACTCCGCTGATTGAGCAGGCTTCGGTTTGGCTGGCAGAAGAAATGAAGACAAGGGAATTCAAACCTACGAATGTACCCGTCATTTCCAACCTGAATGCCCTTCCGGAGACAGACGCGATTAAGATCAGGGAAAATCTGGAACAACAGATCATTTCTCCTGTGCGTTGGGTGGATTGCGTAACTTATATGCAAAGTGCTGGAGTAACGACATATATTGAATTCGGTCCGCAGAAAGTTCTAAGCGGGATGATAAAAAATATAGACAAGGCAGCCAGTGTTTTGAATATCGATAAGATGGAAGATACGGAAGCTGTCGTTGAGGTAGTGAAGAATGTCTGAACGAATGAAAGATAAAATTGTTGTTATCACCGGTTCTGCAAGAGGCATAGGATATTCTATCGCCGAAGTGTTTGGAAGAGAAGGTGGAATAATCATCATCTTGGATCTGTTCCAGGAAGGTGTGGACAATGCTGTTGCCCAACTGAAGCAAAAAGGTTTTAAGGCTGATGGATTTGCCGTGAATGTCACCGATTCCAATGCCGTCGAGACAGTGGTGGGTGAGATCATCGGCAAGTATGAAAGGATCGATGTTCTGATCAATAATGCAGGCATTACGAAGGATAATCTTCTACTTCGCATGAAGGAAGAGGAATGGGATGCAGTTCTGGCAGTGAATCTGAAAGGTGCATTTATTTGTACACAGAAGATAAGCCGTCATATGCTGAAGCAAAAGAGCGGATCGATCATTAACATGGCTTCTGTGATCGGGATCATGGGGAATGCCGGACAGACTAATTATGCAGCTTCCAAGGGTGGACTGATTGCTTTTACCAAATCATGTGCCAAGGAATTTGCTTCCCGACAGATTCGCGTTAATGCCGTAGCTCCAGGTTTTATTCAAACAGAGATGACAACACATCTGCCCGCAGATGTGGTTGCTAAATATGCCGAGGCGATCCCATTGAACAAAATGGGTACCCCGGATGATGTTGCGAATGCATGCCTATTTTTGGCTTCCCAGGAAGCTGAATACATCACAGGTCAAACCATCCAAGTGGATGGTGGATTAATCATGTAACTCATGAGGAGGAAATATGGAAGATATCGTAAGTAAAGTGAAAAAGATCATCATGGAAGAACTGAACGTTGATGAAGCTCAGATCACCATGGAAGCAAACTTCATCGAAGATCTTGGCGCAGATTCACTGGATACAGTTGAATTAGTCATGAAGTTCGAAGAAGAATTTGGAATTACCATACCGGACGAAGATCAGGATAAGCTCAGAACAGTCGGTCAAGCATGTGACTATCTGACATCCAGATTAGCCGGCTAAAACGATAGTATTGCTCAGTCGGAAGACTGAGCAATATCGTTTTTTAAAAATTGGATGGCTGATGCCATCAAAAAAATACATTGAATGCTGCCTATGCAATGGGATAGCAGATAACTTCCATTGTATTGGATTCAATACAGGGAAATTGTCAAAATTCCAAAGAAGAGGTAATTATGTCTAAAAAAAGAGTCGTGATAACAGGATTAGGATCTATCAATTCTATCGGTACGAATGTGGAAGATACATGGAAGTCTCTTCTTGCCGGGATGTCTGGAATTGGTTATATCTCACGTTTTGATACAACGGATATGCCATCTAAGATCGCTGCTGAAATCAAGGACTATGATCCACTGAATTACTTCGATCCGAAGAATGCAAAGAAGATGGATCTATATACACATTTTGCCTTGATCGCAGCCGCTGAAGCTGTCAAGGATGCTGATCTGGTCGATACAAATATTGATAAAGATAGAATTGGCGTAATTCTTGGTGCCGGTATCGGTGGAATCCTTACTTTTGAAGAGGAAGCCAACAAGATGTTTGTCGGTGGTCCGAGAAAGATCAGCCCATTTTTCATACCTAAAATGATTTCCAATATTGCTGCTGCTCATATTGCCATTGAATATGGTTTTAAGGGAATCAACTTCAACATTTCGAGTGCTTGCTCAAGTGCGAATCATGCGTTGGGTACTGCTTTCCGTTCCATTCAATACGGAGATGCTGATATCATCGTTTCCGGTGGTTGTGAGGCAGCAATTACGCCAATGGCTGTTGGCGGCTTCTGTGCTTTAAAGGCATTGAGCACCAATAATGAAGATCCTTCCAAGGCAAGCCGTCCTTTCGATGCCATGCGAGATGGTTTCGTCATGGGTGAAGGTGCTGCCATCCTTGTTTTGGAAGAACTGGAACATGCAAAAGCCAGGGGTGCTAAGATATATGCCGAATTGATCGGTTATGGTGCAACGGATGATGCATTTCATATCACTGCTCCCGCAGAAATGGGAGAAGGAAGCGCTCGTGCTATGATTATGGCGTTGAAAGATGGCGGAATCAAACCTGAAGATGTGCAGTATATCAATGCACATGGTACTTCTACGCAATTGAATGACAAGTATGAAACGATGTCAATCAAGACAGTATTCGGTGAATATGCCTACAAGGTGAAGGTGAGTTCAACCAAATCAATGGTGGGACATATGCTTGGTGCAGCGGCTGGAATTGAAGCACAGGCTTGTATCCTCTCCATTCGAGATGGGAAGATACATCCCACGATTAATCTTGAGCATCCCGATCCTGAATGTGATTTGAATTATGTACCGAATCATTACATCGAGCATCCCGTTCAAATAGCATTAAGTAATTCGTTAGGCTTTGGCGGGCATAATGTTGCCATTGTTTTCAAAAAATATGAATCATAATTCAAGGGCGGCAACGCCCTTTTTTGTTGGATAGAAAAGTGAATCGAATCATCAAACTGATAACAGATTGCCTGAATGTAAAGAAGCCTGCAAAATCAGATCCTGTGTGGAGCAAGAAACTGGCTAAATTGCAGAAGAAGATTGGGATCATATTCAAAAATGAAACCTTGCTGCAGGGAGCTCTTACGCACAATTCATTCATGCATAGGACAGATGTGGACCAAAATAATAATGCGCCATTCGAGAGAATGGAATTCCTTGGTGATTCGATCCTGGGACTGGTAATAGCCAAAGAACTGTTTTCCAGGTTTCCCGATGAGCAGGAAGGCATTCTATCCAAGAAGAAATCACAGATCGTATCAGAAAAGTATTTAGCCCTGAAAGCCCTCGAACTGGAACTGGGTGAATTTATTAAGATGAGCCCTGAAGAAATCAAAAATGGCGGGAAATCCCGACCTTCCATTTTATCAGATGCTATGGAAGCACTGATTTGTGCCATTTATCTGGATTCAGGAATGCAGAAGGCTTCTACATTCATCAAAAAGTTCATTCTCACGGATTTCTCCAACATTATCAATCAGGAAGCATTAACGAATTTCAAGAGCATCTTGCAGGAATTTTGTCAGTCTAAATACCAGGAGCCACCGACTTATATGGTGGTTTCTGAAGAAGGACCAGACCATGAAAAGGTCTTCCGCGTTGATGTATCTGTAAAAGGGATTGTCAAGGGACATGGCGAAGGCTCAAGCAAGAAGGCTGCACAGCAGGATGCAGCTAAGGATGCTTGTCAGAATCTCTCGTTATGCTGATATTTCCAATCTTCATACCCCACGAGGGTTGTCCCCAAACCTGTATTTACTGTGACCAATATCAAATCACTCATGTTGTGAAGCCCAATTGGGACATACTCAAAGACCAGATAGCGCAATTCTGCCGAAAGCACCAATCAGAATACAAGGAAATTGCATTTTACGGAGGAAGTTTCACTTGCTTGCAGGAGGAATACCAACATTACCTGATACAACAGGTTACTCACTTCATTGATGACAGAACTTTCCTTCGCTATTCGACCCGCCCGGATGGGATTGATCATTCAATTCTAACAGATAGTTATTCAAAAGGGGTAAGGACGGTTGAACTTGGCATCCAGGATTTCAATGAACAGGTTTTAGCAGCATCCGAAAGGGGATATACACGGCAGGAAGCAATCGATGCCTGTTTGCTGGTAAAGGAATCAGGTATGAAGCTTTCAGTTCAACTGATGCCTGGCTTACCCGGATATTCAAAAGAAACCTTAACGCAGACAATTGCAGATACACTGACGGTAAGACCTGAATTTATCCGAATATATCCAACAATTGTCATTCAGGGTACACCGCTCGAGCGGATGTATAGAAGTGATCAGTATCAGCCACTGAGTCTTGACGATGCAATTCAGGATGCAGCATTGATGGCAGAAACATTCGAAAAAGGAGGTATCACGGTCATCAAAATAGGCTTAACCGGTATAGATGATTCCCATGTTGTGGCTGGTCCTTTCCATCAGGCATTCGGCGAATTGGTCAGGGCAGAATTATACATGAAAAGAATCATTCAGACATATGAGCCCGGGAAAGTCCTCGAAATCAGTAAAAAGGATGTTTCTCTATTGCTTGGAAATAAAAAAGAATATTTGACAAGAATGAAGAAGATAATTAAACAAAATAATCTAATGGTCATCATTTCCGACATATTGGAAAAGGGGGAGTTCCGATACGTTTCGGATACAAACTGTGAATTATGGTAAACAGACTTAACTGAGGTTCCAATATGAAATTATCTGGTTATTTGATTGTTGGTTTATTTCTTGTTTTACTGATAGGTTGCAGCTTTAAGAATCCGGAAATGCCCACTTGGGATGTAACCGTTGATCTACCCCTGTTAAATGACTACTGGTATGTTTCCGATTTAGTGGATTCAGTTCATTTCTTTCAAAATGGCAATGAAATGTACTTCTCTTCCAATGGGAATATCAACAGTTTTCATCTGAATGATCTGAATCTGCACACCAATTCCAATATCTTTGTTCCACTTGAATCAGGAATGCCGACCTATAATGGTTCCATTCCCCTGAACACCGTCAATCCTGATGAAGATTCAATCAAGGTTGCATACGGTTTGATTCAGAGCGGTTCACTAAAGATTGTGAAGAGTTCAGTCACACAGAATTTTGGAAGTGCGGATATTATCTTTAACGAACTTTCCAATCAGAATGGGAACCTGCATGTCCATATCACCGATTCATCACCCAATACTATCTATATTGATTTGAGCGGTTTATCATTAGGTTCTGAGGAAAATACATCTACGATAGATTTGATGCATTTCTCAGTTGCAGCCAATTCTACGCTTCCCACCGGCACCCTGATGTGCAATGTGAATATGATACTGGATCAGGATATCAGTTTTGTAGAGTTTCATGGTACGATCGAGAGGCGTTTCCTGCTCGATATCATCAATGACACTTCAGATATCAACATCGACTATCCACTCGGTATCGAGAATGCAGTCCAAATCCATAATGCAAGTCTACAACTCGACCTAATGAACGAGATCGGCTTTGACTGTGAGTTCTTTGGAACGCTCTATGCTTTTAATGACAGCACAGGTCAGAGTGCTGCCATCGATATTCGTGATGCTGAAGGTAATCCTTTCGTGATACGAGCGGCACATTCTGAAACCGAACCTACTTTGAACACTTTTATCCTGGATAACAATAATGGATTGAATGAACTGACCAACATCATTCCAACAAGGTTCTATGTTCGTAATTCATATTTCAAACTCATGACAAGTAATGCAGCTTTAGGCTTTGCAAAGGTCGGAGAGAAAGTAACCGGTTCCTATATTGAGAAAGTGCCTTTTAACTTCACTCTCAATGAATCTTGGATCACCCCGACACGACTGGACTCTCTGGAAATCAATTCGGATAACCGTGATAAGATCAGAAAGAACTTGAACGATGCTTCATTGATCATGAAAATCAAGAACCAACTACCTGTGGGTATGGAAGCACAGATTTATTTCAGTTCCAATCCTGATGTATTGCACCATCCGCAGTTGATGCGCTCGGCAAATGTACTCTCAGGCGGATATGACAGCGCTTTCCAGGAAATACCTCTTGCCTTGAGTCACGATGATTTATTGGTTTTCGACGTTCCTAAGATTTATTACAAGATCAAGGTCAACATACATGCTACGAATGGACCTGTCAGCATAACAGCATCTTCATCGGATTATATCGAGTTCATTGGTAGAATCAAGATGAATGTCAAGGTGGAGGAGGATTAACATGAAAACGAGCATTTTATTCCTCATCCTGGCAATCTGTATGCTGCTACCCATGTTGAATGCCATCACAACACCCAGATCCATGGCATTTTCAAATAGTTATGGTTTACGAGGCTATGGCTCTGATGCTTTATATTGGAATCCGGCTCTTTTATCAGAAGGACATCGTTCATTTGACATCCCCATTACAACCCTCGATTTCAGCGTAAATAACAACGCCCTGAGTCTGCATACCTATAATGATGTTTCAGGGCAGTACATCGACGATGCCTTGAAAAAGGAAATTCTCTCGAGTTTCCAAGGTCATCTTTCTTTCGAGACAGATGTGCATTCGACAATTCTGGGCACTTCCTTTGGTCATTCCGGTTTGGGAATTGGCTTGAATGCGGTTGGCTCAGCAAGACTTTCCAAGAGATACCTGAATTTGCTTTTATATGGGAATAATGGCGATGAGGTCATCAATTTCACAAAGAAGCATACGGGTGGGGAAGGACTGGCTTACGCCGACATCACTTTTGGTTCAGGGAATTATGAGATTACCAAGCATATTCCTTCTTATGCAGACAAGGGATTGCCTCCTGTGAAATTCGGATTCGCCCTGAGTTTGCTCACAGGAATCAAGGATTTCCAAGTAACGGATTTTAACGGCAGATTCTCCACGGGTGACGATGGAATCGATCTCGTGCAGGATATCACGATGCGTGAAGGAACTGTTGGTTTTGGTTACAAAGGTTTAATCGGTTTTACATCTACACCCATGAAGAACTTGGAAGTTGGACTTACGATCGATAACATTGCGGGTAAGATCAATTGGTCAAATAAGAATAAGAATCACGAAATTCACATGGAAGCCGATAGCATTTATATTGCAGATTTGAATGAAGACCTGGTTGATCAAACCGATACCACATACACGACAGGAGATTACACAACAGAGATGCCCGCAGAATTTAATATCAGTTCTCTATATCATCTTGGGAAAGCATCGTTTTCCCTGGATTGGAAACAGGGCTTTAAGGAGTCGGTTGTTACAACCAAACAACCCAGGATATCCTTGGGAGCTGAGTACATTCTCGGGAAGATCATACCGCTTCAGATCGGTTATTCGCTTCCCAATGCGAATGAATCCTATAAGTTCTCTTATGGTCTGGGAGTGAGATCAAATCACTTTGAAATGGGTATGGCTTTTCAATCGAGTCATGCAGTCATTCCCTGCTTATTATCAAGAGGATTTACTTTTTCACTTCATTCCAGGATACTATATTAGATGATATATTTGCTGCTGGCTTTACTTAGTATACCGGTTTATTTTTATTATCGAAGAACTTTGCCCGAGTTAATTTGGAAGAAAAGGGTTTTTCTTGCCATCTTGCGCTGGCTGTCCATTTCATTTGTGATTCTCATTCTTCTGAATCCGATCCTCTATCTCGTCCGTAAATACACATACAAACCTGAATTACTGATTCTCAACGATACTTCGACAAGCATGAAACTGTCTGCCGATGGGAAGACCAAATCCCAACTTTTATCATCTTATGTAGGCAATCTTAAGGATAAATTCACAAAAGCAGGATACAGGATAACGGAAGATTCATTTGCAGATGGTTACAGAGGGAAATCAGGCTCCACCAATCTGGTTCAGGCACTTGAAACTATGTCACAGTCCGGTAAATTGTCTCATACAAGCAAGATACTGCTGGTCTCAGACGGTTGGTTCAGAGATGAGAATCTCGATGACATCGGTGATCTCAACATTCCCATCATCACTTTCAATCCTTCCGTAAAACCTGACAGCACTGATATTCAGATTTCGTTCTTACGATATGATCGAATCGCATACAAAAATGAAAAGACACCTCTCACTGTTGGGATCAATGCGAGTCGTTACAATGGGAAGGCAATCGTCAAACTCTTGATGAATAAAAAAGTGGTTGCATCGCAGGTCACTGATTTCAGGAAGGACAGTTTTCAGCAGGTTACTTTCGAACCTGTTTTTACTCAAACAGGATTACAGACTTTTGAAGTGACATCCGAATGCATCAATTTTCACGAGCACAATTTGGATAACAACAATTATCCGGGAGCATTCCAGGTTCTCAATGACAAATCGAGGATTCTGATTCTTACGGATACAGGCAATTGGGATGCTAAATTCATCCAGGATGCAATTCATGTTAATTCACGATGGAAAGCCGATATATATCTTGTTCGAGACGGACAGGCATGGAAAGGGAACCAGGCGATTCCAGCATCCCAGATCAATTCTATTCCATATGAATCCTTCATCATTGTGAACAATGGAAATCTGTATATGCCGGATGCGATCAGGCAAGCCATCATGGGCAAAGTAGAAGGCGGGAGTGGATTGCTTTTCATGGGCAAACCAGTTGCCGGTTTGGGAATGATGCTACCGGCAAGTTCATCGAATATTGCGAATACCTATCAATCGAATTTCAAACTAAACGCGGCAGCGGGTGCGTATTCCTTCCTCGACTATGATGCAAAAGTGATCGCCGATATTCCACCGGTTCAATACTATTATGTGCAGGCAAAAGAAGGGAGCGCGGTACTGGGCACCATGGATAATGATCAAAACAGTCCTGCAATTCTTTTCAAGCAATTCGGAAAGGGAAAAGTGTTTGAATTCGCCTTTCTCGATCTTTGGAAATGGCAGATGTGGGTCGATAACAGTGATTATCATACGGTGATCGGTAATATCCTCCTATGGATGGGAAACCAGGATTTACTGCGTTTTCGTGCACAAACAACCAAGAACAGTTACTTCCTTGGTGAACGGGTGCGCATCGTTCTGTCTGCCGTAGATGATAAGCAAATGCCTGTCACTGATTTGGATGCCCAAATACAAATTTTGAACAGCCATAACCGGGCGGTATACAGCGATTATCTTCTCAAGGATGGTGACGATTACCAGGTTCAGTTGAGTTCTCTTGAGCCCGATACCTATCACTTCAAGGTTTATGACGAAAGGACAAAACAAAGGACTGAAGGCTCCTTTATCGTATCAAACAGCAACATGGAAAATAGGGACTATGGTTTTAACCAACCAGCCCTTTTCTATGTTTCCCAAATAACGAATGGAAAGAGTCTTTCACAATCTGACCTGTCGGTTTATAAACCGATGAAGGAACAGACCAAACCTGATATCAGGAGAATGGAGATTCCGCTATACCGCAAATGGTATCTTATCACTCTCTTTTTGGTTTGCTTCTGTGTAGAGTTATTATTTCGTAGGATATGGGGTCTTTTATAGAGGAGATTATGGAACGCAAAAACACAAAAACCATACATCTTGGTACTGTACCCATTGGTGGAGGTCACCCGATCTCTGTGCAGTCAATGACGAACACACCGACTGCAAATGTAAAGGCAACCGTCAGCCAGATTCGGAAACTGCAGAAGGCAGGCTGTGAAATCATTCGTGTTGCGGTTCCAGATCAGGATGCTGCCAATGTACTTGGTAAAATCAGGGCACAAATCCATATTCCTTTGGTTGCAGATATCCATTTTGACCATAAACTTGCCCTGACAGCCATCCAACAGAGGATTGACGGTTTACGGCTGAATCCGGGCAATATCGGCAGTGAAGTAAAAGTCAGGGAAGTGGTCGAACATGCACGAGAACGTATGATTCCCATTCGAATTGGAGTCAACAGCGGTTCGCTATCCCGGGAAATGCTGAGCAAATATGGTCATACTGCTGAGGCTCTTGTGGAAAGCGCTTTGGAGCATGTTGCCATTCTGGAGCGTATGGGTTATGAAGCCATCAAGATTTCCGTAAAAGCTTCTTCTGTGGAAATGACTGTCGATAGTTACCGTCTCCTGTCCTCTAAAGTATCTTATCCTCTTCATATCGGGATTACGGAAGCAGGAACCGACTTCTCCGGAACGATCAAGTCAGCCATGGGGATTGGTGCTTTGCTGCTGGATGGCATCGGAGATACGATTCGTGTTTCCCTTACTTCTGACCCGGTGAATGAAGTGAAGACAGGTATCGAGATCCTTAAATCCCTGAACCTGAGAAAGGGTCTGAAGATCGTATCATGTCCGACATGCGGAAGAACGCGTATCAATCTCATCAATCTGACCAAACAGGTTGAAAAGGCATTGCTGCCTTATCACGATATCAATATCACAGTTGCAGTCATGGGTTGCGTCGTGAACGGTCCGGGAGAAGCCCGTGAGGCTGATTATGGGATAGCGGGAGGCGATGAGGAAGGCATTCTTTTCAGGAAGGGAGAAATCGTGGCAAAACTTCCGGAACGAGAACTCCTGGAAGCATTAATCGATATGATACGAACTGAAAACCCGATTCTCTAATCATGCCTCATCGTTTCCTTTTCACCCTCATCGTCTTGTTCATCATATCCGGTTTATGTGCTGAAGTGAAGATCATCAGTATCGATTTTCAGGGAAACCTGAAGATCGACTCCCGTGATTTACTGAACCAGTTAACCATGAGACCCGGTATGGTATTTGAATCCGATATTCTCAAATCCGAATGTGAATCTCTTAAGCAATATTACGATCATGAAGGTTTTTACCAGGCAGTCATCCATTATCCGGAAGTGATCCCGATCAATGCAGAGACGGTCAGGATACTTTTTACGATCGACGAGAATGGGAAAAGCATCATCACGAAACTGGCATTATCAGGAAACCGCTATTTTCCTTTGGTCAAACTGCAAAACCTGCTTGGTTTCACTGATGAATCGACATGGACATTTTCAGAGATCAGTCCGCTTCTTCAGCAGATACAGGAACTTTATACATCACGTTCTTATCTGTTTGCCTCCGTCAATTTGGATAGTCTGCGCTGGAATTCGGATGGCTATACAGCCTTTATTACCGTTAACGAAGGGAAATTATGCCACATCACGAATTATCGTTTCCAGGGGAATAAAACAACCAAACCATCCATCCTCATCAAATTATCCGGTCTCGATCAGGTAACAGCCATTACTCCGGCAGTCATCAGCCAGGCTGAAGAGAACATTCGTTCAAAGGAATATATCAAGAACTGCACCATCATTCCCCTCGATGAATCCACATTGCTGATCACAATTGATGAAGATAAGATGACAAAACTCGCGGGCGTACTCGGTTACAACAATGCCAATGTCAAATCCACCCAGAGATTGAGCGGTAATGTCCAATTCCAGTTCATGAATCTATGGGGTACTGACAGAAACCTTTCATTTGAATGGTACCAGTTACAGGATCAGCACAAGACACTGGAATTGTCTTACCACGAATCAGGTCCTTCCAGGATACCCTTGGCAGGTGACATTTCCCTCTATCGTGAACAAGCGGACTCTACATGGCTCAAAAACCGTTTGTCCCTGAGTATGTATTATTATCTTCTATATCATCAATTTGGTATCAACCTGGGTACGGATGATGTTTATCCTGGTTCACGCAGACCTATGCTGATTGCCAATGACCATGAAAAGACTGTGGGTGTTTTCTGGAAATTTGTGAATGTCGATTATGGTCCAAATCCAAGCACAGGCATGACTGCATATGCCACCTTTAACCAGATTTATGTTAACACAGACAGCATCGATACAAAGAGAAATGCCGTGACCTTTGCCTGGGATAATTACCATACGGTCTTGAAAAGGCTCGTTTGGTTCCTCGGGATGAACGGTAAGCATCTCTCAGACAAAGAAGCGCCTTATACGCGATTGTATAGACTCGGAGGTTTCAATTCACTTCGCGGGTTCATGGAAAACAGCTATTCAGGCTGGCGTGTAGGTTGGATCAACAATGAATTGAGATTGCGTACCGGGCGGGATTCACGCGTTCATCTATTTCTCGATTATGGATATGTGGAATATCGGCACGATGTAAAAGACCACATTCTGGATAATCTTTGGGGTACCGGTGTCGGAATCAGGGTCAATACCCGCCTGGGTGTGATGGGAATTGATTACGCATTGGGCTATAATGGTAAGAAATGGACATCTCCAATGGATGGTATCATACACTTTGGAATTGACTCAAAATTCTAACCTGGTAATGATTAAATTCTCCACAAAGTAAATAAAAATTGATAGGACCGAAAAAAAATCTTGCCATATTTTTTTTGGCATATAGGTTGGTATTCGTTCAATGAAAGACAATTATAGTGTGTGTAAGGGCTGTGTCATAAAGGTATGTGCAACTGCCGGAACTTGAGAATCCAAAGTCAGTGCACATTTTTTTACAAACATTATGAATTGCTCGAAAATAAACAGGATACAAAAAAAAACTTGCACTATTTATCCTGTCAGAAATCATGGAACCTATAACTAATGCAATGCAGTGCATTATCAAAATGAATATGATGTACTAAAATGGAGGAATCAATGTTCAAAAAAATCGCACTTATCACTCTGTTAACTATCGCTGTGATGTTCGCTATTATGACTCTCGGCTGTGGCAAGAAAGCTGCTACCACCGAAACACCAGTAGACACCACAATGACAGCTCCAGCTCCAGCTGATACAGCTATGGCTCCTGCTCCAGCTACTGAAGCTCCAGCACCAGCTGAAGCACCAGCTCCAGCTAAGAAATAATCATCACAATTAATGTGACTGATTAGCACAGTCCTTTGGGCAGATAAGAAATTGTCTGCCCATTTTTTTTGCATAAAAAAAGGAACGTGAAAACGTTCCTTTTTATAATTCCATATTATCGATTAATCGCGTTTTCCCAAAGTACACGGCAACCAATGCCCGATTACCATGACTGACTCTTTCTACAGGCTGTAGAGTTACGGAATCAACGATCTCTATATAATCAATTCTTCCTTCTGCTTCACTGATCATTCCACGTATCAGCAGTTTTGCCTTTTCGAGTTCATTTCTACCTTCAGATACATATCGCTGTACTGCCTGCAGCGATCTGGATAAAGACAAGGCTCGCTGTCTTTCATCGGGACTCAAATACCTATTCCTCGAACTCATGGCAAGTCCATCTGTTTCCCTGACAATCGGGCATCTTCTGATAACTGTCGATATATGAAGATCCGTGATCATCTTCTCGAGGACCACGATCTGCTGGTAATCCTTCATTCCCATATACATATAGGTTGGTTTCACCAAATTCATGAGTTTGGAAACAACGGTGGATACACCCCTGAAATGTCCGGGTCTGCTTTTTCCACAAAGCACATTGGATAGATCTTCTACTTCGATCCATGTCTTGTGGTCTTTCGGATACATGTCCTCATCATGCGGAGTGAAGACATAATCCACCCTGCATGACGATAGCAATGACAGGTCATGATCCAGGTCACGGGGATAGCGTGTGAAATCCTCATTAGGTCCGAATTGACTCGGATTCACGTAGATACTAACGACAATGATGTCACATTCACGTTCTGCAGCTCTTACAAGGCTGATATGACCTTCATGAAGGTAACCCATGGTAGGAATAAATCCAATTTTCTTCCCATTCTCCCATTGGCGGGAAATGGTCAGCATTTCCGGCAAAGACCGAATAATGGTAGGGGTCATCTGATCTTTTCACTTAAAGGTTGGTTGTTATCATCCACTGTAAGAACTTTGGGTGTGTGATTGCGCATTTCTTCTTCATTCATCATAGCGTAATTGACAATGATGATCTTGTCACCGCGATGCACGAGCCGGGCGGCTGCACCGTTTACACCTATTTCACCGGAGCCATACACCCCTTCGATAATGTAGGTTTCGAAACGGTTGCCGTTGGACAGGTCGAATATTTCGACTTTCTCGAATTCCTTCATACCCGTGATTTCCAATAACTGGGCATCTATGGTAATGCTTCCGACATATTCGAGATCTGTCTGGGTGATCGTAGCTCTATGTATCTTTGACAATAAGATTGAGCGTAACATTGAACCTCCAAAATTTCTTACACATATACAAACTATTGGAGACAGGATTTTTGTAAAATATTTTTTAAGAAATATCATGACAGATTCCATTATTGCCTTCACCAACAATGTATCTACTCGAATATTAGGATACTGATCCATATCATCTTTTGCTGTTTAGAATAACATATCCGGTTCATGAGTTTTTCGGAAGAACGACCCTTAAGTATCTCCTAAGCATCCCTTAAGCCTCCCTCAACCCTCTCTCAGGATTTAAGAGATGGTTAAGTTTCGGTTATGGGTTTTTTATGTGTCGATTATATTTATTTCTCATGTGATTCTCTTGATTTAGTATTCCAATCGTAGGGGCCCGCGTCAGCAGACCTTTTGAAAAGCGTATTATTTCCTTAAGGTAATATATTGGCGATGTTTACATTGCCGAATGGGGATCGATGAGCTGAAGCTGTTGCTACGGGTATTATTTCCATTCAAATTCATTGACATAACAAACCATATTCCATATTTACAAAGTAAAGATTGAAGGCATATGTAATGAGCAACATTTTTCATCGTTGCATCTCGTGTTTTATTTTCTAATATCTATGGATACCGTTAATCAAAATGTTCCTGTTGAAGTAAACAAATTTAACATATCTCTTATCTTAATATTGCTCAGTTATTATTATTGGTATGCTATGATTCGGAGCTAAATTATGGCAGTAAAGCAGAATATCTCACTTCCAATTAACACATTAATGACAATAAGATTAATCATTTTATGTCGATATCTTAATCATGAACGATGATTATAACTAATTAATTTGCAAGTAATTAAATGCAGGCTGTCCACTATTTAATTAGTAAGTTATACTAATATTATATGGGGATATGATATGTTTACTCTTCATAATTTTGGGAGTAAAAAATTTCCTTTGACCTAGTTTATTTTAAAAGGAGTTATCATGAAGAAAGTATTTTGTTTAAGTGTAATCCTATTAATGATCTATGGTTTGATGTATGCAAGAATTATTTATGTAAATCAAAGTGGACATGGTGATTATACTTCTATTCAACGAGCAATTGATGCATCCGCTTTAGAGGGAGATACAATCATTGTTTTTCCAGGAATTTATAATGAGTGCTTAGATTTTGAAGATGATTCAGGTTCATTTCATTGGGTAACTGTTCAGAGTCTATATCCTCAAACACATTCCCGTGAAGATATCTTACGTACAGTTATTCATTGTAATAATTTTGGTGGTGGTGGGATTATAACCAAATGGAATGGTACCCTGAATGGTTTTACAATTACAAATGATGAAGGTGATGGTATAGAAATTAGTTACCATCTTTATGGAGGAGAAATTGATCCTTATAATTATTATATAGATAATTGCATTATAAGTCATAATGGAATGAACGGTATACTCATCTATTCTGATTGGTCAGCATATCATATTAATAACTGTGAAATCACTGATAATAATGGTGACGGGTTAGGGCAATATGAGTATAATGAGCCTCATCCAATTGATGGGCGTCAATATAGCAGCGAAATAAACAATAGTCTAATTGCGAATAATTACGGATATGGAGTTTACTCCTATTGGGATGTAAAAATTCGTAACTGTACTATCACTAGGAACGAAATAGGATTTCTTGCAAATACTTCTTCAAATCTGGTTAACACTTCATATATAAATAGTTCTATAATTTACGATAATCGTAATGGTTCGATTAGTACTTTCATTTTAATGCCTTTTCCGCAAATTAGTTTTTCTGATATACATGATTATCAGAATCCTCCTCCTAATCAAGGCATTATTGATAATGATCCATGTTTTGTGGATTCACATAATAATGATTTCTCTCTCGCTTGGGATACTAATCGTAAAAGTCCATGTATAGATACAGGTGATCCCAATCCCGTGGTTGGTCCCTTATTAGATCCAGATTTGACGAGACTTGACATGGGATACAAACCAGTAACGCAAGAATGGTACACACATGTTTTTCACGGTACTGATGAATATAAGGGTGGTTGGAACTGGATGTGCTTTCCAGTATTGGACGTGTATGATATTAATCCTCAAATCGGTAATGTGATGCAACATCTAGCTGCTAGTGGCCAACTTGATCATGTCGAATGGTCAATTAACAATCAGATATTGGAATATTTATATGATTCTCAACAGGGTGAATGGATTCCTTATGATCATGTGCTACAATCCACACAGGGATACAAAGTTCAATTGAGCAGCAGAGAGAATTATGGTACATTCTACATTACTGCTCCACGTTGCCCAGCAAGTACACCAATTCATTTATATGGTCCTGTTCGCAGTACAGGTCAATATACTGATAATTGGATTGGATATTTCCTTCCCTTCTCACAAAGGCCAGAAGATGCACTAGCTTCTATATGGTCACAAATCTACTCCATTTCTACTCAAACATGGGCAATGGCAAGATATGGAAGTGGATGGCTGTACACAGGAAGTAAAATTAGACAATTCAATGATGGCGACATGGTTATAATTCAATGCTATAATGAAGTTCCTAATTTTGTCTGGAATCAAGGAACAAGACAAGTTAAAGCAGAAAGGCAAAAGGCTGAATATTTTTCGTATACAGAGCAATCTGACTATTTACCAATTTTTGTTGCAGTTGGTAATGAACCCGATTTGGAAGAAGTAGCTGTTTTTGCGAATGGAGAATGTAGGGGAGCAGTTGTTGTTGAGGACTCTTTGATGGAGATCAATGCTTATGTACTTGACTTGCCAGAGGACACTGAACTTGAAATTGCAAAATACTATAATTCAAGACAACCTCTTCAGCATATTACATCAGCATATGTCTATGATAAAAATACAGATCTTATTTCATTTTCTAAGATTAAACTACATAAGAATGATGATTACCTCTATATTGGAACATCATTATCCCAAATGATACCAGAAACGCAATCAAATCCAAAGATAACTTGTTTTCCAAATCCATTTAATCCTTCAACGACAATTGAATACAGCGTTACAAAAAGTGGAGTTGCTACTATTGAAATCTTTAATGTAAAAGGACAATTGGTGAAAACTGTGTGGAACGGAAAGCAGGAAGCAGGAACATATAAGATGAGATGGGATGGCATGAATCAAAACGGAAAATCTGTTGGTAGTGGCATCTATTTTGCAAAACTGAAATCAATTGACGGAGAAACTGTTAAAAAACTAATATTACTTAAATAGAGATTAAATTATTTCAGGGGAAGGATATTACTCTTTCCCCTGGTAATCTGAGGATTTATGAAGCTGTTCCATTTACTAATGTTTTTAATGCTTTTTATATCTTGCGCTTGGTCAGTAACTAGACATGTCAGGCAGGATGGATTAGGTGATTTTACTCTAATCCAATCTGCTATCATTGCTGCCTCCAGTAGTGATACAGTGCTTGTATATCCTGGGCGTTACTTGGAGAATATAGATTTCAGCGGGAGAAATATTACGGTTGCAAGTTTACAACTTACAACGGGAGATTCCAATTATATTGGAACAACAATCATTGATGGTCAAAGACTGGGAAGTTGCGTACGTGTAATGAGTGGTGAGCTTTCAGCCAGATTAGTGGGTTTTTCAATCACGAATGGATCAGGAGAATATTATTTTTATGCATACGAGGGTGGTGGGATAATCGTTGGTCAATATAGTACACTATCACTAGAGAATTGCCGTGTATTTCAAAATGAAACTGAAAGTGGTGGAGGACTTTTTGCCAGAAGGGCTACGGTTTATCTATCAGGGACATCTTTTTATAATAATTTAGCCACTTCTGGTGGTGGTGGAATTTGCTTGGAAGGTGACACCGTGAGCTTTACGATGGATGCCATAAACAGATGCAATATATATAATAACTATTCAGGACAGGGGACAGACTTTTTATGTTGGGATTTACCACAAATAGCAAATGTGGTAGTTGATACTTTTACGGTCATTAATCCAAACCGGTATTATGCACAGACAGTTGTAAATTTTATCGCAGATACATATGGTTATTCTTTCGATATCCAAAATGGTTTTCTGTCTCAAATCAATCATGATCTATATATATCGACAACCGGTAATGACCAGAATGATGGTTTATCTCCACAGACTCCCTATAAAACGATTGCCTGGGCAATGCATCACATAGTAAGTGATAGCTTGAACCCGAAAACTATTTATGTTTTAGATGGGGTATATTCCACTTCGATAAACGAGCAGAAATTTCCTATCAGCGGAAAATCGTTTGTGACACTACAAGGGCAAAGTCAGGAGAATACGATTTTTAATGGGGATGACCGCTATTTTATGTTATCGGTGCCCAAACAAACCACAGAATTCACAGTAAAAAAAATGTCTTTTACAGATGTTAGTAATTCTCCAGCAATAGCAGGTTCAAGATCTACAAATATCAATTTTGTGGATATACAAGTTTCAAATTGTACGAATGATAATTATCCAGCAATAGGCTTGTCTTATATTAATGGCTGTCATTTTACGGATGTTAAAATTATACAAAACACAGGTATCGGTGATTGCTCAGGGATATCTCTTATTGGAGTTCATAGAGCTTATATAGAAAACTGTCTGTTCTCCAATAATCAAGCATATCAAGTTGATTGGGATCAGGGAGGAGCATTAAAGATTCAATACGCTGACAGTATCTTTATCAGTAATTGTCGTTTTCTAAATAATACTGATGACACTCAGTACGGCGGAGCAGCCCTAGTGTTGTCTGGACCTCAGTTTGACCCAGGATATTTTAAGTTAGTGAATTGCCTGTTTTCTGGAAATCAGAGTACGTATTCATCTGCAACAGATGTGGGATGTCCAATTGTTGTTTCAGGATACAGTGTTTTTAATTTCAATAATTGTACTTTCGCTGATAATTTTAGCCCCAGGGCTACATTGTTGGTATGTGCTGATTCAGTAAATCTTACGAATTGTGTTTTTGCTGACAGTTCAAATTACGAAGTCTTCCTTTCCCATCCCTTTGAACCGAATGTACCTGATAATCACATAAAGGTTGCATATACGAATATGAAAAGTGGAAATAGTGGTATTCTCAATCAGGATGGATGGGGTATTATTAGTTGGCTTGATGGGAATATTGATACTAATCCATTATTTGATATCAGTAATCTGCTTTATCCTTACAGTATTCAAGCAGGTTCTCCCTGTATTGATGCAGGTACACCTGATACTACAAGTTTATTCCTGCCGATAGCAGACCTGGCAGGGAACTATCGCATATGGAATAACCGCATTGATATGGGATGCTATGAATATGGTTCTGAACCGGTTGGGAATGAGGATCATATATACGAGGAAATGTGTGTAACATTAAACAATTATCCCAATCCCTTCAATCCAAGTACAACCATTTTCTACAACCTTCCGGCATGTGGACAAGTAGAATTGAATATCTACAATATTCGAGGACAGTTTGTAAGGAAATTAGTGAACGAGAAGCAGACAATGGGTCATCATACCATTACTTGGAATGGGAAAGATGGGAAAGGTCGCCCCCTTGCTTCCGGAATGTACCTGTGTCACATCAATTTTTTAGGAAAGCATGAAACAAAGAAGATGATATTATTGAAATAATGGAACGCCATCTTTGAGATGGTGCTATGTAGTCTTTCAGACCATATCAACCAACGAACATATTTTCTCAACTCAGTATAGATTTTGAATAGCTAATCCCATCAGGGATGCCAGATATTAGCCCATAGCTTAGCTATGGGTTAAAATTTATCACCATTTCATGGTTCGTATGGGGATCGATGAGCTGAAGCACATCGTACAACAGCTGAAGCTGTTGCTACGGGTATTATTTCCATTCAAATTCATTGACATAAAACCTTAATATGTAGAACTAATCAAAAGAAATATACGGAATGGAGGTCACCATGCTTCAAGGTTCTTATGTTGCTCTCATTACACCATTTAAGCATAACGAAGTAGATTATAATGCGCTGGAAAAATTATTGGATTTTCATTTGCATAACAATACAGACGGGATGGTGCTTTTAGGCACAACAGCAGAGACTGCCTCATTGGCGAATGATGAGAAGGAAAGAATCCTTGCCTATGCCATGAAGCACCTCGATCACAAGATGCCTATCATGATCGGTACAGGCACTTATAATCTTCATCAGACCATAGCCAATACACTCAGGGCACAGGAACTGGGAGCAGATTATGCATTAATCGTGACCCCCTATTATGTGAAACCGACACAGGAAGGATTATATCAGTATTACAAGACCATCGCAGAAAAGGTGCAAATCCCCATTGTGTTATATAATGTGCCCGGCAGAACCAGTGTGAATATTACATCCGAGACAACTGTGCGTCTTGCCCGGGATTTCAAGAATATTGTTGGAATCAAGGAAGCTTCAGGGAATCTCGTGCAGGTGTCCGAGATCGTGAGGGATGCGCCGAAGGATTTTGTCGTACTTTCCGGTGAAGATGCCTTGAACATGCCGATCATGGCATGTGGCGGGAAAGGAACTGTTTCCGTGACAGCCAATATACTTCCGGATATGATGCATAAGCTCATTACAGCCTGTCTGCATCATCATGATGAGGAAGCCTTGAAACTACACCTGGAATTAGTACTCATGAACCAGTTGATGTTCATTGAAACTAGTCCAATACCTGTGAAAACTGCATTGGGAATGATGGGATTGATCACTCCCGACGTCAGGTTACCACTTTATTCACTGAAGGATGAGAACAAGGGCAAAGTGGAAGCGGGCTTGAAGAAGATGAAGCTCATCTAAAAATATTAGGAAAAAAGAAAATATAGAAGGAGTTCAAATGAACTTGGAACTGAATCAAGTAAACCATGGTTTTCGTTTATTGTGGATCAAAGACGTAAAGGAAAACAATTCAAAAGCATATTTTTTCACACATGAAAAGACGGGTGCCGAATTACTGTATATGCAGAATGATGACCCGAATAAGGTCTTCTCCATATTTTTCAAGACACCACCTGAAGATAGCACAGGTTGCCCTCATATACTCGAGCATTCCGTATTGAATGGTTCAAGGAAATTCCCGATCAAAGACCCGTTTGCCGAATTGGTCAAGGGTTCACTGAATACTTTCCTGAACGCATTTACTTCCTCCGACAAGACAATGTATCCGTTTGCCAGTATGAATCACAAGGACTTTCATAACCTGATGGAAGTGTACCTGGATTCCGTGTTCTTTCCCAATATTTACAAGTATCCGGAAATATTCTGGCAGGAAGGCTGGCATCGTGAGTTTAACGAGAATGGAGAACTGATCTACAAGGGTGTAGTGTACAATGAAATGAAGGGAGCATTCTCTTCACCGGAAAGCGCATTGTATCGCATGGTACAGTCAGTGCAGAACCCGGATAATACCTATTTCTTTGAATCCGGCGGTGATCCTGAGGTAATTCCGGAATTGTCTTACGAAAAATTCATCAATTTCCATAAGAATCATTACCATCCAAGCAACAGCCGTATATTCCTGTATGGTGACCTGGATGTGGAAAAGGCATTCCAACTGATCGATGGTCAGTATCTCAGTCAATTTGACCGCAAGGAAATCGATTTTGCGATCAAAAGGCAGAAGTCATTCGACAAGCCTATCGTGGTGACGGATAAATATCCGGTATCGGCATCTGACGATACATCGGAAAAGACCTATATGAGCATGAATTTCTCGCTTCCTGATGTAACGGATGCCGAGACTTGCCTGGCTTTTGCCGTACTTGAACATTTACTAATGGATACTCCTGCCGCTCCGCTGAAGAAGGCAATTCTCGATGCAGGGATTGGTAAGGATGTGCTGGCTTTGTATGATGATGGACTGCTTCAGCCTATTTTCGGGGTAATCGTAAAATATACGGAACCAGAAAAGCGTGAGAAGTTCAGGGAAGTCGTTCTCAAGACTTTGACTGATCTTGTACGCAATGGCATTGATAAGACTCTCATCGAGGCATCCATCAATACCAGGGAATTCCAATTACGGGAAGCCGAAATGGCACACTTCCCCAAGGGACTGTATTATGGCTATATCGCCAGCAAGACTTGGCTTCATGGCGCAGATCCCTTATTGTACATCGAGTATGAAAAGTTATTGGAAGGTATCCGAAAATCCCTTACAGAGCCTTATTTGGAGCGCTTGATCGATAAGTACCTGCTGAAGAATGATCACAGCAGTATTCTCATTCTTGAACCGAGCAAAACCTTGGGCGAAGAGAGGGATAAGAAGGATAGGGCAGACCTCGACAATTACCTTGCAGGTCTTTCACAGGAACAAAAGGAACAACTCAAGGCTGAAAACGAGCGTTTGGTAAAGCGTCAGATGACTCCCGAGACTCCGGAAGCTTTGGCAGTGATGCCGCATCTGGAACTTGCAGATGTCGATCCGGTTATCAAGCATTTACCATTGGAAAAGACAAGTAAGGACGGGTTTGATATTCTCCTTCATCCGCAGTTTGCGAATAAGATTCTTTATATGAATGCTTATTTTGATACTCGAGTACTTCCCCTTGAAGATATACCATACCTGCTGACACTGGCATATACGATTGGACGCATCGACACGAAGAACATGCCATACGGACAGCTTGCAAACGAGATCAATATTCATACCGGCGGGATTTATGGAGACCTGGAAAGTTATGTCGTCGCCAACACCTGGGATAAAGTGACACCGAAACTGGTTATTTCCGGTAAAGCGCTCAGTTCAAAGATACCTGAGCTGTTCCACTATGTGACCGAGATCGCAAGTGGGATAGTTTTCGAAAATAAGGAGAGAATGCTGGAAATCATCAGGGAGATGAAATCTTCGCTGGAAATGACACTCATGCGCGCAGGTCATGTCATAGCCATCACGAGGTTGAATTCCTATTATTCACCATCCGGAGCAGTGTTGGACATGTCGAAAGGATTGTCACACTATCATTTTCTGTCTGATTTGGAAGCCAATTTTGAAGCAAAATATCCAATGCTGAAAGAGAAACTCGATTATTTGAAAGATAAGATATTCCGTCCCGGGAATGCTGTCATCAGTCTGACCGGTGATGACCAGGATATAAAAGCTGCGATGGATCACATCTCTGGTTTGGCTTCTTCACTTCCGAAGGATGCACTTCCGCTTAAGGATTACTCATTTACTGAACAGCAAAAGAATGAAGCGCTTCTTACTCCTGCAAACATTCAGTTTGTAGCCCAGGCATATAATTTCCGCAAGCTTGGCTATGATTATTCCGGAAAAATGCTGGTCGCAAAGTCCATACTTGGAAAAGACTTCCTCTACAACCAGATCAGGGTGCAGGGTGGTGCTTATGGTGCCATGTGCGGTTTTGGAAGAAGCGGTGTGGTTTTCTTCTGCTCTTATCGTGATCCCAACTTGAAGGAAACGTATGATGTTTATTCAAAGCTCGGGGAATACATGCGCAATTTCAATTGCAGTGAAAAAGACAATGTGAAGTTCATCATCGGGACGATTGCCGAGATGGATATGCCTTTGACAGCATCGATGAAAGGCAAGAAGGCTGATGATTATTATTTTGCAGGTATCACAGATGAAGACAGACAGAAGGAAAGAACGGAAGTTTTGAACACAAAGCCTTCTGATATCGTTGAATTGAGCACCCTTGTTGAAAAGATCATCGAGAAACACTTCATCTGCACTTTCGGGAATGAAAAGAAGATCAACGAGAACAGTGAATTGTTCAAATCACTGGTTCCTGTCTTCAACGGATAGACACAAGGGTTGCATATGCAGAAAAAGAAGGACAAGAAACAGCATTCCAGAACAGCACCGAGATTGATGAATGTTGATATCGGTGACCTGGATATGTTGGATAATACAGAATATGACCATGATCGAAAGAGCTCACATCGTTCTGTTGATCATGGGACAAAGTCCTTCAAAAATGCACTTGTGCTCGAAAAGGGCAGGATTGTTGAAGTAAAATCCAATTATAGTTGCATTGTGCAATTACATGATAGGAAAGTTCCCTGCTCCATCAGCGGGAGATTGAAACAGTTCCGTTTTGAAACACGGGTACTTGCCGCTGTTGGTGACTGGGTTCAGGTCGATGTTGGTAATGCCGACCACCCAAGAATTGAAGAAATACTGCCCAGGCGGAACAGACTTAGCCGTTATTCGGAAGGGAGTTTCCAAACGGAGATCATCCTGGCTTCGAATATAGATCAGATCATTATCATCAGTTCGGCAAAGATGCCGATCTTCAAACCGGGACTGATTGACAGATACCTGTGTATTGCACAGATTCAAAACCTTGATGCAATCATCTGCGTGAACAAGATGGATCTTGTCGATGATCCTGCAGAGATCAGGCACGCATGCTCCTATTATGAAAAATGCGGAATTCCGGTAGTGTATGCTTCTGCAGAGACTGGAGAAGGAATCGAGCAACTGAGGAATTTTCTGAAAGATAAGGATTCCATTTTTTCAGGACAGTCAGGAGTGGGGAAGTCCACACTTATCAATGCGATACAGCCTTCACTGGCATTGAAGATAGGCGAGATAAGCTCGTTCAATGAGAAGGGCAAGCATACCACCACACAAGCGATCATGCTGGACTGGGATTTTGGTGGTCACCTGGTGGATACTCCAGGACTGAAGACCGTCAATCTTCATCGTGAAGACAAGTCCATGATCCCTGAGATATTTCCCGGGTTTGAGGAGCTTCGGCTGCAATGCAAGTTTCCCGACTGCACGCATTTCCATGAAGAAGGATGCGCGATTCAGTCTGCAGTCGAGTATGGTGAAATACCCTATGATCGGTATGAATCCTACCAAAGAATCTATGAATCACTCTAAAAGAAGGATACGATGAAGAACTTCGGCGTATATCTGAATCCGAACCTGGCACATAGAAACAAGGTCAATGACATCCTTCAGGCAATGCATGCGAAGAATGAAATCCATTTTTACGGAATAAAAGAGCAACAGCAGATTCTACCTGAATTCGTAAAATGCGACCGTGATCTGGCAAGGAAAAAACCCATGTTGGATTGCATACTTGTCTTTGGTGGAGATGGAACGATCATGCGTGCCAAGCAGATGGCATTGGATACAGGTGCTCCCATATTGGGCATCAATCTTGGGAATCTGGGCTTTCTCTCCGAGAGTGACCTAAATGATGTGCAGAAATCACTGGAATCCTTATTTAAGAATCATTATAAAATTCAGACCAGGATGCTTTTGGATATCGAATTGAAGAGAAAAGGGGAAGTGATTGTCTCAGGACTGGCTCTCAACGATGCCGTGATTTATAAGGCAAATACCCCGAGACTGATCGAGATTCGAGTTAAGTCCAATCGCAGGCTGGTTATCGATGCCCGCTGCGATGGCATCGTGGCTTCATCTCCCACAGGTTCTACTGCGTATTCACTTTCTGCCGGTGGTCCCATCCTTTCACCAGTCATGGACGCCATCGTGGTAAGCCCGCTCAATCCTCATATTCTGGCAACCCGTCCCATTGTTTTTCCGGCAAGTGATACTTTGAGTTTCAAGATGAAGGATTTGTACCAGAATGCTGTTCTCCAGATCGACGGACAAAATATCCATGAGTTGGAAATGGGTGACGAGGTATTCGTTACTGCTGCCAAGCAGAGAATCGGTTTCGTGAAGTTGTCCAAACAGACATTCTATCAAATTCTCAGGAAAAAAATGCATATGGGTAGGCTATGATTCGAAAACTGAAGTTAAAGAACTTCATCCTGGTCTCTGAACTTGAACTCGAGTTCAGGGATGGCTTGCAAGTCATTACCGGAGAGACAGGTGCCGGCAAGTCCATACTTGTGGGTGCGCTCAACCTGATTCTCGGCGGAACTGTGAGGCAGAACCAGGCTTTTGATGAACACCAGCCAATATATCTTGAAGCAGAATTCACGATCGAGAAAAACCAGAAAGGGTTGCTTCATTTATTGGAAGAATATGCCCTGGAAGATGAAGAAGAACTGATTCTGGCAAAAGAAATCAGCACAAATGGGAAAACAACTTGCTTTCTCAATGGGAGAAAGGTAACAAATAGTACATTAAAAGACTTTGGGGACGAACTTCTTGATTTCCATAGTCAGAACGAGCATCAGCAATTACTTCTCCGTTCCTATCAGCTCGATCTGCTGGATGAATTCGGGAATCTGATGGGACAGAGGGAGACGTTTAGGAATTCATATCATGCTTTATTGAACCAGATCCAGGAACTGAACAGATTGAAAGAGGAAGAGAAATCCATTCATGAAAAAATGGAGTTATTCAGTTTTCAAAAGGATGAACTGGAAGAAGCACGTCTGTTGCCAAATGAGGATGATGAACTGCAGAAGGAATTGAATATTCTAACACATGCAGGTGAAATCAAGCAGTTGACCAGTGAGGGCTTGCATTTCCTCTATGAAGGTGATCAGGCTGCATATGATGAATTAAACGCTTATGTGTCGAGATTATCTCATTATGCAGAGGATCATGTGCACATTGCAAATGCAGTGCAGCAACTGAAGGAAAGCCTGGGATACCTGGATGATGCGATTCATGAATTAAGAATGCTGCAGGATGCTGTGCAGGTTGATGACCAACGCTTGGCGGATGTGGAACAGCGATGGAATGAGATTAATCGTCTGAAATCAAAATACAGGGTTCAGAAAGTCGAGGAATTGATTTCATATCTTGGTGAAATATCCGAAAAACTGAAGGATCATCAATCCAATCAGGATCAGATCGCAAAGATGGAAGATACCATTTCGGCAAATGCCCGACAACTGAAGGAAATAGCAGATGAATTGACTGATTCCAGAAAGAAAACTGCAATTGGTTTTGCTCAGCTCGTAGAGGAAAATATCCATCTACTTGCAATTCCTGAGGGTAAATTAGAAATACAATTTGACAAAAAACAATATATTGGTGACAAAACACATGGCGACTTATCCCATTACAACGATAAAGGGCAGGATGGCATAGATTTCTATTTTTCTGCAAATCGGGGAAGTCCCATTCAGTTGTTAAAAAATGCTGTATCCGGCGGTGAACTATCACGTTTGCTTTTGGCAATCAAGAAGATATTGTCGGATAAACTTGAAAAAAGAGTGATCGTATTTGATGAGATAGATTCTGGTATTGGGGGAAAAACTGCGGATAGCCTGGCAGGTTTCATTCGTTCCATATCCAAATACCATCAAGTATTATGTATCACTCATCTGCCTCAAATTGCCGCTGCTGGAAACCACCAGTATGCGATTGAGAAAAAGGCAGGAATCGATCGAACGGAGATGTATGTGGAATTACTGTCTCCGGAAAACAGGGTGCATGAAATTGCCCGAATGCTTTCCGGATTGACAACAGATACTGCTCTCCAACATGCCAGTGAATTACTCAATAAAAATAAGGGGAGGGACTGACAGTGGCCCTGACAAAAAGGACTAAGAACGGTGTAGCAGCATTGATTTTCGTTTTCGCTTTTTTAACGGCTTATTGGAATAATCGTGGTGTCATTTCTCCGTATGACGGTAGAGAAGACTTCAGCAGAGTAGAACATGTGTTTGATTACTCTGACAATAATTCCAAACTCAAAGTCCAGATGAGTGTCGTTGATCTTCAGCGAAACAGAGCCGAATTTGCCAAATTGCTTCAGATGAGACAGATCATACATAATTATCATGAAGTCATTGGTAACCAGGAAGTATATCTTCTTGAAATCCCTTCAAATATGAAGAATTATTTTATCCTTGAAGCCGGCAAGGTCGGGAAAGTGATCATAGCCAAGGAAATCACAAGTGTTACAGAAACTGATCCGAACCTCGACAGCAAACTCGCTGATTTCAAACTGATCAAACAGCAACTCATGGAAGATATTTCCAAGAGAAGGGAAGCATCAGACTATAAAATTACACGTATCAAGGAATTGCAGGCAACGATCGATAGTTTGACCAACAGTCTGCTGACCCGTGAACATAACAGGAATATGAGCCTTATTTACCTGATTCTAACGGATGAATCTTCGCAGAGAGCCAATCTGGTTTCCAGCCTGCTTTCATTCTTCCAGCAGGGATTCCTGTATGTGCTCCTCTACACAGCAATTGCTGTTGGTGCATATTATGGTTCACGCTTGCTTGTCGTATTCCTGTCTGTCATGGGTGTGAAAGGAACGAGTAGTTCCGGTTCATATCGCTATGGTGGAGGAAGGTACGGCTATGGTTATGGATACAGTTCAGGTTCTAATCGTAAACGCAAGATAAAGAGAATTTATAAGGGTAACATCCCCAAGGATGCTGACGGAGAAGACGATAACACTCCTAAATAATCGGGAGGATTAATATGGGTGCATTCTCACCTTGGATGTATTGGGTGGCAGCGGGAATTATCTGTGTCATTATCGAGATATTCTATCCTGCATTCTTTTTCCTGAGCATAGGAATTGCAGCGATAATCACAGGTATCCTGGCTTCTCATCATTTGATTTCTAACTTCATTGTGCTGCAGATCATCATATTTGGTGTGGTCAGCATAATCACTTTCCTCAGTATGAAAAAACTCGGGAAGAAAGTGATTTCGGGACCTTCAAAGCCAACCAATGTTTACGCACTTGTTGGCCAAACAGGCATCGTCACAACCAATATTCCCGCATCCGGTCGTGGGCATGTGAAACTCGGCGGGGAAGAATGGTCAGCAATATCACAAACCGGCGAACCATTGGCTACCGGTACTCAGGTCGTCGTTGTTGCTCTCGATGGCAATAAGGTGATCGTAGAAATCAAAAAGGATGAATCATGACACTCGCAGTCTTATTAGTAGTATTCGTTATATTGATCATCTCCATTATTTCAAGGGGTTTGATCATTGTCCGACAGGCAGAAGTCGTTATTATCGAAAGATTAGGAAGATATCATGTCACTTTGACAAGCGGCTTGCATTTGATCGTTCCCATCTTCGATCGTCCGCGTCCCATTCATTGGCGTTACATTCGTAATGATATTCGTGGGAATGCCATGGTTGTGATGCGTGTTGAGAATCGTATCGATCTGAGGGAAACAGTGTATGATTTTCCACGTCAGAATGTGATCACAAGTGATAATGTTACCATCGCTATCAATGCGCTTCTGTATTTCCAGATCACAGACCCTTATAAAGCGGTATATGAGATAGGCAATCTTCCCGATGCCATTGAAAAGCTCACTCAGACAACGCTTCGTAATGTCATTGGTGAAATGGAACTGGATAAGTGCCTGATATCAAGAGATACAATCAATACCAAGTTGAGAAACATACTCGATGAAGCCACAGATAAATGGGGCGTGAAAGTCAATCGTGTCGAACTTCAGGATATCCTTCCACCCAAGGAGATCCAGTCTGCCATGGAAAAACAGATGCGTGCAGAGCGAGATAAGCGTGCCCGTATCCTGGAAGCAGATGGTGAAAGAGAATACCAGGTACGTGTTGCCGATGGTGATAGACAGGCAAAGATCAACCGCGCTCAGGGTGAAGCCGAAGCCAAGCTGCTTGTCGCAGATGCTGAAAAGCGTTCCATCCAGATGATTGCCGAGGCTGTTTCAACAACCAAGACCGATCCTGCACAGTATATGCTGGCTCTTAAATACATCATCGCCTTCAACGATATTGTCCAGAAAGGTGACAAGACTGTGGTTGTACCTTATGAAGCTTCAGCAATGCTGGGTTCAATCAAGATGATGGAGCAGCTATTTAAATCCAATCCTTAATCATAATCCCTATATGGAGGAATAATGTCAGAGATCATTAACTTGAATGCAAGAGAAATCCTTGATTCAAGAGGAAACCCAACT